>DATBKV010000173.1:0-6874 GCA_036555745.1 Xanthobacteraceae bacterium | reverse complement strand
CTAGTGTTCCGTTGCTGACAGACGATTCACAAATCGGCGCGAACCTGCAAGTCTGCCCCGATGAGGAAAATCGAGCGGATTGGGATCAGCGCGGCTGATCGCGAACGATTGGAGCGGTTGGTTCGGGACCGAAACACGCCGCAGAAGGTGGTTTGGAGGGCGCGGATCGTGTTGCTGGCGAGCGATGGCCTGACAGCGGAGGGGATTGCGGCGGCTGTGGACAAGAGCCTGCTGACGGTCCGTCGCTGGCGCCGCCGCTTCGTGGCAAAGGGAATGGACGGGCTGTTGAAGGATGCGACCCGCCCATCGCGCGTTAAGCCGTTGGCGCCCGAGAAGATCAAGCAGGTGGTCCACATGACGCTGCATGCGAAGCCGCCGAATGCGACCCACTGGAGCCTGCGCAGCATGGCTGCGGCGGCAGGGCTCTCCTACAGCAGTGTCCAGCGGATATGGCGTGCGCACGGGCTCAAGCCGCATCTGGTCGAAACGTTCAAAGTCTCGCGCGACAAGAACTTCGCGGCCAAGGTGGAGGACGTGGTTGGGCTCTACCTCGATCCACCCGACAGGGCGCTGGTCTTCTGCGTCGACGAAAAGAGCCAAATCCAAGCCCTCGACCGCACTCAACCGGGATTGCCCATGAAGAAGGGGCGTGCCGGTACCATGACCCACGATTACAAGCGCAACGGCACCACCACACTGTTCGCAGCGCTGAACATGCTGGATGGCAAGGTTATCGGGACTTGCATGCCGCGCCATCGACATCGCGAGTTCCTACGCTTTCTCGGATTGATCGACCAGCAGTCCCCCGCCGGTCTCGATCTCCATCTCATCGTTGACAATTATGCCACGCATAAGACGCCGGCCGTAAAACGCTGGCTCAAAGCCCATCCCCGCTTCCATTTGCACTTCACGCCGACTTCGGCTTCCTGGCTCAACATGGTCGAGCGCTTCTTCGCCGAGATCACCCGAAAACGTATCCGCCGCGGCACCTTCAAGAGTGTCGCGGAGCTCAAAAGCGCCATCATGGAATACCTGGAAAACCACAATGCAGACCCCAAGCCATTCATCTGGACCAAGTCGGCCAGCCAAATCCTCGAAAAGGTCGCACGGGCGAAACAAGCGTTAGAGTCACAACACTAGCGAGGACTACATGTCCACTATCGCCTTCGACCAATTCGCCCTGACCCGGATCGCCGACTTCGCGCGGACGCTGTCGCGGCTGCATCGGGCCTCGCGCCATCGCATGATTGACGACGATGCGATCGACCGCGAGTTCAACGCGGTCTGCATGTCGATCTGGGGCTACACCACCGACGATATTTGCGACGAGCTGTTCTCGGCCGAGGACCACGCCTTCCTCGACGCGCTGGACGAGGCGAGGGCGCGCATTTTCGCCGGCGAGCGGGGCTATGACCTCGTCGACGACGAGGGCATGCTCACCGACTGGTGGGGTTATTGCTGGATGATCCTCGCCGAGAAGCGCGGCCTGCTCACGCCGGAAAACCGCGCCGCCGCGCGCGCCGCGATCGAGGAGAAATATCTCGCGGCGCCGAATGTGATCGGCGTGATCGTCGGGCGGTGAGGCGGCGGTCACTCCGCCTCCGCGCGCTTGTCTCGCGTCGGCACCCTCGGTGTCGTGCTGATCGGCGCGACACTCGACGTCACATCCGAAAGCGGCGCGTCGTTTGCGACCATGTCTGCCCGAACGGGGACGACCTTCATTTCATTCAGCCGCGCGCGGATGTCGGCGGTCAGTCCGGGGTAGGACGCGATCGGCGTGAATTCCACGGTCCAGCTGCTGCCCGTGCGGACGCCGGAATAGGCGAGAGGCCCGTCGGTGGTGGCAACCACGTCGCCCGGACGGAGCGAGGAGTCGAGCGCAATATCGACCGGCGCAAGTCCCGCCGGATTGCGGCCGTTGCAGGTGCAGTCGGCGCGCAGCTCCTTGCGGTAGACGAAGGCGTTCTCGCTGTCGGCGTAGCGCTCGCCGTTTGAGGCATAGGCGCTGTCGATGTGGGAGCCGAAGAAAACCCTGGTCGGGCTCGCGGGACAAAAGGCCTGGCAAATCTGTGCCGGCGAGGTGCCGCCGCGCATCAGCGGAAAATACTTTCCGTCGCAGCTTCGCACGCAAAAGGCTGGCCCCGAGCTTGCGACCGAAGTGCGGGGAGCCGGCGCGGGCTGTGGATTGAGGCCAAAGGGGTCGGCAAGGAAATTCGCCAGCGCCGGAGCGCGGTTCTGTCGGGTTTTTTGTGGGCCGCCAAAGAAGAAATAGAGCAGGTTCTCGGCGGAGACCGTAGCCGGCGCGAGCATCAGGGGCGCGGCGGCGGTGGCGGCAGCAAGCGTCAAGCGGCGCCGCTTGCGCGGAAAAGGCAACTCTTGACGCAACGCTTACTCCACCCAGGCGAACGCACCTCCTTGAGGCGCTCGGCGCCTCAAGTTCGGATTCACCATACGGGGCGATGGTAAACGCCAGGTGAGCGCGGTATGTGAGCGCCTCGCCATGGAGGCATGGATCCGGCGCGCGCCACCGGCTCAGGCTTCGCCGGGCATGACCAGCTCAAGCGGCGTGTTCAGCTCTCCAGAAACTCGCTCGCCTTGTAGAGCGAATGAAATGGAAGGCCGGCCTGCTCAAAGGTTTCGCCCGCGCCTTCTTCGCGGTCGACCATGGTCAGGACCAGCGCGACCTCGCCGCCGGCCTCGCGCACCGCTTCCACCGCTTTGAGCGCCGAGCCGCCGGTTGTGGTGACGTCCTCGACCACGACGACGCGCTTGCCCTCGAGGCTCTCGCCCTTTGCCAGACCTTCGACCGCGAGCCGCGCGCCATGTTCCTTCGGCTTCTTGCGGACGAAGAAGGCCGCGATCGGATGGCCCTTCATCCAGGAGATCTGCGCGATCGCGCCCGCAAGCGGCACCGCGCCCATTTCAAGGCCGCCGATGTAATCGTATTGGTCTTCCCTGAGCGCCTCAAAGGTGAGCTCCGCAAGCAGGGTCGAGCCTTCGGGGTCGAGCATGGTCGGCTTGAGATTGAAGTAGAAATCGCTCTTGCGGCCCGAGGCCAGCGTGATCTCGCCCCGGCCGAACGAACGGCGGCGAATAATCTCGGCAAGGCGCGCACGTGACGCTGATTTGGACAATGTCTTCTCTTCTCTATCCAGAGTTTTTAGCGGCTTTTCTGCAATTTATCGGCGGGGTGGCGCACATTCCAGCGCGGAAAGCGCCCCATCAACAGCGACGAAAGGCTAACGCGCTTTGCCGCAAGGGCAGCAGCGAAAATTCGCTCACTTTGCCGCCCGAACGGCATGATGCTACAGACGCCTGCCTGAACGAGAGATGAAGGGGTTTTGATGACCATCGAACTTCACACATGGAACACGCCGAACGGACGCAAGATTTCGGTCGCGCTGGAGGAAATGGAACTGCCCTACAAGGTGATCCCCGTGAACATCACCAAGGGCGAACAGATGGCGCCGTCATTCCTGGCGCTCAGCCCGAATAACAAGATACCCGCGATCGTCGATCCCGATGGCCCCGACGGCAAGCGTGTCAGCATCTTCGAGTCCGGCGCGATCCTGCTCTATCTCGGAGAAAAGACAGGAAAATTCCTGCCCAGGCCGCTGATCGATCGCATCCCGGTCTATGAATGGCTGATGTGGCAGATGGGCGGTTTCGGCCCGATGCCGGGCCAGGTGCATCATTTCATCGCGCTGGAGAACGAGCAGGACCGCGCCTATGGCCTGAAGCGTTTCATGGCCGAGACGCGCAGGCTCTACGGCGTGCTCGACCGTCGCCTTGCGGATCGGGAGTTCGTGGCGGGGCCGCTGTCGGTTGCCGATTTCGCTATTCTCGGCTGGGCCTGGCGGCATCCGCGCCACAAGGTCGAGCTGGCGGATTTCCCCAACGTCAAACGCTGGTACGACGCACTGATGGCGCGCCCCGGCGTCAAGCGCGGCATGGAAGCGAAATTGGATTGAGCCGTCGCGCCGTCGCGCCGAGCGACTCCCTTGCCGAGCCCTTGCGGGGCTCGAGCTCGAACTAATGCGCCTCGTCCCAGTTGTTCGCCGCGCGTGCGTCGACATGCAGCGGCACGGAGAGCACGACGGCCGGGAAGGGCGCGTCCTGCATCACATGCTGCACAACCGGCAATGTCGCCGCGACCTCATCGTCGGGCACCTCGAAGATCAGTTCGTCATGCACCTGCAAGAGCATCCGCGCGGACAGCTGCTTCGCGGTCAGCGCGTCTTCCATCCGGATCATGGCGCGGCGGATTATGTCGGCCGCCGAACCCTGCAGGCGCGCGTTGATCGCGGCGCGCTCGTTGAAGGAACGGACCGAGGCATTGGAAGCCTTGATCTCGGGGTAATAGCATTTGCGGCCGAACAGCGTGGTGACATAGCCGTTCCTGCGGCAGAACTCCTTGGTCTCGTCCATATACGCGCGGATGCCGGGAAAGCGCTCGAAGTATTTCCTGATATAGGCGGAAGCCTCTTCGCGCGCGATGCCGAGCTGGTTGGCAAGGCCGAATGCGGAGATGCCGTAGATGATGCCGAAATTGATCGCCTTCGCGCGCCGCCGCACCTCGCTCGGCATGTTCTTGATCGGCACGCCGAACATTTCGGACGCGGTCATCGCGTGAATGTCGAGCCCGTCGCGGAAGGCCTGTTTCAGCACGGGGATATCCGCGATCTCGGCCAGCAGCCTGAGCTCGATCTGCGAGTAATCCGCCGACACCAGCTTGTGGCCGGGGGTTGCGATGAAGGCGCGGCGGATCTTGCGGCCGTCCTCGGTGCGAATGGGGATGTTCTGCAGGTTCGGCTCGTTCGACGACAGCCGCCCGGTCGTGGTCGCCGCCAGCGCATAAGTCGTGTGCACGCGATGAGTCTGCGGATTGACATAGGTCGGCAGTGCGTCGGTATAGGTTGACTTCAGCTTCGAGACCTGACGCCATTCCAGGATCTTTTTCGGGAATTCGTGGCCCTGCTCGGCGAGATCGTCGAGCACCTGCGCCGAGGTCGACCACGCGCCGGTCTTGGTCTTGGTGCCGCCGGGAAGCCCCATCTTGCCGAACAGAATGTCGCCGATCTGCTTGGGACTGCCGACATTGATCGGCTCGCCCGCGAGTTCCTGAAGCTCGGCTTCCACCCGGGCAGCCGTCTGCGCGAAATCGCCCGACAGGCGCGACAGCACCTGCCGGTCGATCGAAATGCCACGCCGCTCCATGCGCGCCAGCACAACGACCAGCGGCCGCTCCAGCGTCTCATAGACGGCGGTCATGCGTTCGGCGACAAGGCGCGGCTTCAGCACGCGCCACAGCCTCAAGATCACGTCCGCGTCCTCGGCTGAATAAGCTGTCGCGCGGTCGATCGCGACCTGATCGAACGTAAGCTTATTCTTGCCGCTGCCGGTCAACTCGCCATGGGTGAGCGTGGCGTGGCCGAGCCAGCGCTCGGCCAACGCGTCGAGGCCGTGGGCATTGCGGCCGGCGTCGAGCGCGTAGCTCATGAGCTGTGCGTCGTCGTAATTGCGGATGAGGATGCCGGCCTGCGCGAACATCACCGCATTGAACTTGATGTTGAAGCCGATCTTGAGAATGCCGGCTGATTCCAGGAGCGGCCGCAGCGCTTCAAGCGCGTCGCTCTGCTTGATCTGGTCCGGGGCGAGCCCGGCGTCGAACAGGCCGACGCCGTCGCCGGACTGCTTGTGCGCCAGCGGCACATAGCATGCATCGTTGGGCGCCAGCGCGAGCGCAATGCCACAGATCTCGGCCTGCATCGGATCGATCGAGCTCGCTTTCGCTTCGATCGCAAATTGGCCTTCGTCGCGGGCGCGCGTGAGCAGGGCTTTCAATTCGTCGAGCGTGCGGATGGTCTGGTATTTCGTGCGATCGATCGGCAGCTTCCGCGCCGCTTCGGCGCGCGCGGCCGCGAACGAGAGTGGCGTGCCCTTGGGGCTCGCGGCCTTGTCCGCCTTGTCGGCTCCGGCCTTCGGTTCGCCCGCTTTGACCGGTGCGCTGCCTCCACCCTTGACGGAGGGCGGCGAGGTGGCGGCATCGGAAGCCTCGCCCGCCGCTTGCGCAGGAGACGACAACGGCATCGCCGCATCAATCTCGGAAGGGTTGATCTGCGAATATTCGGCGACGCGCCTGGTGAGCGAGGAAAACTCCATCGCCTTCAGAAACGCGACCAGCTTGCGCGCGTCGGGTTCCTGCACGACAAGATCGTCCAGCGGTACGTCGAGCTTGACTTTGTCGTCAAGCAAGACGAGCTGGCGCGAAATCCGCGCTTTCTCGGCATTCTCGATCAGCGCCTCGCGCCGCTTCGGCTGCTTGATCTCGCCGGCGCGCTTCAGAAGCTGCTCGAGATCGCCATATTCGACGATCAGCTGCGCCGCGGTCTTGACGCCAATGCCGGGCACGCCCGGCACGTTGTCGGTGGAATCACCCGCGAGCGCCTGCACCTCGACCACCTTCTCCGGCGGCACGCCGAATTTCTCCACCACCTCGGGAATGCCGATGCGGCGGTCCTTCATCGTATCGTACATGGTGACCTTGTCGGTCACGAGCTGCATCAAGTCCTTGTCGGATGAGACGATCGTGGTCGAGGCCCCGCGCTCGCAGGCCTGCCGCGCATAGGTCGCGATCAGATCGTCGGCCTCGAAACCGTCCTGCTCCAGGCAGGGCAGGTCGAAGGCGTGCACCGCCTCGCGGATGAACGCGAATTGCGGGATCAGGTCATCGGGTGCCGGCGGCCGGTGCGCCTTGTAGTCGGGATAGAGCTTGTTGCGGAAGGTTACTTCCGACTTGTCGAAGACAATGGCCAGATGCGTCGGCCGGTTGTCCTCGGGCATGTCGCGCAAGAGCTTCCACAGCATGTTGCAG
>DATBKV010000172.1:0-15399 GCA_036555745.1 Xanthobacteraceae bacterium | reverse complement strand
GACGCGCGCCGGCCGGCCGGCGACGCGCGGCGCGCTCACTGCACCAGGACGTTAGCGAACTGCCAGGGATCGCTGGCGTCGACGTTCTCCGGGAACAGCTCGTTGCGGCCCACGAGCGGCGTCCAGTCGGTGTAGCGCCCGATCACCGGTCCGAGATAGGGCCGCTGCAGGTCGAGGCAGCGGCGGAAGTCCATTTCGTCGGCCTCAATGATGCCGCGATCGGGATTTTCCAGCATCCAGACGATGCCGGCGAGCACGGCCGAGGTCACCTGCAGGCCGGTCGCGTTCTGGTAGGGCGCGAGCCGCCGCGTCTCCTCGATCGAGAGCTGCGAGCCGTACCAGTAGGCGTTCTTGGCGTGGCCGTAGAGCAGCACGCCGAGCTCGTCGATACCGTCGACGATGTCGTCCTCGGACAGGATGTGCCAGGTCTGCTGCGGCTTCCACTGCGCGCCCGCGACCTCGTGCAGCGAGAGCACGGCGTCGTCGCAGGGATGATAGGCATAGTGGCAGGTGGGCCGGTAGATCACCTTGCCGTGCTCGCGCAGGGTGAAATAGTCCGCGATCGAGATCGACTCGTTGTGGGTCACCAGGAAGCCGTGCTGCGCCTGCGCGGTCGGGGTCCACGAGCGCACGCGGGTGCCGGCGCCGGGCCGCTTGAGATAGATCGCGGCGTCGCAGCCGAACTCGTGCCGCGCGGCGCCGGGCGGCATGGTCTTCTCGTGCGTGCCCCACCCCAGCTCGGACGGCTGCATGCCCTCTGAGAGGAAGCCTTCCACCGACCAGGTATTGACGAACTTGCCGCGCGGCTTGGGATCGCGCGCGCGCTGAGTGTCGCGCTCGGCGATGTGAATGCCCTTGACGCCGACGCGCCGCATCAGGCGGCCCCAGTCCTCGCGCGACTGTGGCTCGACGAAGTCGAGCTTGAGGTCGCCGGCGATGTCGAGCAACGCCTGCTTCACCATCCAGGACACCATGCCGGGATTGGCGCCGCAGCAGCTCACCGCGGTGACCCCTCCGGGGCGCCGCCGGCGCAAATCGAGCAGGCTCTCGCGCAGGGCGTAGTTCGAGCGCTCCGAGATCGAGCGGTCGCGGTTGGTGTAAAGGCCCGGCCAGGGCTCGACCACGGTGTCGATGTAGAAGGCGCCGAGGTCCTTGGCGAACTCCATCAGCTCGACCGATGAGGTGTCGACCGACAGGTTCACGACCATGCCGCGCCCCGGCCCGACGGTGAGCAGCGGGGTGAGGATGTCGCGGTAGTTCTCCTTCGTCAGCGCCTTATGGATAAAGCGCAGCTGGCGCTCGTCGAGCAGCCGGCGGTCGCCATCGTCGGGCGCAATCACCACGAATTTCGAGCGATCGAAGGCGATGTGCCGCTCGATCAGCGGCAAGGTGCCCTTGCCGATCGAGCCGAAGCCGATCATCACGATCGGGCCGTCGAAACGGGCGTGCAGCGGCCAGCTCTCGGCGGCGGGGGTGATGGCGGTCATCTCGATTCACTCCAGGCAAAAGGTTGACATGGTCACGCCGCGCGCGAGGCGCGGACGCGTTCGTGGCGGGCCAAGCCGGCAACGAGCGTGGTGAGTTGGGGTTTCGCCGCGAGCGGGCCACGGGCGCTGATCAGACCCTGCGCGCCGTCGAGCGCGCCCGGCGCGAGCTCGCGCGCGAGCAGGCGGTGCTGCTCGTAAGGTCCAGGCAGCCAGAGCGCGCCGGTCTTCTCGTTGGAGAAGCCGAAGCGGCCGTAATACCGCGCGTCGCCCACCAGCAGCACGGCGCTATGGCCGCCGCGCGTCGCTTCCTGCAGCGCCTCCTGCACCAACCTCGAGCCGATGCCGCGGTTGCGCTGGTCGGGCGCGACCGCCAGCGGGCCGAGCAGCAGCGCCGGCCGGCCGGGGCCGACTGCGATGCGCCACAGCCGCACCGTGCCGACGAGCCGGCGGCCCTCGGCGGCAATCAGGGCGAGCTCCGGCAGGCGCCCTTCGCGCAGCCGCTCGGACGCCTTGGCGAACCGGACCGGGCCATAGGAGAGGTCGAGGAGGCCTTCGCGGCGCTCGACGTCGCCCGCCCGTTCATGACGGATGGTGACCATCATATCCTCCCGTCGTTCCGGTCAGATGTGATAGGTCCGCAGCGGCTTGAAGCCGTTGAAAGCCACCGACGAGTAGGTCGCGGTGTACGCCCCGGTGCCCTCGATCAGCACCTTGTCGCCGATCTCGAGGCTGATCGGCAGCGCGTAGGGCTCGCGCTCGTACATCACGTCGGCGGAGTCGCAGGTCGGCCCGGCCAGCACGCAGGGTGCGAGCTCGTCGCCGTCCCGCCGGGTGCGGATCGGGTAACGGATCGACTCGTCCATGGTCTCGGCCAAGCCGCCGAATCTGCCGATATCGAGGTAGACCCAGCGCACGTCGTCGTTCTCGCTCTTGCGGGAGACCAGCACGACCTCGGCCTCGATCACGCCGGCATTGCCGACCATGCCGCGGCCCGGCTCGATGATCGTCTCCGGAATGCGGTTGCCGAAGTGGCGGCGCAGCGCGCGGAAGATCGCCGAGCCGTAGGTCTTCACCGTCGGCACGTTCTTGAGGTACTTGGTCGGGAAGCCGCCGCCGAGATTGACCATGCTGAGCGCGAGACCGCGCTCGCCGCATTCGCGGAACACCGCGGCCGCCGAGGCGAGCGCCCGGTCCCAGGCATGCGGATTGCGCTGCTGCGAGCCGACGTGGAACGAGACGCCGTAGGCCTCGAGCCCGAGCCGGTGGGCATGCTCCAGGACGTCGGCAGCCATGGCCGGCTCGCAGCCGAACTTGCGCGACAGCGGCCATTCCGCTCCGACGCAATCGGAGAGAATGCGGCAGAACACCCGCGCGCCGGGCGCGGCGCGCGCGATCTTCTCGACCTCGGCCATGCAGTCGACGGCGAACAGGCGCACGCCCAGCTCGTGGGCGCGTGCGATGTCGCGTTCCTTCTTGATGGTGTTGCCAAAGGAGATGCGATCGGCCTTTGCGCCGCTTGCCAGGACCATCTCGATCTCAGCCACCGAAGCGGCGTCGAAGCTCGAGCCGAGGGTGGCGAGAAGCGCGAGCACTTCGGGCGCGGGGTTCGCCTTGACCGCATAAAACACCTTGGTGTCCGGCAGCGCCTTGGCGAAGGCAAGATAGTTTTCGCGGACGACGTCGAGGTCGACCACGAGGCACGGGCCGTCCTCGGCCCGCCGACGCAGGAATTCGCGGATGCGCGCGGTCATTGGCGCTCTCCCACACGGCTCAAGGGGGCGGCGAACCGCCCGGTGCTGCGGGTGGTGAACTTCCCCGTCGGCGCGCGATGGGGACGCGCAGACGGAGTTAAGCTCTCGACCCGCTCTGCTGCCTTGGATTGGAATGGGGAGATCCCGTTCCGCACGGCCGGCAATGATTGAACAAGCCTCTTCGGTAGCCACGCCGGCTGGTGGAAGGCCGGCAGAGACCAAGGAAGCCCGCTCCGTCGTTGCTTTAAGCCGCGTCCCCCGTTGAGCGCGGGGTGTGCCGGTTTCGCCTCCGGCTGCCGGTCAAGTGGTTTCGGAGCTCAGGCGATCGCAGTACTCAGTCTGCGATCTTGCTCCGGGCGGCTGTCCGGCCTCTTGTCCGGATGCCCACCGACCGACACACGGCCACAGGCACGTGCGAAATTGGGCAATCGCGCACATAAGCGATGTGCGCGCGCATTACAAGAATTTTTTTCAGTCAAGCGCCGAGAAGGCGAAATTGCGACCGAGCGGGTCGCCGCGCGCGCGTGGGCAGGGTCGTACCGCCCAGGCGCAGCAGGCGCGGCACGCATCGCCGCGGTGCGCAGCGAGCGCCGCGCGGCGTCAGCCGCCGCTGGTGAACGGCTCGACGCGCTGGGCGCTGCGGATGAACGCGATCATGACGGCGATGCCGCACAGAAAGAACAGGCCCTGCACGATGTGCACGCTGTAAGGACCGAGGTCGAGCGTGCTGCCGACCGCCCAGCCGCCGGCAAAGGCCGCGCCAAAGACCTCGGCGCCGATGAGGATCGCCGCGCTGATGACGGTCATCACGTTGCGCCACAAAATCCTGCGGCGGGGGGCGGAGGAGGAGGGTCTGTCGTTCACGGCATGGGTCCCATTGGCGACGGCAATCTCGGACAAACCGGCGGCCGCATCAAGCCATCAATGCGGCCGGAACAAGGGGATGGTCTACCCCTGAAGCGCGCAGTTCGAATGGTTGAATTACGCGGCGTCGCGGCTCGCCTTCATGCCGATCAGGCCCGCTTCGGCCAGCGCCGCCCGGATGCGCTCGACCTCGGCGCGCGCAAGCTTGACCAGCGGCGGGCGCACCACCGCGCGCGGGAGGCGGCCGAGCAGGACCAGCGCCTCCTTCATGCGGTTGTGCATGTCGGCCCAGGGGTCGGCGTAGAACACCCGGGCGAGCGGGTAGATGCGGTCGTTGAGGCGCTTGGCCTCGGCGAGGTTGTTGGCGCCGACCGCGCGGAACAGTTCGGCCTGCAGGTCCGGGATCACGCTGCCGCTGCCGGAGAGAAGCCCGTTGCAGCCGAGCACGAGCGAGGACAGCAGCCAGGCGCTGTGGGTCGTGAGCACGTTGACGGGCCGCGGCAGGCTCTGCAGCGTGCGGATGTGCATCTCGTGCTGCGGCACATTGCCGGCCCAGTCCTTGATCGCGCGGATGCTCGGCACCTGCTCGACCAGCTTGAGCAGGGTCTCGCGCGGATAACCCTGGCCGGTAGCGAGCGGATACTGGAAGGCGACGAGCGGCAGCTCGGTGGCATCAGCGATGCGCTTGAAATGGGCGAGCGCCATCTCCGGCGACTGCCCCAGGGTAAAGGGCGCCGGCGGGAACACCAGCAGCGCCGAGGCACCGCCGTCCGCCGCCATGCGCGCGATGCGCGCCGCCTCGATGCTGCCGTCGGCCCACACCCCGTTGACCAGCGGCAGCCGGTCGCCGATCTCGTCCTGCGCCAGCTCGAGCACGCGCCGCTGCTCGTCGAAGCTGCAGGAGGCGACCTCGGTCGAGTGCGCATTGACGGTAACGGCGGAGAGCCCGCGCGTCGCCGCCACGTCGCGCAGGTGGCTGCGAAAGCTTTTCTCGTCGATGGCGAGATCGTCGTTGAACGGCAGCAGCACGGCCGGAATGACACCGTGCGGGACGTAATGGGCGTGACCAGGCATCGTCGTCTCCTTGGCGGGCGGCACTCGCCTTCGCCGTAGCGGTGATGACCTATAGCACGGGGCAGGCGCCGAAGTCCCACATGCGAAGGCGGGTTGCCTTGATGTTTACCGAGGGTTGAGCGTATCCTGCTCGCACAAAAAGGCACGAGGAGACGCCCATGGCCGCCCATGGTCGCAGCTCGAGGCAGCGCTTGGTCGTGCGGGCGCTGGCGCCGCTCGCGGCAGCGTTGCCGGCGTTGGCTTTGGTGTCGTGGCCGGCCTGGGCAGGCGGCACGCTGATCTACGTCACCAACAGTGCCGGCGACAGCATTCACGCGATCGACCCCGCCAGCAACACGGTCGTGCAGGAGATCAAGGGCATCGAGGCCGCGCACGGGATCGCGCCGTCCCCCGACGGCGCGCGCATTTATGTGAGCGACGAGGCCGACAGCACGCTCGACGTGTTCGACCGCGCCAGCGGCGCGCTGATCAAGAATGTGCCGCTGAGCAACCGTCCCAACAACATCGCGGTGAGCAAGGACGGCGATCGCATCCTGGTCGGGATCGCGCGCGGGAGCGGCGCGGTCGACGTTATCGACGCCAAGACCCTGACCCGCACCAACAGCATCCCGGTGAACGGACGCCTGCACAACATCTACGTCACCCCCGATGGCAAGCACCTGATCACCGGCTCGATCCCAGGCAAGCGCATGACCGTCATCGATCTCGCGCGCGAGGTCCCGGTCTGGGAGCTGGCGTTCGACCTCGGCGTGCGCCCGATGGCGATCGAGCCCGGCCCCGACGGCGCGACCAAACGCATCTTCGTGCAGCTTTCCGACACCAACGGCTTCGCGGTGGTGGATTTCGCCGCGCGCAAGGAAGCGGCGAGGATCACGCTGCCGGCGACGGCGGCCGAGTTCGAGACCGACGCCGGGCGCGCCACCTCGCCCTCGCACGGAATCGGCGTGGCGCCGGACGGCAAGACGCTGTGGGTCACCAGCATCCCCAACAACGCGGTCTTCGTCTATTCGCTCGCCGACCTCAAGCTGATCGGCGAGGTTGCCTTGCCCGCTCTCAAGCTGGCCGGACACGGCCCGATCGCCTCGGTGCCGAACTGGGTGACGTTCACGCCTGACAGCAAGACGATCTACATCTCCAACGCCGCGATGAAATCCGTGACCGCCATCGATACCGGGAGCATGACGGTCAAGGCCGTCATCCCCGTGGGCGAAGTGCCCAAGCGGATCACCACGCTGGTGATGAACTAGGGCGTGGCATGAAGAGGACGATAGATCGCTGTCCTCGCAGGTTAGCGGCAACGGGTATTCGTTCTACCGCTGTCCTTCGCGCGCTCTGCTGATAACCTGATCATGATAGGCTCTTGCCCGTCGGGTATAACGGCAGCGTACACGCGGCGCCCGCTGGCGGAGTGTAGCGGCGCCCGTTTAGCTCAAGGCTTGGGGTCGCAAGTGCGGAATTTATGGCTCGGACCCGGGGCCGACTTGTGCCAGCGACTCAGTTTGCAGCGAAATGCAATCGCTGAGGCATCTGCGTGTCCTTGAACATCGTCCTCAGTTATCTGAACTCGGCGCCGCAGAGCTTCCAGAACGCAATGCAGGCGGCCGCCAATATCTTGGATTCGTTGATACTCAACAACATCACGGTCAACATTCAGGTCGCATACGACACCAGCCTCGGGACCAGCGCCGAGGGCGGCGACCTATCCGGTAATTACGTATCTTACAGTACGCTTCGAGCCGCGCTGGCGAGCCACGAAACCACCGCCGCGGACCAAACGTTCGTGAACTCGCTGCCGAACACGTCGACGATCAGCGGCGTAAACGGCAGCGGCACCCCAGTCACGATGTCAACCTTCTGGGTGCCCTCAGCAATCGAGAAGGCGCTGGGTCTGCCGACTACTAGCACCACTGACGGCGGGGTCTGGATGGGATCACAAATTCCCAGCAGCCTCCTGGTCGGCGTCGCACTGCATGAACTGACCCATGCCATGGGCCGCGAACCCGGTGTCGGCCCGTTCGACCTGTTTCGTTACACGACCTCGGGACAACATCTGTTCTCCGCCTCGGCCACCGCACCGGCGGCGCATTTTTCGATCAACGGCGGCAGCACGGACCTTGCAGACTTCGGACGAAACTCCGATCCGAGCGATTTTCTCAACAGCGGCGTGCAGGGTTCGACCGATCCGTTCGATGAATTTTACAGCGGCAGCACGCAGCAGAATCTTACGGCCGTGGACAAGGAACTCATGGATGTCCTCGGCTTTAACATCTCCAATAGCATTGTTGTCGCCCCGACGGCGTCGAAAGCGCCGCAGGGCGGGGCAGCCGTCGCGCTTTTAAGCGGGCCACCAACCATTACGGATTCGATCAGCACCACGCTGTCGGGTGCAACGATCAAGATCGCGAATAGCAGCGGCAACGCGGTCACGGGCGACGAACTTTATATCAATGGTCAGCAGAGCGGCACGGTCGACGGCGGGCTGGTTACGGTCAACTGGAACAATAGCACCAAGGTCTTGACCCTCACCGGCAACGCTTCGATGGCAGCGTATCAGACGCTGCTGGGCCAGGTTTCATACGAAGATGCCGGAACGGATTCTTCGACAGGAAGCCATCCCCAGCGCACCATCACTTGGACCGTGAACGACGGGACATCGAATCTCAGCACCACGTCGCAAATTACGATCGACCGGCTGCCAGTAGCAAATAATGACGCTGCGTCTGCCGTGGTCGGAACGAGCCTCATCGCATTAGCACCGGCGGGTGTTCTGAACAATGATGCCGATTCAGATAACGACACACTCATCGTAAGCGGCGTGAGTGATTCGGCGCACGGTGCCGGCATGGTCGGTCAGACCGTGCTCGCGGGTGTCTACGGTCACCTGGTTCTCAATCCCAACGGGTCCTACGCCTATTTCGCGGACATTGCTTCGGCAATTAATAGCGCGCCGCCCGGCAGCCATCTCCAGGACACCTTCAATTATACCGCAAGTGATGGAAATGGCGGCACGGCCGCGGCTGCACTCACGATTACGCTCGACCGACTACCAATGGTGATGGCTTCGAATGTGACCGCGAGCAGGGAGCAGACGTCAGTTCCAGCCTCGAGCCTGTTCACGGCTTCCGATCCCGACGGCGACACCGTCGGCATGTACCATTTCTACGATGCGACCGGAAACGGGCACTTCGTCGTGAACGGGGTTGCGCAGCCCACGGCTACCAGCATCACGGTGACGGCGGCGCAACTGGCGCAGATCAGCTACCAGTTCGGATCGGGTTCCGATCAGCTCTTTGTGCAGGCCTATGACGGCATGCAGTGGAGCAACTGGCAGCCATTCATGGCGAGTCCCGGGGTCGATAGCTCGCCAGTGGTGACGGCGTCGGATGTGACCGCGAGCCATAATCAGAACTTTGCCGCTTCCAGTCTGTTCACGGCGTCCGATCCCGACGGCGACATCATCACCACCTATCACTTCTATGACGCAACCGGGAACGGGCACTTCGTGGTCAACGGGGTTGCGCAGCCACGGCCACCAGCATCACGGTGACGGCGGCGCAGCTGGGACAGACGAGCTACCAGTCCGGGTCGGGTGCAGATCAGCTCTTCGTGCAGGCCTATGACGGTACGCTGTGGAGCAATTGGAAGCCCTTCCTGGTGAACGCACCGCCCGACAACCCGCCGGTGGTGATGGCGTCGGATCTGACTGCGACACATAGTGAGAGCTTTGCGGCTTCCAGTCTGTTCACGGCTTCCGATCCGGACGGTGATGCCATCACCACCTACCACTTCTATGACGCGACCGGGAACGGGCATTTCGTGGTCAACGGGGTTGCGCAGCCTGCGGCCACCAGCATTGCGGTGTCGGCGGCGCAGCTGGCGCAGACCAGCTATCAGTCCGGGTCGGGTGCAGATCAGCTCTTCGTGCAGGCCTATGACGGCACGCTGTGGAGCAATTGGAAGCCCTTCATGGTGAACGCGCCGGTCGATCGCGCGCCGGTGGTGATGGCGCCGGATGTGACGGCGACCCATAACCAGAGCTTTGCCGCCTCCAGCCTGTTCACGGCTTCCGATCCTGACGGCGACACCATTAGCATGTACCATTTCTACGATGCGACCGGGAACGGGCACTTCGTGGTCAACGGGGTCGCGCAGCCCACGGCCACCAGCATCACGGTGACGGCGGCGCAGCTGGCGCAGACTAGCTATCAGTCCGGGTCGGGTGCAGATCAGCTCTTCGTGCAGGCCTATGACGGCACGCTGTGGAGCAATTGGCTGCCCTTCATGGTGAACGCGCCGGTCGATCGCGCGCCGGTGGTGACGGCGCCGGATGTGAACGCGAGCCATAATCAGAGCTTTGCGGCCTCCAGCCTGTTCACGGCTTCCGATCCTGATGGCGACGCCATCAGCATGTACCACTTCTATAATGCGACCGGGAACGGGCACTTCGTGGTCAACGGGATCGCGCAGCCCACGGCCACCAGCATCACGGTGACGGCGGCGGAGCTGGCGCAGACCAGCTACCAGTCCGGGGCGGGTTCCGATCAGCTCTTTGTGCAGGCCTATGACGGCACGCTGTGGAGCAATTGGCAGCCATTCATGGTCAACGCCGATTTCCACATCGTCTGAGCGTCGTCCGCTCCGGACGCCGTCTGCTCATCCGATTTCCACGCGCGAGCTCGAGCGCCTCTGGGCGCCGGCGCGCAGGGGCATGGCGGAGCGCGACATCGACGCGCTGGTGCTGCAGAACAACAACGACTGGCTCGGCGGCTATGTCCGCTGGTTCACCGATACGCCCTTGAGCAATGGGTGTTGCGCATGGCTGGATACTTTTCCGCAATGCCCCCGCTCGCGGGAGCCGGAAGTGACTCGTGCCTGGCAGCACAGCGACTGGCAACGCGAGGAAGCTTATAAGAAGGGCAGCCCGAGGGCGAGAGACCCTAAACCGGATGACAGTTGTTGTGTCGAGGTACGAGCGCAACGGATTGATACGGTCCGGGTCGAAGCCCATATTCACCTGACGTCGCCAGTAGCGGCAGGCGCGCGTGAGTGCCTGCCGCCGGCTCCGGCGCCGCCGGGATCATTCGCAGACCGCCCACCGCATCGTCCGGTTCCATGACGCCAATTGCCTCGTTTCACCCTGCCGTCGCCGCCTGGTTCGAGCGCAGCTTCGCCGCGCCCACGGCGGCGCAGGCGCAGGCCTGGCCTGCCTTGCAAGCCGGCCGGAATGTCCTGATCGCCGCCCCGACCGGGTCGGGCAAGACGCTCGCGGCCTTTCTCGCCGCCATCGATGCGCTCGTGCGCCAGGGGCTCGCGGGCGAGCTCAAGGACGAGACCCAGATCGTCTACGTCTCCCCGCTCAAGGCGCTCTCCAACGACATCCAGCGCAACCTGGAGGCGCCGCTCGCCGGTATCCGCGATGCCCTGCGGGAGCGGGGGCTGCCGGAGGTGGAAATCCGCACCTGGGTGCGTACCGGCGACACCGCCCCGGGCGAGCGCGACCGCATGCGCCGGCGCCCGCCGCATATCGTGGTGACTACGCCGGAATCGCTCTATATCCTGCTCGGCTCGGAATCCGGCCGCGCCATGCTCGCGACCACCCGCACGCTGATCGTCGACGAGATCCACGCGCTCATCCCGAACAAGCGCGGCACCCACCTCGCGCTCTCGCTCGAGCGGCTCGATGCACTGTGCGGCCGGCGGCTGCCGCGCATCGGCCTCTCCGCCACGCAAAAGCCGATCGCGGACGTCGCCCGCTTTCTGGTCGGCGCGGGCTCCACCGACGGCGCGGCGGCCGACTGCACCGTCATCGATACCGGCCATCGCCGCGCGCGCGATCTCGCGCTCGAGGTCCCGGACTCCCCGCTCGAGGCGGTGATGTCGGCCGAGGTCTGGGAGCAGGTGTATCGCCGCCTGGCGGAGCTGATCGAGGCGCATCGCACCACGCTCGTTTTCGTCAATACGCGCCGGATGGCCGAGCGGGTGACCCGCCAGCTCTCCGAGCGCATCGGTGCCGAGCACGTGGCCGCGCACCATGGCAGCCTCGCCCGCGAGCAGCGCTTCGATGCCGAGCAGCGGCTCAAGCACGGCAAGCTCAAGGCGCTGGTGGCGACCGCCTCCCTCGAGCTCGGCATCGACATCGGCGAGGTCGATCTCGTCTGCCAGCTCGGCTCGCCGCGCTCGATCGCAAGCCTGCTGCAGCGGGTAGGCCGGTCCGGACACGCCGTCGACGGGCTGCCCAAGGGGCGGCTATTTCCGCTCTCGCGCGACGAGCTCGTCGAATGCGCGGCACTGCTCGCCAGCGCGGCGCGCGGCGAGCTCGACCGACTGACGATCCTCGAGCGGCCGCTCGACGTGCTCGCTCAGCAGATCGTGGCCGAGGTCGCCGCCCGTGAATGGGACGAGGATGAACTCTACGCGCTCGTCCGCCGCGCCTGGCCCTATCGCGCGCTGCCGCGAGAGGATTTTTCCGCCGTGGTCAACATGCTGGCGGAAGGCTTCAGCACGAGGCGCGGCCGGCGCGGCGCACTCATTCATTACGACGGCGTCAACCGCCTGCTGCGCGGCCGGCGCGGCGCGCGGCTCACCGCCATCACCAGCGGCGGGACGATCCCCGACAACGCCGACTATCAGGTGCTGCTGGAGCCGGAAAACCACGTCATCGGCAGCGTGAACGAGGATTTCGCGGTCGAGAGTCTCGCCGGCGACATCTTCCAGCTCGGCAACAAGAGCTACCGCATCATTCGGGTCGAGCTCGGCGTGGTGCGGGTCGAGGATGCCCATGGCGCCGCGCCGACCATTCCGTTCTGGCTGGGCGAGGCGCCCGGCCGCAGCGACGAGCTCTCGGCCGCGGTGTCGCGGCTGCGCGGCGAGATCGCCGCGCGGCTTGCCTGCGACCCCGCCGGGGAGCGCGTCCTGCGCTGGCTTGTCGACGAGGTTGGCATTGCGCCGCCCGCGGCCGAGCAGCTCGCCGAATATCTGGCCGTGGCGCACGCGGCGCTGGGCACACTGCCGACCCACGACACCGTCGTGCTCGAGCGCTTCTTCGACGAGGTCGGCGGCATGCAGCTCGTGGTGCATTCGCCGTTCGGCAGCCGCATCAACCGCGCCTGGGGGCTGGCACTGCGCAAGCGCTTCTGCCGCAAGTTCAATTTCGAGCTGCAGGCGGCCGCGACCGAGGACAATATCGTGCTCTCGCTCACCACCGCGCACAGCTTCGAGCTCGCCGATGTCGCGCGCTATCTCCATTCCGCCACCATCAAGCCGCTGCTGGTCCAGGCGCTGCTCGATGCGCCGATGTTCATCACCCGCTGGCGCTGGGTGATCGGGGTGGCGCTCGCGCTGCCGCGCTTCCGCGGCGGCCGCAAGGTGCCGCCGCAGCTCGCGCGCATGGAGGCCGAAGATTTGATCGCGGCGATTTTTCCGGACCAGATCGCCTGCGCCGAGAACCTGACCGGCGAGCGCGAGGTCCCCGATCATCCCCTGGTGCGCCAGACCATCGCCGACTGCCTCGATGAGGCAATGGACCTCGCCGGGCTCGAGCGACTGCTGCGGCGGATCGAAAGCGGAGAAATTCGCATCGTGGCGTGCGACTTGAACCAGCCCTCGCCGCTGGCGCTCGAGGTGCTCGCGGCCCGGCCCTACGCCTATCTCGACGACGCGCCGCTGGAGGAGCGCCGCACCCAGGCGGTGATGAGCCGGCGCTGGCTCTCGCCCGAGGCCGCCTCCGATCTCGGCCGGCTCGATGCCGAGGCGATCGCGCGCGTCCGCGGTGAGGCTTGGCCCGAGGCCGCCAATGCCGACGAGTTGCATGACGCCTTGGTCTGGCTCTCCTTCCTCACCGCTGCCGAAGCCGATGGGGCTCCGGGTTGGAGCAACTGGCTCGCCGAGCTGGCGGGGCACAAGCGCGCGGCACAGCTCGCCGGCCCAGGAGGCTGGTTGTGGATCACGGCGGAGCGCTTGCCGCAGTTCGCGGCGTTATGGCCGATGGCGGAGCTCAAGCCCGCGATCATCGCGCCCGCCGCGGCCGGAGATCCTGCGCGGCAGTGGTCACGCGACGAGGCGCTGATCGAGATCCTGCGCGGGCGCCTCGAGGGTCTGGGCCCGGTGGCCGCGGAGGCGCTGGCCGCTCCGCTCGGATTGCAGGCAGCCGACATCGCGGCGGCGCTGGCAGCGCTGGAGACCGAAGGTTTCGCCATGCGCGGCCGCTTCACGCCGGCCGCCGCCGGCGAGGAATGGTGCGAGCGCCGCCTGCTCGCCCGCATCCACGGCTATACGGTCAAGCGCTTGCGAGCGGAAATCGAGCCGGTTGCGGCGCGCGACTTCCTGCGCTTCCTCATGACCTGGCAGCGCGTGGCTGCCGATGCGCGGATGGAAGGTCCGGACGCTATCGATGCGGTGGTCGGGCAGCTGGAAGGCTTCGAGGCGCCCGCCGGCGCCTGGGAAAGCGAGATCCTGCCGGCCCGCATCGCCGGTTACGAGCCGACCTGGCTCGACGACCGCTGCCTCGCCGGGCACCTGACGTGGACGCGGCTGCGGCCGCGCATCGCGGGAGCAGGCAACGGCCGCAGCAACGGCAGCGAAGCGCGCCCGACGCCGGTGCGCACCACCCCGATCACCCTGCTCGCGCGCCGCAATGCCGCGCATTGGGCGGCGCTGTCGGCGGGCGCAGACGCGCTCCATCCCGGCAGCCGCGCGCGCGCGGTGGCCGACTATATCCGCGCGCATGGCGCGTCATTCTTCCAGGAGCTCGTCGACGGCACCGGCCTGTTGCGCGCCGAGGTGGAGGAGGCGCTGGCCGAGTTGGTGGCGCTCGGGCTTGTGAGCTCGGACAGCTTCGCCGGCTTGCGTGCGCTGCTGGTGCCCTCGGGCGAGCGCCGGCCGATTGCGAGCGGGCGCCGTCGCCGTCGGACCGTGTCGTTCGGCATGGAAGACGCGGGCCGCTGGGCGCTGGCACGGCGCCCGCCGCCCGCAGCGCCCGGGCCGTCGTTCGTGCAGGAGGCAGTCGAGCACGCCGCGCGCACCTTACTTGCGCGCTACGGCGTGGTGTTCTGGCGACTGATCGAGCGCGAGGCTCAATGGCTGCCGCCATGGCGGGAACTGCTGCGCGTCTATCGACGGCTGGAGAGCCGCGGCGACATCCGCGGCGGCCGCTTCGTCGCCGGATTTGCCGGCGAGCAGTTCGCGCTGCCGGAGGCGATCGGGCTGCTGCGCGAGGCGCGCCGCGCGCCTGCGTCCGGCGCGCTGATCTCGCTCTCCGGCGCCGACCCGCTCAACCTCGTGGGCATTCTCACGCCCGGACCGAAGCTCGCGGCGCTGACCGGCAACCGCCTGCTCTACCGCGACGGCGTGCCGATCGCGCTGCTGGCGGCCGGCGAGGTTCAGTTCCTGGAGACGCTCGACGCCGCGAGCGAATGGGCCGCGCACAAGGCGCTGCTGCGTGGGACCCAGCCGGCGCCCCCGGTCGCTCCGGCGCAGCGGTCCCCTCACCACGCGTAGCGCACCGTGCCGGTACCACCTGTGTGTCCCGGATGCGGTGCAGCGAGCAGCCCTTGCGGAGCGATGCACCGCTGATCCGGTACCGCCAGAGTCGCGCTGCTCATTTTCCCCCAGCGAGGAGGCTGTGTGTCCGAAACGGTCCCGGGTCTGCAGCGCATCACTCTATGCTGCGCTGCGCCCGGGACACGCGGTCAATTGCGCTGCGCCCGGGACATACGCACGCGGCTCACCATGCGTAGCGGATGGTGCCGGTGCCGGCGTAGGTCGAGGAGTGATTGGCGAACTCGCCGTCGAACTTGGCGAGCAAGGTGACGCCGCTGGCGAGGCGATACTCGGCCCCGGCGGAGGCGAGCGCGGAATCCTTGGCCGGGATCGCGCCGTTGACGATGAGGCTCGCGCCGGGAAGCGTCTGGAAGATGGCGGCGAGAGTCGGATCGCTCACCCAGTCATGCGCCCAGGCGAGCCGCGCCCGCAGCGACAGCGCCGCGCCGGGATAGAGAGCGATGAGCCGGTCGAAGCGCGCGCCCAACTCGCTCCTGGTATCGGTCGCGGTGCGCGAATTGTAGGCAAGGGCGAAGCCGCCGCCGTTGGTGTCGGTCTCGGCATAGCTCGGGGTGTGAAAATTCTGCGCCTGGATCGCGGCGTAGGGCGTCACGCCGCCGTACCAAGTGGCGAAGCGGTAGCCGCTCTCGACGCGTCCGCCAAAACTCTGCGCGTTGAAGCTCGCG
>DATBKV010000171.1:0-8482 GCA_036555745.1 Xanthobacteraceae bacterium | reverse complement strand
TCTCTTCAACTTGGACAATGGTCAACAAGGCTAACCCGAGTATTCCAGCGCGGTAAACTGACATCCGTAAATATCTCCGTCGGTCGAGTATGGCTCAATTGAACATCGACGATCATCCGGCGGCAAGTCGGCAGTTGGCGCGCCGCGCCGAATGCACTGTGCGCCCAGGATGTCCGGATGTGGCACATCGCGTCAGTTCGTGGCGCCGCAGCACTTCGCGCTCTCGGGGCGAAGCGGACATTGTCTGACTACCCGGTCCTGTCGCTCAGGACCGGCGCGAGCCCGTCGAGCAGCAGCTCTGATGAGGGCGGCCGCCGGCCAACCTCAATTCAGAACGATTCAGGTGGCTCCTCAGGACTCGCTGGCCGCTGTGTGGCAGGCTGAGCGTGCGGTAGACCGACCGCAGAGGGGAAGCCTGTGTCCGGGATGCGACGGCGCGAGGTCATCACCTTGCTCGGCGGCGCGGCGGCGACATGGCCGCTGGCGGCACGCGCGCAGCGGCCAGCGATGCCTGCCATCGGGCTCCTGGTACCCGCTCCCGCTGCCCAGGTGGAAATTATCAACGCCGTCCGGAAGGGACTCAAGGAAGCTGACTTCGTGGAGGGCCAAAACGTTATCCTCCAGCCCGCATTCGCAGAAGGGCAGTTCGACCGGCTGCCCGGCCTGGCATCAACGCTGGTGCGCCGACAAGTAACCGTCATCACCGCGATCGGTGTCGCCGCCACGGTTGCGGCGAAGCAGGCGACCACCACGATACCCGTTGTGTTCTACATGGGCGAAGACCCGGTCGGTCTGGGCCTCATCCCAAGCTTCAACCGCCCCGGGGGCAATCTCACCGGCGTTGCTACGCTCAGTTCGGCGGTGATGGCGAAGCGGATGGAACTGCTGCACGCGGTCGCACCGCATGCCGAGGCGTTTGCGGCACTGATTAATCCAAAAAACCCCAGCGCAGCGATCACCGCGAAAGAGGCACAGGACGCCGCCCGGGCGCTTGGGAAGAGCATTCATATCGTGCACGCCAGCTCAGAGAGCGAGCTCGAGCCAGCCTTTGCAGCAATCGCTCGGTTGCAGGTCGGCGGACTCCTGATCGCTCCTGATGGATTGTTCATCGCCTATGCGACGCAAGTGGCGACGCTCTCGCTCCAGCATTCGATCCCGGCAAGCCACGAGCGGCGCGCATTCCCCGATGCGGGAGGTTTGATGAGTTATGGCGCGAGTCAGGCAGACGGAATACGGCTCGCCGGCATCTATACCGGCCGCATTCTCAAAGGCGAAAAACCCGCCGATCTGCCAGTTGTGCAGCCGACTAAGTTTGAGTTGGTCATCAACCTCAAAACTGCGAAAACGCTCGGGCTCGATGTGCCCGACCGGCTACTCGCCATCGCCGACGAGGTCATCGAATGAGACGGCGCGAGGTCATCACCTTGCTCGGCGGCGCGGCGCTGGCGTGGCCGCTGGCGGCACGCGCGCAAGCGAAGGTCTACGCCATCGGCGTCCTGGAGACCGTTCCACGGGCACAGAACCGGGCGAACTTCGCGGCGTTGCTCGACGGGCTGCGCGAGCTCGGATACGTGGAGGGGCAAAACCTCCGCATCGACTACCGCTCGGCCGACGGCCATGGCAAGCGTTTCCCCGGGCTCGTCGCGGAGCTGGTGCGCAACCGCGTCGACCTGATCGTGACCCGCGGAACGCCGGCGGCGCGGGCCGCGAAAGCCGCCACCGCGATCATCCCCATCGTCATGGCCGCCATCGGGGAGCCGCTGGGCGTCGGCGTGGTCGCCTCGCTGGCGCATCCGGGCGGCAATGTCACCGGCCTGAGCGCGTTCGTCACGGAGCTGTCGGGCAAACGGATCGAGTTGCTCAAGGAGGCCTTTCCGTCCGTTGCGACCGTGGGGCATCTGAACAATCTCGGCAACCCCGTTGCGCCGCCGCAATGGGAGGCGACCAGAGCCGTTGCGTCGCAACTTCGGCTCACGGCCGAGCTGTTCGACGTGCGCAGCGAAGCCGACATCGTGCAGGCGTTCTCGACCATGGCCGACAAGCGCGTGGACGCGTTGTCGGTCGGCATCGATTTCCTGATCCAGGCGCACGCGGCGCGGATCGTCGAGCTGGCGGCCCAGCACCGCATACCGACCGCCTACCCGACGCGCGAGATGGTGGAGATCGGCGGCCTTCTGAGCTACGGCGTCAATTACCCGGGCCTGTATTTCAGGGCAGCCGGGCTGATCGACAAGATCTTCAAAGGCGCCGCGCCCGGCGACCTGCCGGTGGAACAGCCGACCAAGCTCGAGCTTCTGGTCAATCTGCGCACCGCCAAAGCGCTCGGCCGCGAGCTTCCAGCGACGCTGATCGCCCGCGCCGACGAGGTGATCGAATGAGGCGGCGCGAGTTCGTCACGCTGCTCGCTGGCACAGCGGCGGCGTGGCCGCTGGCGGCGCGCGCGCAGCAAGCCGCGATGCCGACGATCGGATTTCTCGATCCCCGGTCAGCCGACGCGATTGCGGGACGGCTGCGCTCATACCGCCAGGGTCTCAAGGAGATCGGTTATGTCGAAGGCGAGAACGTGGCGATCGTCTACCGGTTCGCCGAGAATCAAGTCGGCCGGCTGCCAGAATTGGCGGCCGATCTGGTTCGCCGTCGAGTCGCCGTGATCGCGACCGCCGGTGACGATGTGGCTGTGGTGGCCAGGGCCATCATGACGACGATCCCCGTTGTCTTCATCGCCAGCCAGGATCCGGTGAAGCTCGGTCTCGTCGCCAGCCTCGCCCGCCCGGCCGGCAACATGACCGGCATCAATTTCTTCACCGGCGAGCTGGTGGCAAAGCGACTGGAAATCCTGCACGAACTCGTACCGGGAGCGGCACGCATTGCAGTGCTGGTCAATCCGGCCAACAATGCGCAGGCGGAGACCACATTGCGCGAGCTCACGCAAGCCGCGCGCGGCCTGGGGCTCAACATCCAGGTGCTCCAAGCCAGCACCAGCCACGAGATCGATGCGGCCTTCGCAACGCTCGCGCGCGAGCGACCCGATGCGCTGTTCGTCGCGAGCGACACGCTGTTCACCAGCCGGCGCATCCAAATGGTGAATCTGGCGACGCGCCAGGGCATCCCGACGACGTTTCCGAATCGCGAATTCACCGAAAGCGGCGGGTTGATGAGCTACGGAGCCAGTCTTTCGGATGCATGGCGTCAGTCCGGCATCTACACCGGGCGCATCCTCAAGGGCACGAAACCAGGCGACCTGCCGGTGATGCAGTCGACCAAGTTGGAGCTGATCATCAACAACCAGACCGCCAGTATGCTCGGCATCACTGTGCCACCGACGCTGCTCGCGCGCGCCGACGAGGTGATCGAATGAGGCGGCGCGAGCTCATCAGGCTGCTCGGCGGCGCAGCGGTGACATGGCCGCTCGCCGTCCAGGGACAGCAACTGCCGGACCGCTCTCTCGTAGCTATTCTTTCGCCGCTTTCAGAGGCCGCAGCGGCGCATAACATACGAGAGTTTCGCAATGGGCTGCGCGATCTCGGCTACGTAGAGGGTCGGAATATTGCATTGGAGCTGCGGTATTCCGACGGAAACCCCTCGCGCTTGCCCGAGCTCGCGGCCGCGTTGGTCGGGCTCAAACCAGACGTGATTGTGGTCGGCTCGTCGTCGGGAATCTTGGCGGCGAGCAAGGCCACCCAAACCATTCCGCTCGTCATGATCACTCTGGAGAACCCGATTACGCTCGGACTAATCAAAGGCGTCGCGCGGCCCGGCACCAACGTCACCGGGACATGGTTGGCCGGGGACGAAGCGCTGGTCAGCAAACGGCTCGCGATGCTCAAAGATGTGACGTCGGGCATCGTACTGGTAGGCGCGTTCCTCAATCCCGGCGACGAAACCGACGGCCCCGCCTTCAGGATTCTGCCGACAGCCGCAAAGGCCCTGGGGTTGGATGTTCGCATCTTCGAGGTTCGCGAGGCGTCCGAATTTGCCGCCGCGTTTACAAGTGCGGGGCGCATTGGTGTACAGGCCTTGTTCGTCAGCCAAAGCCCGTTGTTCTTCTCTAACCGCAAAGAAATCGCCGCGATCACAACGCGGCTACGGCTCCCCACGATGCTGGGATGGCGTGAGTTCCCGGAGGCCGGCGGTTTGATGTCCTATGGGCCGAATCTTCCCAACGTTTACCGAAGGTCTGCTGCATTGGTCGACAAGATTCTCAGAGGCGCAAGCGCAGCCGACCTGCCGGTGGAGACACCGACCCAGTTCGAACTCGTGGTCAATCTCAGGACTGCCAAGGCGATCGGACTCACGATTTCGGAACCGTTTCTGTTGCTCGCCGACGAGGTGATCGAATGAGGCGGCGCGAGTTCGTCACGCTGCTCGCCGGCACAGCGGCGGCGTGGCCGCTCGCGGCGCGCACGCAGCAGCCGACGATGCCGGTGATCGGCTTTCTCAACAGCAGCTCCGCGCACGCGCAGGTGCTCGGCGCGGCAGCCTTTCGTCAAGGCCTCGGCCAGTCCGGCTTTGTCGACGGCAGGGACGTGACGATCGAGTACTGCTGGGCGGACGGTCAGTACGACCGATTGACCGGCCTGGCGGCCGATCTGGTCGGCCGCCATGTGGCAGCCATCATGGCTGGCGGCCCGCCTGCCGCTCGCGCCGCAAAAGCGGCAACGTCGACGATCCCCATCGTGTTTACTTCCGGGGACGATCCGGTGGCCGCCGGCTTCGTTGCCAGCATGAACAGGCCGGGCGGCAACGTCACCGGAGTGCATATTCTTTTTACCGAATTGGAGACAAAGAAGCTCGGCCTGCTGCGCGAGCTGATCCCGCGGGCCGCTGTGATTGCCGCTCTGCTCAATCCAAAATTTCCGAGCATCGAGACCCAGACGAGAGAGATGCAATCCGCGGCGCACGCGCTCGGGCAGCCAATTCAGGTATTCACCGCCGCCAGCGAGCGCGAGCTTGCTGCAGCGTTCGAATCGATGGCGCGATTGCGAGCGGATGCGCTGCTGGTGGGGGCCGACCCGTTCTTCGCCTCCAAGCGCGACCAGATCGTTGCGCTTGCAGCCCGCTACGCCATCCCCGCGGTCTACGAGCAGCGTGCTTTCGCTGAAATCGGCGGCTTGATGAGCTACGGAACGAACCTGGCCGAAGGCTATCGGCAAGCCGGAATATATGCCGGCCGCATTCTCAAAGGCGAAAAGCCGGCCGAGCTTCCGGTCGTGCAACTCTCCAGATTCGAGCTCATCATCAATCTCAAGACGGCAAAGGCGCTGAGCCTCACCATTCCGCCAGGCATACTCGCGATTGCCGACGACGTCATCGAATGAAACGCCGCGAGCTGATCGCAGCGCTTGGCGCAGCGGCGGTGCGGCCGATCATCCAGGATGGATGCAGCGCTAGTGCAAAACCTGATCGCGAGAGCGGGATCGGGCAGCGTCACAACACCACGACGACCGCTCCGATCTTCACCCGGCGGTAGAGATCGATCACATCCTCATTGGTCATGCGGATGCAGCCCGAGGAAATCGCATGTCCGATGTATTCGGGCTGGTTGGTGCCGTGGATGCGATACAGCGTGTCCTTGCCGCCGGAGTAAAGGTAAAGGGCGCGCGCCCCCATTGGATTGGCGGCGCCGCCTGCGAGGTGGCTCGGAAGCGCTCCGAGCCGGCGCCTCTCATCCGCGGTCGGCGTCCATCCCGGCCATTCCTCCTTGCGGGCGACCGTGGCCACGCCGGACCAAGCCTGTCCAGCCTCGCCCACGGCCGCGCCGTACCGGATCGCCTCGCCCCTCGGCAGCACGTAATAGACGAAGGGTCCGTGACTATCGACCAGGATCGTGCCTGGCGCTTCCTTGCGCGGATATCGAACGATTTGGCGCTGATAGGTCGGCGAAATATAAGCCTGCCGATAGGGCGGGTTCGCCAGCTCTTGCCTGTCGCGCGCTGTAAAACTGGCGTTCGACGGATCCAAAGTACCGGCCTGCATGCAGCCCAGCAGCAGTCCGATCAACGGCAAGCATGTCATGAGGCCCCCCCGACTTGCTCCGTTAGAACTGTCGATTCGCTATTGTACGGAGATGCTCGCGGGGAGAAAGTCTTACGACATCCAAAACGTCTTGCTGAGCGCGTTTTTCCGATAGCTGTTGCACAAACACCACGCCACGGTCGCCCGCTGGCCACCCGGCGGAGGCTGTTGAATTTTCGAACCGGCCCGGCGGCATTGCGTTAGATCAAAATCCCGCGGCGGGCGACCCGCTACGCTTTTTTACATGGCGACGATCATCTTTGTCTGTCCGAACATGCGCGCGCGCGTGCAGGGCTGGTTCGCCGACGATGGAGCAGGGGAGGGCGAGACCTACGAGTCGATCCTCTGCCCGGCCTGCCGCCGCATGCATCTGGTGAATACGGCAACCGGCAAGGTGCTGGGCAGCGAGGGCGAGGAGTAGGACGCGCTCAGGCGCCGCCTGGGAAACATGCAAAGCGCGAGCGCGCGTTTCAGCTTCTCTGCGGGCGCGGCTCGAACAGGTCGTAGGGATAGCGGCCGAGAGCGCGCCGGGCATCCTTGCCACCCAGCACGCCTTCCATCTTGTCGGCGCTCGCCTCGATCACGCTGCGCGGCTGGCCGGCCTCGACCTGGCGCCTGATCTCGATGAGCGCCTGATCGGCGTCGTCGAGACGCCGCGCCAGCACGGTCGCGACGTAGAGCAGCGCGACCGGATCGATGCGCAGCAGCGTGGCCGCATCGGCGACGTAGAACTCCGACACCTCGAGCGCGCTGACCTCCGCCGCGTGCGGCTGATCGAGCAGCGCCGAGAGCTCGCCGAACACCGCGCCCGGCTCCGTCACCCTGGCGATCTCGACACCGTCCTTGCGGACTGCGACCGCGCCGCGCTTGAGGATCAGCAGCCGGCCGGTCCGCGAGGCGGCCGCGAGCACGGTCTCGCCGGCCTGGTAGGTCGCGACCGGAAAGCTCGCGAGCTTCCTTTGGAATGCGGCGATGTCGGGAATGAGGGGCATGGCCATGGCTCGTCCGTTCCGCGCTCCTCCCGTATGGTCTTCCCTTTGTCGCCATGGTCGGCAAATGAGGTTGCGGGTGCAAGGCCTCGGCACGCAGCATGCGCCCCATGGGCCAACCGTGTGTCCCGGATGCGGTGCAGCGCGTAGCCCTTGCGGCGCGGTGCAGCGCTGATCCGGGACCGCCAGGAACTCGTGCTCGGGTCAGCGCATGTGCCGGAAAAGCCTGCCCTCGAGCTCGACCCGCGGTTGGGCACCGGTTTGCAACAAGGCCCATGCGCAACATCAAAGAATCTGGGGCGCATCCCGATGCGATCCAATCGGGATGCGCTCTGTGGTTTCCGTGTTCGTCGCGGTCCCGGGTCTGCAGCGCATCATTGCGCTGCGCTCCATGCTGCGCTGCGCCCGGGACACACGATTGCTGGTGGCGCCGGCGCCGTGCTGCGCTGCGCGGTCGAGCTTGCGCAGACTGCGTAAATTTGTCTGCGCCGCGCGCACCGCGTCCGCAGGCGTGATACGATCTGATGGGGCAGGCGGGCTTCGGGCTTGCAGCCATGGCGGCAGGCGACGGGCGCATCGTCACCGTGTTCGGCGGCACCGGTTTCCTCGGTCGCCGCGTCGTCAGCCATCTGCGCGGCCACGGCTTTGCGGTGCGGATCGCCTCGCGCCATCCCGAGCGCGGGCGCTCGCGCGCCGCGCGCGATGATCCGCAGCTGCAGGCGGTCGCGGCCGACATCCACGATCAGCGCGCGGTCGCCGCCGCGCTCGCCGGCGCGTGGGGCGCGGTGAACGCAGTCAGCCTCTATGTCGAGCACGGCCGCGACACCTTCCACTCCGTCCATGTCGAGGCCGCGGGACGACTGGCGGGGCAGGCGCGCGCCGCCGGGGTCGAGCGGCTCGCGCACGTCTCGGGGATCGGCGCCGATCCGGCCTCGCGCTCGCGCTATATCCGCAGCCGCGGCGAGGGCGAGGGCGCGGTGCGCGCGGCGTTCGCGCAGGCGGCGATCATCCGCCCGGCGGTGATGTTCGCCGCCGACGACGCCTTCCTCACCGCCATCCGCGACCTCGTGCGCAGGCTCCCGGTCTATCCGCTGTTCGGCCGCGGCGACACGCGCCTGCAGCCGGCGCACGCCGACGACGTGGCGGAGGGGCTGGCGCGGGCGCTCGCGCGCGCCGACGCGCCGGCCGCCGTCTACGAGTGCGCGGGCCCGCGCGTCTACCGCTACGAGGAGCTGGTGCGCACCGTCGCGCGCGCCGTCGGGCGCGAGCGCACCTTGCTGCCGATGCCGTTCGCCGCCTGGCACGCGCTCGCCTTCGCCGCGGAGCTCTTCCCGGGCGCGCCGATCACGCGCAACCAGGTGGAGCTGATGGAGATCGACACCGTGGCGTCGGCGGGCACGCCCGGCTTCGCGGAGCTCGGGATATCGCCGCGCTCCATCGAGGACACCCTGCCGGAGCTATTGCGCGCGCGCTGAGCG
>DATBKV010000170.1:0-58326 GCA_036555745.1 Xanthobacteraceae bacterium | reverse complement strand
TTGCTCGATCTGACCATGCCGGGCGTGCGCGGGTTCTCCGGCCTCATGTATCTGCGCGCGCAATATCCAAGCGTGCCGATCGTCGTCGTCTCCGCCAATGACGATCCCGGCGTGATCCGCCGCTGCATGGATTTCGGCGCTTCCGGATTTATCCCGAAGACGCTGGGCATCGAGGCCATGCGCGCCGCGGTGGCCCGCGTGCTGGAAGGCGGTCTCTGGACGCCCGCGGACGTCGACCTCGGCGCCGGCTCCGATGGCGACACCGCGGACCTGCTGGCGCGCCTCGCCTCGCTGACACCGCAACAGGTGCGCGTGCTGATGATGTTGTCCGAAGGCCTGCTCAACAAGCAGATCGCATACGAGCTCGGCGTCTCGGAGGCAACGGTCAAGGCGCACGTCTCGGCAATTCTGCAGAAGCTCGGCGTCGAAAGCCGCACCCAGGCGGTGATCGCGGCATCGAAGATCGAGCTCGGTCAATGGCCGCAAACCGCGGGCGCCGGGCACTGAAGCTTGAGTGCTCAGGCCGGCTGGTATCCTTTCGGCGCCTCCTGCATCAACGCCAGGTGTGACCGTCGGGATCGGCGAAGAACGCCATCCACAGGTCGTGATCGTCCATTTTGGCGATGAGATGAGGCGGACGCTCGAACGAGACGCCACGCCGCTTGAGCTCACTTACGGCGAGCACGATGTCGGCACAACGGAAGTAGATCACCGAGGCGCCGGTGGTCGCATCCGGGCCTTTCGCCTTCTCCAGCATCAGCCTGACTCCGGCGCAGTCGAAAAAGCACAGGTCTCCGAAGCGAAAGAGGCGGCGCAGGCCGAGCGTGTCGCCGTAGAAGGATTCCGCACGGTCGACGTCGCTCACCGCCAATGCGATTTGCCCGATCTGGCTGAGATTAAGAAACATTTTCCACCACTTGGATGCGAAGCGCGGTTCAATATAGATCGCTACGACCTGTAATGCTACATATGGTAGCATGCGTCGCCGTGCCGAGGACGCTCGCCCGGCGGTTCAACCGGGTCGGGCGAGTGGCGGGCCGTGCCCCGATCTGCCCCGCACTGCCTCAGCCGCGAACCGTGCTCGCTTCGCAGGCGCGACTATTCCGCCGCCGCAACGCGCTGCATGCGCCGTTGCGTCAGCAATGCGCGCAGCGCGGCTGGCTTGATCGGCTTATTGAGCAGCTGGACGCCGTTGGCACGCGCCTCCTCCCGCACATGCGGACTGCGATCCGCGGTGATGAGGATGGCCATGAGCTCGTCGCCGAAGCGGCGGCGCAGCTGCGCGATCGCGCTGATGCCGTTGTCGTCGTCGAGGTGATAGTCCACCAGCAGGGCGTCGGGCGCGGCCCTTGCTTCCGTCACCGCCGCGATCGCCGCCGCAAGGTCGCGGGCCTTGAGCGCGCGACAGCCCCAGCCGGCAAGCAGCGTTTCCATGCCGTCGAGGATGGCAATGTCATTGTCGAGGCAAACCACGGTGAGACCGGAAAGCCGCACGCGATCGATCTCCCTTACCACGCGTTGATGGTGGCTCGCCGGAGCGGCGGTGGAAAGCGGCGCCTCGACCGAAAAAAGCGATCCGCGGCCGACTGTCGAAGTAACGGAAATCTTGTGGTCGAGAATCCGCGCGATGCGCTCCACGATCGACAGCCCGAGTCCCAATCCGCGCGCCACCTTGGCGCCCTGGTCGAGCCGGTGGAACTCCTGGAAGATTGCACGTTTCTTCGAGGCCGGAACACCGAGACCGGTGTCGTAGACGTCGATGCGCAGATGGCGGCGCCGCCGCCGGCAGCCCACGAGCACCCGGCCGCTCGGGGTGTATTTGATCGCGTTGGACACGAGGTTTTGCAACAGTCGCCGCAGCAAGCGCCGGTCGGACTGCACCGCGAGCGAGCAAGGCACGAATCTCAGCTGCAGTCCCTTCTCCTGCGCAAGGGGCGTGAATTCGACCTCGAGCTGGCGAAAGACCTCGTCAATCCGGAAGCTGACGACTTCCGGCTTCATGGCCCCGGTATCAAGCCTGGAGATGTCCAGCAACGCGCCGAATATTTCCTCGACTGCGTCGAGCGAAGCATCGATGTTGCCGATCAGCTGCGCATCGCTGCCGCCGGCCCGTCGCTCGACTAGGCTTGTGACGTAAAGCCGCGCGGCGTTGAGCGGCTGCAGGATGTCGTGGCTCGCCGCTGCCAGGAAACGGGTCTTCGAGATGTTGGCCTGTTCGGCCTCGGCCTTGGCGCGGCCGAGCTCGGTATTGAGATGGGTCAGCTCCTCGGTGCGCTCGCGGACTCGCCGCTCCAGCGACTCGTTGGCGCGCTCGAGCTCCTCGGCCGCCTTCACGGTCGGGGTGATGTCGGTGAAAGTCGTGACGATCCCGCCGCCCGGCATCGGATTGGCGCGCACCTCCATCACCTGATCGGGCTCGGCGAAACGTTCCAGAAACGGCTCACCGCCGGCCACGTAGCGGCCGAGGCTCTCGCGCACGAGCTCATCGACCACGCCCTTGTCGGAGGCTCTGCTTTCGGCATGAAAGCGCAGAATGCCATCGAGCCCGGTTCCGACCCGCGTGAGTTGCGGCGGCAGCTTGAGGATCTCGCCGAATTGGCGGTTCCAGCACACCAGATGCAGGCTCTTGTCGAACACCGCAATGCCCTGCCGCACATGATCGAGGGCGGTCTGCAGAATCTCGCGGTTGTAATGGATGGCGGCGTTGGCGTCGTCCAGCAGCTTGAGCGCCGCTTTGGTGGAAACGGTCCGCTTGCGCAAAAGCAACGAGAGCACCAGACGGGAGGACGCGGCGCCGATGGCGGAGGCGAGCAGATGCTCCGCATAACGCAGGAGTTGAAAGTCCGCCTCCGCCTTATGATCGATGCTGATGCCGCGCGACAGGGCATAGCTGTCGAAGGAGCTGCGCGTGCGCTCTTCGCCGAGATAGCGGGCGACCGTCGTGGTCAGCTCCTCGATCGTCACGGAGGATCGCCACAGCCGGAAGCTTGGCGGAATCGGAGTGAGATGCGAGGGGACGAACAGGTCGGCCTGCAGCCGTTCGATCGAGGAGGGCATCCGCCGCAGCGACAAGCCGAGATAGGCGAGGATGTTGAGCGAAAGGCTCCAGATCACGCCGTGCGCAAGCGGCGGCAGATCGAGCCCGAGGAGCGCCTGCGGACGCAGCAGCGCGACGCCCCAAGGACCCTGCGCGAGCAAGCCCTGCCCGACGATGCCGGCGTCCACCAGGCTCGGCAGCAGCAGCGTATAGGCCCAGGCCAAGATGCCGACTGTCATTCCCGCCAGCGCGCCGCCGGCCGTGCCTCGCCGCCAGACCAGCCCGCCGAAAAAAGCCGGCGCGAGCTGCGCCACGGCCGCAAACGACAACAAGCCGATCGAGGCGAGTTGCGCCTCGCCCGCGAGGCGATAGTAGACGTAAGCGAGGAACAGAATGGCGAAGATCGCAATCCGGCGGACCGCAAGCAGCAGCCCACCGACGTCGTCGCGTCCGGTGATCAGGGCTTCCCGCCGCTGCAGCACGAGCGGCACCACAATGTCGTTTGACACCATGATGGCAAGCGCGACCGACTCCACGATCACCATCGCAGTTGCAGCCGAGAGGCCTCCGATGAACGCCGCGATAGCGAACAGGTCGGAGTGAGCGGCCAGCGGCAATGCCAGGACGAACATGTCGCTATCGACCTGCCCGGGCGCAAACGTGAGCAAGCCGGCCAACGCGATCGGGACCACGAACAGGTTGATCAGCACGAGGTAAAGCGGGAACAGCCAGGAGGCGCGCCTGATCTCGTCCTGGCTGTTGTTCTCCACCACGGTGACGTGGAATTGGCGCGGCAGCAATACGATCGCGAATACCGAGAGCAGGGTCATCGTGAGCAGCGTGCCGAAGGCGGGCTCGCGCGTGAGGACCCCGGCGGTGCTGGGCCGCTGCAGCGCTTGGGAGAACAGGTCAAGCGGTCCGTCGAACAGCCAGAAGGTGACGAATGCGCCGACCCCGACGAACGCGACCAGCTTGACGATCGACTCGGTTGCGATCGCCAGCATCAGCCCGTCCTGGTGCTCGGTGGCATCGATATGCCGGGTGCCGAACAAGACGGCGAAGGTCGCCATCGCCAGGGCGACGTAGAGCGCAATATCGCCGAGCACCGGCTGCATCGTGCCGCTCGCCGGCCCAACATGCGTGAGGATCGTGGTCAGGGACGACGATACCGCCTTGAGTTGGAGCGCGATGTAAGGGACCGAGCCGATGATGGCGATCAGCGCGACGGCGGCGGCCACCGTCTGCGCCTTGCCGTAGCGGGCGGCGATGAAATCGGCGATCGACGTGATGTTCTGCGTCTTGGCGAGCCGCACCATCCGCATGATCAAAGGCGAGCCGAATCCAATCACCAGGATCGGCCCCACATAGATCGTCAAGAAGTCGAAGCCGGTGCGGGAGGCGAGTCCCACCGATCCAAAGAAGGTCCACGAGGTGCAATAGATCGCGAGCGAAAGCGGGTAGATAAAACGTCGCGAGCGGGTTCCCGAGGCAAACCGCCGCTTCTGGTCCCCATAGCTCGCGATGACGAACAAGAATCCGATATAGGCGAGCGCGAAGGCGATAACGATCCAGCCTTGCAGCATGGTGGCGTGTCCTGGCGGCGCGAGGCCATGCCCATTCTAGCGTAGCAAAGGACGATCGAGAATATCGCGGCCGCCGCGATGAGCCTGAGAATGCCAAAGACGCAGCCGAGCGGCGCTGCCGATGGCGCGTTGAATCTCGTCGGAAAAGTGCGGGCGTGGACGCACCGAACGCGGGGGCCCGTCCGCGCCCTGGCCGCTCTGCCGGCTATTTGACGCGATGCATCCCACGGGGCATTGGTCGCCGAGAGCGGACGGCGGCAATCTGCCCTGGTCGGGCGGCCCGCTGGTCCGAAACGGGTCGATGCCGTCCTTGTCTCCCTCACAACGCAAGTTCCAGCAGGTATGCGAGACGCTGTGCATCGCGCTGGTCGGCGGCGCGGGCTTCAGTCTTCTGGGGTTTCCCGGCGGCCTGGTGTCGGGCTCGATGCTCACAGTCGCGCTCGCAGCGCTCGCGGGGCGGCCGGTCTGGATCCCGCTGCCGCTCGCGCGCGTATGCTTTGTGCTGGTCGGCATCCTGCTCGGGGCCGTGGTTAGCCCAGCCACCCTGCGGGGAATTGCAACCTGGCCGCTAAGCATCGCGCTCCTCATGCTCGCGGCCATCTGCATGATGATCGCCACCACCTATTACTTGCGCCTGGTGCATGGTTGGGACCCGCTGTCAGCCTTGCTCGGAGCCAGTCCCGGGTCGATGGCGCAAGTGCTGGCGTTATCCGCAGAATTCGACGCCGACGTGCGCGGCATTGCGATCGTGCATGTGATGCGGGTGCTGTTGATCGTGCTCGGCCTGCCGGCGGGGCTTGCACTGTTCGGCTTGACGGTGGAGCCGGTAGTCTCCGCTGCGGGCTGGACCGAATCCTCGCTCGGCGGGCTCGTGGTTCTCGTAGTGGTCTCCAGCTTGGCGGCGCTGGTCATGCTGCGAATCAGGTTTCCCGGCGGCCTCATGTTTGGCGCTCTGGCGGGCTCCGGATGTCTTCATGGGTTCGATTTGATCCACGCTTCGCTGCCCTGGTGGGTGGGCGGCGCCGCAGTGCTCACGCTTGGAGCTGTCGCCGGTGCAAGATTCGCGAATACCAGTCCCCGAACGCTGGTGGCCTATCTGGGGGCGGCGTTCGGCTCCTTCGCTGTCGCCGCCGTCATTGCTGCGTCATTTGCGTTGCTGGTGGTGGCATTGCTGCCACTGCGAATCGCAGACGTGGTCGTCGCGTTTGCGCCGGGCGCGCAGGACACCATGATGGTGCTCGCGCTTGCGCTGCATATCGATCCTGTCTACGTCGGCACTCACCATCTCACCCGATTCCTGGCGGTGAGCTTTTCGGTGGCCGTGCTGGCTCGGCGGCGCGCGCGAGGGTTTTCCAAACAGCGGCACGAGCGATGGAACCGCCCGGCGCAAGGCGCGTTCGAGGACTGACGGGTGGCGGGCGACTGCCGACTTGTCATGCGGAACGGGACTGGCAGGAGCGCACAGAGCCAGACGCTTGCGCAACACGACGACTATTGCCGGATGGCGTGTTACTCCGCTGCCAGCGCCCGATCTTTGAGCGGCAAGCCGAGGCGCTCCCAGACATCCACCAATGCTTCCGCCAGCGCATCGATCAACGCATCCTCGTGGTAAGGCGTCGGGGTAATGCGCAGCCGCTCCGTTCCCTTCGGCACCGTCGGATAGTTGATCGGCTGGATGTAGACCCCGTGCTCGGCGAGCAGCAGGTCGGTCGCCCGCTTGCACTTCTCGGGCTCGCCGACGAACACGGGCACGATGTGGGTATCATTGGGCATGACCGGCAGGCCGGCCGCCTCGAGCACGGCCTTGACGCGCGCGGCACGCTCCTGGTGGCGCTCGCGCTCGAAGCTTGAGGCCTTCAGATGCCGGATCGCGGCGGTGGCGGCGGCGCAGATGGCGGGGGGCAGCGCGGTCGTGAAGATGAAGCCTGGCGCGTAGCTGCGTACGGCGTCGCACAAGGCCGCGCTCGCGGCGATGTAACCCCCGAGGCACCCGAATGCCTTGGCCAGCGTACCCTCGATCACGTCGACGCGCGCCATTGCCCCCTGTTGCTCCGCCTGGCCGCCTCCGCGCGGGCCGTACATGCCGACCGCGTGGACTTCATCGGCGTAGGTCATGGCGCGATAACGCTGGGCGAGCTCACAAATGCGATTGATCGGCGCGACATCGCCATCCATGGAATAAAGCGTCTCGAATACGATGAGCTTCGGACGGGCGGGATCGGCCACCCGCAACAGCTGCTCCAGATGCGCCATATCATTGTGACGGAAAATCTGCTTCTCGCATTTCGATTGGCGCACGCCCTCGATCATGGAATTGTGGTTCCATTGATCGGACAAGATCAGGCAGTCCGGGAGCAGCTTGGCAATGGTCGAAATGCCGGTTTCGTTCGAGACGTAGCCTGACGTGAAGACGAGGGCGGCCTCCTTGCGATGAAGGTCGGCAAGCTCGCGTTCGAGATCCACCAGCGGGTGGTTGGTCCCGGCGATGTTGCGGGTTCCGCCGGCACCGGTGCCCATGCGCGTCGCGGTCTCGACCATGGCGCCGATCACCTTGGGATGCTGACCCATTCCAAGATAGTCGTTGGAGCACCATACGATGACGTCGCGGGGCCCCTGCGGGGAATGCCAGATCGCGCGCGGGAAGCGGCCGGCGAGCCGCTCGAGGTCAGCGAACACCCGATAACGGCGCTCATCCCTGAGCCGGGCGAGCGCTCCCGAAAAGTAGGCGTCATAGTTCATGGATTGCTCTGCTCCCGGCCCGTGCGGAACCTGTTTGGAAGGCTCCCAGGGTCGTTTTTAGATGCGTTCCAGGGCTGTTGTCGAGGCGATATTGGGGCGGTGCAACGCCGCGGTCTTGATCAAGGTCAAGACGACACTGCAAAAACCGCGGTTCCAGAACACCTTTCCGACATCGGCAGCCGGTTGCAACGCGGGCAGCCCCGGCATCGCGCCGCCCGGGCTTCGGGCGCAGGGCGATCCGGCCGCAACGCCGCAGCCGCGAGATGGCTTCCGGCGGATTTTTTCGTCTATTGTGGGTTTTTTCTGAAACAGCGCGATCGATTCGGGGCCTTCCGCCGATGACTGCACGTATGCACGGGCTTGGGCGGGGCCTCACGGACTACGGCGACCGTGACTTCTCGCTCTATCTGCGCCGCTCATTCGCCCAGTCCATGGGCTATTCCCGCCCGATGCTGACCAAGCCGATCGTCGGCATCGCCTATACCGCGTCCGGTTTCAACAATTGTCACCGCCATTTCCCTGACCTGCTGGACGCGGTCAAGCGCGGCGTGCTCGCGGCAGGCGCGCTGCCGATCGAGTTTCCGACGATCTCGCTCGGCGAGGTCTTTCTGAGCCCGACCAGCCTCAAGTACCGCAACTTGATGTCGATCGACACCGAGGAAATGATTCGCGCCCAGCCGATGGACGCGGTCGTGCTCATGGGCGGGTGCGATAAGACGGTGCCGGCGCAACTCATGGGCGCAGTCTCCGCCGGACTGCCGGCGATCATGCTGGTGGCGGGTCCGATGATGACGGGCCGCCATCGCGGCGAACGGCTCGGGGCCTGCACCGACTGCCGCCGCTTTTGGGCGCGCTATCGCGCCGGCGAGGTTGATGAGAAGGAAATTTCCCAGGTCGAAGGCCAGCTCGCGGTCACCGCCGGCACCTGTGCGGTGATGGGCACGGCTTCCACCATGGCCTGCATCGCCGAAGCACTCGGTCTCATCCTCCCCGGGACCGCGGCGATCCCCGCGGTGCACGCCGATCGCCTGCGGGCGGCAGAGGCGACCGGCGCGGCGGCGGTCAGGCTGATCGGCTCGGAACGCAGCCCGGATCGCATCGTCAATCGCAAGTCGCTCGCCAACGCCCTGCGTGTCCTGCTCGCGCTTGGCGGCTCGACCAACGCCGTGATCCATCTTGCCGCCATCGCGGGCCGCGCCGGCGTAAAGATGCCGTTGGCGGCACTCAACGAGCTTTCCGATTCCACGCCCGTGCTGGTCAACCTCAAGCCGGTGGGGAACGGCTACATGGAGGATTTTTTCGCCGGCGGCGGTATGGGCGCGCTCCTGCGCGAGCTCAGGCCGCTTCTCCATCTCGATTGTATGACCGTGACCGGGGAGACGCTGGGCGAGCGTCTCGACGGCGATGTCGACCTCGAGGGCCGCGTCGACCGCTCCGTCATCGCCGCCCGCGATGAGCCGGTCGAACCGCAAGGCGGGCTGGTCGCGCTGTTTGGGAATCTTGCGCCCAGGGGCGCCATCCTCAAGCGCTCTGCTGCCGATGCAAGGCTGTTCGAGCACGAGGGCCGCGCGGTGGTGTTCTCCTCGCTTGCCGACCTGGCCGCGCGCATTGATGATCCTGACCTGGATGTTGCGCCCGAGGACGTGCTGGTGCTGCAGAATGCCGGGCCGCATGCACCCGAATGCATGCCCGAAGCCGGCTATCTTCCGATCCCAAGGAAGCTCGCCCAACATGGCGTCAAGGACATGATCCGCGTCTCCGATGCGCGCATGAGCGGCACGGCCTTCGGCACCGTCGTGCTGCATGTGACGCCGGATGCGGCCTCCGGGGGCCCGCTCGGTCTCGTGCGCCACGGCGACCGCATCCGTCTTTCGGTCAAGCAACGGCGCATCGATCTGCTGGTCGGGGAGCCCGAGTTGAAAAAACGCGCAGCGACGGCGAAAGTCGCGCAGGCGAAGGCCGAGCGCGGCTATGCCAAGCTGTATGCGCAGGAAATTCTAGGCGCAGACGAGGGCTGCGACTTTGCTTTCTTGCGACCAACCGCGCAATGAGCCCGTTCGCTGGATTTGCATGCCACTGGGGAGAAAGCCGATGGCCGTCGAAAGCATCTTCTACTCGGTGTCCGGCCTCAGCTGTCGCGGCGCCCTGATCTGGGATGAGGGCGTCAAGGCGCCGCGGCCGCTCTTGCTGATGGCGCCCAATTGGAGAGGCGTCGTGAAACCGGCCATCGAGACCGGCCAGATGCTGGCCGGCGAAGGCTACGTCGTCTTCGTCGCCGACATGTTCGGCGAGGGCAACGGGCCGGTTGGAACCGAGAATCCCATGGAATTTCTGCGGCCGTTCATGTCCGACGTCGCCGGCATGCGGCGGCGCATTGCCGCCGCGCTCGACACCTTGACGCGGGAAGCCGACCGGCGCGCGATCGGTGACGTCAACCGCCGCGCCGCCATGGGTTTCTGCTTCGGCGGCCTCAACGTTCTCGATCTTGCCCGCGTCGGTGCGGACGTGCAGGCGGTCGTGTCGATGCACGGCACCCTGACGACCCCGCAGCCCGCCAAGCGCGGCGACATCAAGGCCGCGGTCCTCGCGGTGCACGGCGCCGCCGATCCAATCGCGCCCAAGGCCGAGCGCGACGCGTTCGAGGACGAAATGACCGAGGCGGGCGCGCGCTGGGCGCTGCTCACCTTCGGTGATGTGCTGCATGCCTTCACCGATCCGGCCGCCGACGTGCCCGGAGTGGCGAAGTGGAACGAGCCTGCCACCCGCCACGGTTATGCGCTCGCTCACGCCTTCATCGCCGATGCGTTCGCCGCAAAGCTGTGAGCTTGCCCTCGCCTGCACCCGGAATGATAATCTTCCCCTCGCTCGCTCTCGGAACCAATGATCGTTGGCGCTCTCGGAGGAGATTTACATGCACCCGCTCTCCATCCCCCAGTCAGTGGTCGACCGCGTCATCGCCCGGCGCGGTCGCGAGCACGTCTATGAGGATCTCGATCCCGCCAAGACGGCCCTCGTGGTCGTCGACATGCAGAACGCCTTCATGATGCCCGGAGTCGCGCATGCCCTCTGCCCGATGGCGCAGGCGATCGTGCCCAACATCAACCGGCTGGCTGAGGCGGTCCGCAGCACCGGTGGTACGGTGATCTGGATCAAGACTACGTTCCGCGACGACGCGCTGCAGAGCTGGTCGACCTACTTCGAGATGGTGACGCCTCAGCAGGGCGCCAAGCGGATTGCCGCGCTCACCGCGGACAGCAAGGGGCACGAGCTGTGGGCGGCGCTCGAGGTGCGGCCTGACGACCTCATCGTCGAGAAGAATCGGTTCAGCGCCTTCATCCAGGGCTCGTCCGACCTTGCCGAGACCTTGCGCGCGCGCGGCCTCGACACCTTGCTCATTACCGGGACCGTGACCAACGTGTGCTGCGAGTCGACCGCGCGCGACGCCATGATGCTCAACTTCAAGACCATCATGGTGACCGACGGGAATGCCGCGGTCACGGACGAGGACCACAATGCCTCGCTGTCCGCATTCTATCTCACCTTCGGCGACATCATGTCGACCGACATGCTCGTCACCTGCCTCGAGCGCGGCGCAGCTAGGAAATTGGCGGCGGCCGAGTAAGCCGACTTGCAAGCACCGATGGCGGACGATGCGATGGCGGCAGCGCGGTCTGCCGCGGCCGAAGCGCCGGGCCCGACTGAGATTGTCGCACGCGCCCGCGCGCTCATTCCGGCGCTCGCCGAGCGCTCGCTGGAAGGCAGGCGCCGGCGGCGCATCCCGGACGAAACCATCGCCGACATGCAGCGCGCCGGCTTGTTTCGCGTGCTGCAGCCCGGGCGATGGGGCGGCTATGAAATGGATCTTCATACCTTCTACGATGTTCAACTTGCACTCGCCGAAGGAGACATGTCGACCGCCTGGATTTACGGCGTATCCGGCGTGCATCCCTGGTTCATGGCGCTGCTCGACGATCGGGCGGCACAGGAGGTCTGGGGCCGCGACAGCTCGATCCTGATCTGCTCGTCGCTGATGCCCGCGGGCAAGGCGACCGCCACGGACGGCGGCTTCCGGCTCAGCGGACATTGGAGATACGCGAGCGGCTGCGAGCATTGCGAGTGGGCGTTGCTGGGTGCGCTGGTGGCGGCGGACGACGGCCAGCCGCCCCAAGGTCGAATCTTTCTGCTCCCGCGCTCTGACTATCGCAGCGTCGACACCTGGAATGTTTCCGGTTTGCAGGGGACCGGAAGCTGGGATGTGATCGTCGATGACGTATTCGTGCCCGCTTATCGCTCGCAGAGCATGCTCGACAACTTCATGCTGCGGGGTCCCGGCCAGGCGCTGAACACGTCGAGTCTCTATCGGTTGCCGTTCGGCCAGATTTTCGTCCGCGGAATCTCCACCGCGGCGATCGGCGCCCTGCAGGGCATGCTCAACAGCCTGCTCGCTTACGGCAAGACCCGAGTGACGCGGGCGGGCGGACGATCCGCGGACAATCCATTCGTGCAACTGCTGTGCGCGGAGACCGCAGCGGCCATCGACGAGATGACCGCCACCCTCCACCGCAATTTTCGCAATCTGCACGCCTATGCGCGACGCGGGGAAACGCCGCCGCTGGAAGAGCGCCTGCGTTACAAGTTTCAATCGACGGCGGTCACCGAGCGCTGCACCCTGCTCGCGGCCCGCATCTTCAAGGCCACTGGCGCAGCCGGGCTGTCGGAGCAATTGCCCTTCGGCGGAATTCTCGCAGACCTGATGGCCGCCCGTCAGCACATTTCCAATCAGTACGAGTATGTCGGCAGCAGCTGGGGCGGCGTGATGTTCGGCCTGGAGAACAAGGATTTGATGGTTTAGCGGGCAGCAGCCGTCGCAACGCCTCACCGGCCGAACCGTTGACCGGGCCGCCTGCACCAGCTCTTTCATCGCGTGTTCTTCATGGCGTCCTCGACCTGCTTGATGGCCCCGCCCAGATCGTCGGCCTCTCGCTTCAATTGCGCGAACATCTTCGTCAAGTCATTCGGACTGGCATGCAAGCAGGCGTGATAGAGGACATGAGCTTGCCCGATGATCGCGGGGCAGCGCTGATCGACCGCGACCAGCAGGGAAAGGATCGTGCGGCCGAGGTGCCTTGCTCCCCGCTCCTCAGACACGCGCGTCTTTCCGCCGCGCGAGCGTGTCGCGTCGCGCCGCAACCTCGGCTATCGTGAGTAGAAAATCGGCCGCTTGCGGCGGGTTGGTCGCATCGGCGAAGAACTCGGATTCGCCCTCGCTTGAAACGAAGCGGGCGTAGCGGCGCTCCCAGCCATCGAGTTGGCGGTCGAGGAAGCGGCGGCGGGCGGCGTCATCCTTCAGGCTGGGCAGATGCGCATCCACGCGGGCGATGAAGCGGGCCGCCCGATCAGAGCCGCAGCCGGCATGGGCCGCAACGCCCTGCCGTTGCTCACTTCGCGCCATTTAGCCCTTCCGCGCCGTTCGGCATGCCGGAAGGCACTACTACACCATGTGATCATAGAAGTCAACTACAATTTGTAGCAATAAACGGATGCCGGGCGTCAGCCCCGGTCGCGCCGGGCGATGCTGTTTACTCGCGCTGCCCATTGCACGGTGACGTCGGTGATCGGCTTCTCAGTGGCGGAAATCAGGTTGAACAGCCCCTCGGCGCGCCCGCGCTGAATCTGTTTGACCAGGACGCGGCCGTCCTGCAGGCCAACGACGCAAAGCTCTCCGAGCAGGTCGGGCGTCACCTCTCGGCGTACGTCGTCGTAGAACACGAGCCAGCGGTTCCAGAACGGCCCCAAGCTGTCGCCGCGGATCTCAACCGCCACGGTCGCCTCGTTCGAGCCGCGAGGGGGTTCGACCTCGTCAAGTTGGCCCTGCGCCACCTCGTAAAGATGCGTCTCCGCGCCAGCACCCACATAGCCGACGACCGGGACCTTCGGCCGGAACGGTTCGTCCGAATCGCCAGTCGGAAAGGGCTCGCGGCCGGTCAACAGCCACTCGGGCGTGACCCCAAAACGCCGGGCGTAGCGCTTGGCTTCGTCCGGTCCATAGTCGCGGCCGCCAGGTGACTCTGCGCGCTCATGCGCGCCATAAGTCGAGACCGGAATGCCCATGGCCCGGCCCGCGGCGCGCGCCGACTTGAACTTCTTCTCGCGCGCAATGCGTAGCCGATCTCCGCGAGTCGTCGCCATGTCAACCACGTTACCACCTGTACGACCACATTTGGTGGTTGACATCGGCTACGAAATGTGGTTATATAGCAACCGTGCTAGAGCTTTTGCGAGAGGGTCACATGGCTGGTCCACGCCAGCTTGTGCAGCGGCCGCGCCGATCCGCGGGCAAGCGGCGGACTGTCAAGCTCGTTCAATCTTCGAGAGCGGCACGGTCACGGGGCGCGTGGGCGCGGCAGAAGCCGAAAGAATCCGGCGGCCGCATCAGAGGTGGCGGCGAGCTTGGCACAATTCGCTGCCTCGCCGTCGGGCGGCGCTCTGCTCGCAGTCCGGCCAACTGGAAAGCGACCGCAGCCCAGCGCCGCCGACGCGCTCGCAAGCGCCCGTCCCTCGCGATGCAGCCGCCTTGCACGGAAGGCCCGTGGCTGTGGCAGCAAGCAAGCGTGCCGGATTGGGTGAGGCAGGCGAAACCGTACATTGAAGATCCGCTCGTGGACGCGGCTGTCCCGATGTCGCAACGCCGTGCATTGCTCGAATTGGAAGAGGGCACATGCCGCTGGCCGATTGGCGACCCAAGCAGTGCCGATTTCCGATTCTGCGGCGCAACGACCGAGAAGGGAAAACCGTACTGTGCGGCGCATTGGGCGCGGGCCTATCGTCCGCGCGCGCAAGCGACCTCGAGCGCTCCCGTCGAAAGCGAGCATCTTCCCATTCAAGCACGGCGTACCCGGCGCAGAACCACAGCCGCGCGCCGATTGTCGGAAGCTGGACGATGAGCAATCAAGCCAAGCAAGTTCATATCGAGAGACGCAGGCCGCCGAAAGACGTACGAGAGCGGCCGCAGCCGGAGCAATGCGCTCAGCCAACACCGGAACGTCTCCGGCGCGCCGGCACGGATTTCGAGCGCGGCCATACCGGCCAGATCACAATGCGGGACAGCCCCCTCGAGCGCGCCTTCATACGAAACGTGATTACGCAGTCGCAATATTCGGCCGCGCAAAAATATCGGCATCACTGGTACCATGCCGGGCTCTCCGACGGGTTAGGCTCGATCAGTCCCGACCGAATCTTCGTGACTGACCTGAGCGGCTTCTCCGGGATGGCGAAGACCGAGACGCAGGTCTTTCATCGTCAGCGATATCGAGAAGCGGCAGAGGCCACCGGCAAGATCGGATCATTCGTTCTCGACTGGGCGGTGTGCCGGGAAATTCCGCTCGAGCAAGTCGGCTATGCGCTGGGTTGGAGCAGCCGACCGCAGGCTTATGCGGCTGCGGTCGAACGAATGCGAACCGCGCTCGACGCGCTGTGCAAGCTATGGGACACCGGCCAGTGACGGCGATGCTGGGCACCCACATCGGCCATGCCGATCGTCGTCCTTCCCCGAAGAGCCATTCGCGATCACGGCGACGAGTGACGCCAATTTCAACGACCCCTCTGCAGGCCCGTCGAATGGTCGGTTTTGGACGCGCTGTGGTCCAGGCTCGTCTTGAACTCCGCTTCCAGCGCGGCAAGCGCTTCCAACCACGCGGCGGAATTGAGCAGACGAGGGGCTGCCGTGCCGCCCGCAAGCGCAGGGTCGGACCGATCGATAAGTGTTTGCGTCTTTACATCCGGCATCGCCATGCTCCGTCAGTGCTCGGTTTCCGAACGGGTTCGGAAGCAATTCCTTCGCATGCCTGCTGGTCGCGCATCCTCGCCGCCGCAGGACATGCGCAAATCGCCTCAGCTTCGCTCGGCATGGTTAAGGCATCGTTAAGCTGCGAGCTTGCGGCTGCGCTCGCCAGTGCCGGGGCGGCCGGGGGTCGGCTCGAGCCGCCTGCGGGAGAGCGCGTGGGAAGGCGGCCGGATTTTTTGATTGGCCTCGTCGGCCACAAACGCCACAGCCCATTGCGTCGTTCTCGTCGCAGGCATCTCAAACGTTGAGTCGAAGTAACCGCAAGGACGTGCGCTATGGGACGGCCTCCACCTACCGAAAGATTGCTTCGATTGAGCTTGCAATTTGGCCTATGTGCACCGGACCTCCACCGCTCGCCTGGGCATCGAGCGAACCGGATTGAAAAGGAAAAGGCTTCGATGACAGATGTTCGCATGCCGGACCAAGGGATCGTCATCGACTACCAGCCCCGGCCGCAGTTCCTCGCCTTTCACGAGCGCAGCCAGCGCTTCGCCTGCATCGTCACGCATCGGCGCGCGGGCAAGACGGTCGCCTGCATCCACGACCTGCAGCGGGCGGCATTAACGAGTCGGAGCATCCGGCCACGCTTCGCCTATCTGTCGCCATTTCTCAAACAGTCGAAGGCGGTGGCATGGGACTATCTGCGGCACGCGATGTCGCCGCTTCGAACGAGCGGAGCGACGGCGCACGAAAGCGAGCTGCGCGTCGACTACCCCAACGGTGGGCAGGTCCGCCTCTACGGGGCGGACAACCCCGATGCCCTCCGGGGAATCTACCTCGACGGAATTGTGCTCGACGAATACGCCGACATGGATCCACGCGTGTGGTCGGAGATCATCCGGCCGGCATTGGCAGATCGTCAGGGCTGGGCGGTGTTCATCGGCACCCCCAAGGGCCGCAATGGCTTTTTCGAGCTCTGGCGGCGCTCGCAATCGGAGGACGGCTGGTTTTCCTTGATGCTCAAGGCGAGCGGCACCGGGCTCATTCCCGAAAGTGAGCTTGCTCTCGCCAAGCGGGATCTCAGCGAGGATCAATACGCGCAGGAGTTCGAATGCTCCTTCGACGCAGCGATCGTCGGCTCCTATTACGGAAAGCTGATGGCGCAGGCCGAGCACGACAAACGCATCGCCAGCGTGCCATATGACCCCGCGGCGCTGGTCTGGACCTCCTGGGACCTCGGGATCCGGGACGCAACTGCGATCTGGTTTGCCCAGGTGATCGGACGCGAGATCCGCATCATCGATTACTACGAGGCCTCTGGCGTCGATCTCGGCCACTATGTCAGGGAGCTCAATTCACGGCCCTACGTCTATGCCGGGCACATCGTGCCGCACGACGCCCGCGCCAAGGAGCTTGGCACGGGCAAGAGCCGTCTCGAGCTGCTCGAGCAGCTCGGGCTCAGGCCCATCACGCTTGCTCCGCTCCATAGGGTCGAGGACGGGATCAATGCGGTACGCATATTCATTCCGAAATGCTGGTTCGACGAGAAGAAGTGCGCGCGCGGAATCGACGCGCTCAAGCTCTATCGCGCCGCCTACGATGACAAGCTGCAGGTGCTGGGCGCGTCGCCGGTGCATGACTGGGCCTCGCATGCCGCCGATTCGTTCCGCTATCTGGCGCTCACGCTCGATCGGCGCGCGACGCAGAGCGGTTTTTACCGCAGGATCGAGTATGGGCAGGTCGGATTGGCCTGACCGCTGCTGGCAGCACTCGGCTCATAGCGCGCACCGAATCGCGGTGCATCTCGGCTCCGCCGCGAGGGGTTCGTGTGAGGCGCGGTTGCGAGAGCCCTTGCGCGATCGGCAGGCACCTTACCGACGGCTGCTGCGCTCGCTCCTGTACCGGGCAGCCGATGACGGGCTCCGCTCACCGTACTGCAAGTACCAGGGGTTCTGAACGCACACGCCGCCGCCGCCACGCGCGGTCATCATGCATTGTTCGAACGAGGTGAAAGCGCAGCTTTGGATGGTGGCCGCGGGATAGGCGACGCACCACGGACGGTAGATTTCGCCAAGGGCGGGCGTCGTCAGTGCGATCGCGGAGAAAAAAGCAAGCGCCGCCAAGGCAGTCCGCGTCGTGCTCATGGGCAAGCCTCTCCCGGTGCGGTCCCGTGCGGCCCCAAGCGATTGTGGGGCGCATGGCGGCACGCCATGCTGCACGCCGAAGATAAAAAAAGGGGCCGGAAATTCCAGCCCCCTCGCCGTTTGACGAACCGGCGCTCAGCTGTCAGCCGCACACCCAGACATACCCGATCGGCGACAACAGCCAGCATGGGCCCACGCCGTAGGCGTACCAGCGACCGCGCCAGTAGTGCCGTCCGGGGCCGTACCAGACGCCGCCATGATATCGCCGGCCGACGACCGGTCCGCCACGATTGACGTAGACGTTGCGGTTGACGGTCACATTCCTGTTGACGTAACCGCCGCGTCCCGCTCCGCCAGCCGGACCGCCGCCACCACCAGGGCCAGCGCCCGGGCCGGGAGCGCCGCCACGGACCGCCGGACCACCTCCACCTGCGCCGCTGGGCATGTCCATGGGTGCAGCCGACACGGCTGCGGGGATCATGAGAAGGGCCGCGATTGCAGCGACCGTGGGAAACTTGAGCATTGGGTCTCTCTCCCGGGATAATCACGAAGCTATTGCTGCCACGATTTAGCACCCGCGCCACTGAACCGGACATGAACGATGGGTGCGCAGAACTTCCGGGCGCGCTCGTCCTCTGGACGGCGCGCCTTTTCCGGATTGAGGCGCTGGTTACGCCGCCGCCCCCACCCGATCACGCAGGCCGGTGACGCCCACCGCCTCGGCGCAGTGCTCGCAGCAGAAGAACGTGCCGTCTTTTTCCAGCCCGTGGCCGACGATATGGATGCCGCAATTGCTGCAGGTGGGCGCCAGCGCGTGGATTGCACATTCGAAGCTGTCGAATGTATGGGTCGTACCGTTCATGCTCACCTGAAACGCCTTATCGTAGTCGTTGCCGCAGGTTTCACACCTCGCCATGGCGACCTCGCATCGATTTACCGGACTTGGGCCATAACCCGCATGTGCCGCCCCGGTTCCAACCGGCGGGCGATGCGCGCCCAGCCTGGTCGAAGGGCACAGCGACGCGCTTGTCTGCGAGGTGAGAGTTGCCGTGACGGCGGGTCGCTTTGCGGCTGAAAGAGCGAGCCCCGACAGGGGACCGTCGGGGCTCTGGACTAACGACGTTCACGGGGGAGTCACAGGGGGATGTGTTCGTCCTTAGCCCACCGAAAACTACGGCAGGTTGCATGGGAATGTCCATACCCGCTTTCAGCACGCGCGCGTCTCCGTCAGCATGGGAACCCGTCGCGCGCGGTTGTCGAATGTCTCATTCCAATTCGGCAGCAGGACTCGCAGCCGTGACGCTTGCCATTACTACCGCCGCCACCCGCTCGCAGGGCCAACCTGTCAAAACCGAGCTCGCTGCGGCGGTTCAGGCGGACATCGCGACGGCCGCAAAGGCGAGCGGCCCGACGTGCATCCATTCAAATCCGAGCCCCACCCCGTCCTCAGCCCCTCCGCAAGAGCTATGGCTCTCAATGGCGCGTGCCGCCGGCCTGCAAGGTTCTGCGCGGCTTGCGGCCCAGCCGACCGCCCGCAATACACTCATTCTTTTCGCACCGTGCAGCTCGGGTCCTTTCGCACCGTGCAGCCCGGATCCGTTCGCACCGCGCAGCTGGGCGCATCGCGACCGGCCACTGCTTTGCGCTCGTTGCTGCGATGCTGCCGACATCCCGATCGAAACGGCCACTGGCCCGGTGTATGCGGCTTGCGCCGGCGTTGCATTTCCACTCCCTCGCCATATCGATTGACACGCGCTGGTGCGGTCTTCCAGACTGCCTCGATAAAGAGCCGTCGATAGCGGCCCCACCTTGGGAGGACTCGCCGTGGCGCAAACAATCGAAGGATTCGTCGGCACGTCTCTGGATGAGGCGAGGATTTCGCCGCTTCATATCAAAGTGATCGCGCTGATCGCGGCCGGATACTTTTTCGACGTGATCGATCTGATCGTGCTGGGCTCGCTGATCCCCGACATGATCCAATCCAAGTTCGCCACCGGTCGGGAGGCCGCCTTCCTGGGCAGCGCGACCGTCCTGGGCATGTTCATCGGCGCGGCCGGCCAAGGCGAATTCAGCGACCGCTGGGGCCGCAAGACAGTCTACCAATTCAACCTTCTGCTGTTCGGCGTGTTCACGATCCTCGGCGCGCTCGCACCCAGCGTCTTTTGGCTCGGCGTGTGCCGCTTCATCGCCGGGCTCGGACTCGGCGGCGAACAGCCGCTCGCCTTCGCCTATGCCGGGGAATATTCCCCCAAACGCATTCGCGGACGCATCCTCGCGATCGTCCATTTCATCGGGGGGGCATGCGTATGGCCGATCGCCGCGCTGTTCACCCTCATGTTCCGCGATCAGATCGGCTGGCGCGGCGTATGGATCGTGATCGGCATCGGCGCGCTCATCGTCTGGCTGTTCCGGTTCGCGCTGCCGGAATCGCCGCGTTATCTCTCTACGCACGGCAAGGGCAAAGAAGCGCTCGACGTTCTCGCACGCCTGGGAATCGCCGGGCCTAAGGAGCCGCTCACCACCAGCGCCGCAAGCGACACCAGGAGCGACCCGTTTGCCCTCGTCTTCAAAATGTTTCCGCGGCGGGTGATCGCCGGAATGATCTGCTTCTCGGCGTTCTTCGGAGTGGCCATCGGTCTCGGCACCTGGTTGCCCAACATCATGACCGAGAAGGGCTTCACCATCACTAAATCGCTCACCTACACCTTCGGCATGACGCTGGCGGTGCCGTGCGCGAGCCTGTTCATGATGTATGCGCTCGACAAGTTCGGCCGCAAGATCACCTCCGTGTGCGCGTTCGTGGCGGCCGGAGTGATGGCCATCGTGTTCGCGAACGCCGCGACCGATACTCAGTTGCTGATCGCCGGCTTCATTATGATCTTCTTCATCCAGGTGGCCGGCAACTCGATGCAGATCTTCGCATCCGAGGTCTTTCCCACCAACGCGCGCGCCTCCGGCTTCGGCTGGGCGGCAGGCGTCGGCCGGCTCGCCACTGCTGTTATCGTCCCAACCATCCTCTGGATCCGGGAGGGCTGGGGTCTGACGGCGGTGTTTGTGTTTCTCGCGATCGTTCTGCTGATCGCCGCCGTCTCGGTCACGCAACTTGGCCCGGAGGCAAGGCAAAAGGGGCTCGACGAGATCGCTCCCCCCACGGGTTGATCCGAGCGCGGGGAGGCCGGCTCCGCGCGCGCTAGACTAGCCGGCGCCTGTCCGCTCGCCTGCGCCTCGCATGCTGCGGCGATGTCCTGCGGCTGTGCTGAAGTTGGGCGCGCTATGCCGCGCCGGCGCTACCTTGACCATCTCACGTCTTCTTCTGCATGTCCTTTTGTACGCTCGTGATCATTTCCAGGAGACGGCGCCAGACCTTTTCCACGAAGCTCATGACCTTGTTGACATCGGCATCGCTCGGTAGCTCAACACGCGGCGGCTCCTGCGGCTTTGCTGCCGGGTTGTCCGGCTTGACGGCGCCGGGCAGCGGCAGATTGCGGGCGATGAGTTCTTTCTTGAGCGCGGCGTTGTCGCCCTGCAGACGTGCGATCTCCGACTCGAGCGCGGTGCGTTCATCGGCGACGAGCTGACAGGCCCACCCGGCCGCGTGCGGTTTGCAGATCGACACCTGGCCGGTGCGGCCGTCAAGCCGCAGATAGCCGTCTTCGACCCGATTGAAAGTGTAACGCGCGTCGTCGCTCTCGGGCGGCGAGCTCTGCGCGCACGCCATCGTCCCTGCGAGTGCAAGCGCGGCGGCTGTGAGCACACTGAAGCGAACCATCAAATCTCTCCATGGTCGTTGCGACCCTGTCTCGACGGCGTAATGCGTCGGTCGCGGAAGCCGAGGCTGCATGGTTTAAGGCAACTCTATCACGTCTTCATTCCGGCCAACCGCGACGACGCCGTTCGGGGCGGGACAGGCGTCCGGAAAGATCGCGACGTGACGACGATGGGTTGGTTCGGCGCTTCACCACCCGACCGATTTGCTTTTCAATTTCAGCGATTTGCCACAGGCGGCCCGTTCTTGACTCGACTACACCCAGTCAGTATGGTCCGCGCGGCCTTGGGCGGCGGAACTGTCGCGGTGTTCGCCGGAACTGCCGCGGAAGTCGAAAGCATGGCCGACGACGCGCGCGAGAGAGGTAATCACGAACGACCACCGACCGACGAGGCGGCGCTCTCCGCGAGGCTTAAGCGTCTCAACGAAAGGCTGGGCCAGCTCCGTTTCCACCATCCTTCCGAAATCACCCCGGGCCAACGTGCGGCTGGCGAAGTTTCAGCGATCGCTCGCGGTTTTCGACTTTCGACCGAGCTCGTTGCCGGAGTTTTGGTCGGAGCCGCACTGGGTTGGCTGATCGATCGTTGGCTGGGAATCTCGCCGTGGGGAATGATCGTCTTGCTGCTGCTCGGCTTTGCCGCCGGTGTTCTCAATGTAATGCGGGCGGCTGGGGTGGCTCCTCCCAATACGCTGGACCCGCCTGGCTCGCAGCGATGACGGCGGGCGCGGGCGCCTGAGGCGCGGTGAGGACGACCGGATCATGGATCCTATTCATCAGTTTGAGATCAAGAATTTGTTTCCGATCGTCCGCATCGGCGGGATCGAGATCGCGTTCACCAATTCGGCTCTGTTCATGCTGATCGCGCTTAGCCTGATTCTCCTGCTGATGGTCGTCGCGACCAGTTCGCGGGCGCTGGTGCCGGGGCGTTTGCAGGCCATGGCCGAGATGCTCTATGAGTTCGTTGCCTCGACGCTCCGAAGCACCGCTGGGGTCGAGGGCATGAAGTTCTTCCCCCTGGTGTTCTCGATCTTCGTATTCATCCTCGTCCTGAATGTAATGGGAATAATCCCGTATAGCTTCACGGTCACCAGCCACATCATCATCACGGTTTTCTTCGCGCTGCTGGTCTTTTTCACGGTCCTCGTATACGGCCTCTGGCGGCACGGATTGCGTTTCCTCAAACTGTTCGTGCCGAGCGGGATACCGATCTACATTCTGCCGCTGGTGACCGCGATCGAGGTGCTGTCATTCTTTTCGCGTCCGGTATCTCACAGCGTACGCCTGTTTGCGAACATGCTCGCCGGCCACATCACCCTGAAGGTATTCGGCGGCTTTGTCGTGATGCTCGGCAGTTTCGGGCTGCTGGGCTGGCTCGGCGCCACCTTGCCACTGGCACTGACGACTGCACTTACGGCTCTCGAACTGCTGGTGGCTTTCCTGCAGGCATACGTCTTCGCCATCCTCACTTGCATCTACCTCAATGATGCGCTTCATCCGGGCCATTAGTTGCCCGGTCCTGCAAACAACCCTCGACAAGGAGCTTTACTCATGGACCCGACGGCCGCGAAGTACATTGGCGCTGGTATTGCCTGCATCGGCATGGGTGGCGCCGGCGTCGGCGTTGGCATCATCTTCGGAAACTATCTGGCCGCAGCTATCCGCAACCCCTCCGCGGCTGCGGGACAGTTCGCCAATTTGATCTTTGGTTTCGCCATTACCGAAGCGCTCGGCATCTTTTCGTTGCTGATTGCACTGCTGCTGCTGTTCGCGCTCGGCTGAGGCGGGCCTGACAGCGTGGGTAGCAGCCGAACAGAGCGGACCCTATGGACGTGGCAATGGCCCAAGATCGCGCAGACCCGGTAGCTGCCTCCGTCGAGGTTCCCACGACGGAGCATGGACGCGGGTTTCCGCCGTTCGATTCCCACACCTTTGCCTCTCAGCTTTTCTGGTTGGCACTCACCTTCATCGCGCTTTATTTGGTGATGTCGCGGATCGCATTGCCGCGTGTCGGCGCGATCTTGGACATGCGGCGCCAGCACGTCGAAACCGATCTGGCGGACGCGCAGCGCCTGAAAGAAGCCTCCGATGCCGCGCTCGCCGAACACGAAAAGGCACTGGCAGAAGCCCGCGCTCGCGCCCAGGCGCTTGCCAACGAGACGCACGAAAAAGCCGCGGCCGCCGCGGAGACGCACCGCAAGGAGGTTGATGCGAAGCTGAATGCGCGCATTATGGATGCAGAAAAGCGCATTGCCGCGACGCGCTCGGCGGCGATGGCGAACGTCGAGCGCATCGCCAGTGATGCGGCCCCTGCGATCGTCGAACGGCTGATCGGTCTCTCGCCGGCAGACAAAGAGGTCGCCGAAGCCGTCAGCAAGGTGCTCAAAGGTTGAGGACCCGATGTTCGAAGCAGAATTCTGGGTGGCCGTTGCATTCTTCATCTTCGTCGGGGCGCTCGCCTATCTTGGGGCGCACCGGCGGCTGGTGAAGGGGCTCGACGATCGACGCGACCGTATCAAGGCGGAGCTCGAAGAAGCGCGCCGGCTCAAGGCGGAAGCGGAGGCGCTGTTGGCGACATACAAGCGCAAGCAGCATGAGGCCGAGCAGGAAGCGCAGGCGATCATCGCCAGCGCCAAGTCCGAGGCCGAGCGATTGGCAGCAGAGGCCGAGACCAAGCTCGAAGAATTCGTCGCCCGTCACACCAGCATGGCGGAAAACAAGATCTCGCAAGCCGAGGCTCAAGCCCTCGCCGATGTCCGCTCGGCCGCAACCGAGGCCGCCACTGCCGCCGCCGAAATGATCCTCTCTCACGCAGTCAGAGGCAAAGTGGCCGACGATCTCATCGCCAAGGGCATTGCCGACGTCAAAGGCAAGCTCAACTGACCGGGACCTACGACGGGAACCGCAACAGTCGGGGCTATCCGGTTGCAACCCGGCCGTGCTTGGCCTTGACTATTGCTGCCGGGGTGTCGGCTTCCTTGCGCTCTTCGGAGGCCTTCTCTCGTTCTTGTCGGCGATCTCGTCGAAGCCGACGTAGATGACGTAAGCCTCAAGTTCGGAGTTGGACGGCAGCGGAAAGCTCAGCCCCTCCTCCACATCGACAAACGGTACGTAGGTTTGGCCGGGGGCAACCGTCACCGAAACCCGCTTGAATTTCGTTACGATCGTCTTCGGTTCGGGACCTTCGCGCACCACCGCGTAACGCAGCGGAATGCCGATCTGCCCGGGCGCGCCCATCGGCCCAAGAATGACGCGGCCCTGAACTCCGACTTTGAGGGACATGCTGCCGCTCTGCACCAGGCATTCGCGGGCCGTTTGACCGATGGAAACCTGGTAGCGGAGGTCCCCAGCGGTCGGCTGATCGGCCTTTGCGGCGACCTCCAAGGTCGATGCACCGGTGCGAATATCGACGCCCGGGCACTCGACATCCGGCGTCGCAGGCGTGGGCGACGCCGGTTGCGTGACTCCCGGTTTTGCGCCGGAGAAAAGACTCGTGAACCTGCTGCCGAGCGAGGGGGAGGTGTCAGAGGATCCGATGCTGGATGCCCATGAGCAAGCCGACAGCCCGAGCGCGGCCGTTAGCGCCAAGCTGACGCCGCCCGCACGGCGAACTCGCTCGTCGTTACGCCCCGAACGCATCGAAAGTACTCGAATCCCCGCGGCATGCCGCTTCTGAATGACTTATAGCAGGCAAACCGTGGCGGCCCCAAGGCGGATTCGAGCTAGGGCCAAGGGTCATCCTTGAGACGGGCATAGAGCAGGTGGTCCTGCCACACGCCGTCAATGCAAAGGTATTGGCGTGCGAAGCCTTCGCGCTTGAAACCGGCCTTCTCCAACAACCGCACCGAGGCGATATTGGCGGGAATGCATGCAGCTTCGATGCGATGAAGCTTCAGCGCCCCGAACGCGAACGGAACGATGGCGTTGACCGCAGCCGTCATGTGGCCTCGGCGCGCGAAGGCCGCTCCCATCCAATAGCCGAGACTGCCTGCCTGAGCACAACCCCTGCGAATGTTTGCAAGCGTCAGGCCGCCAACGAGGACCTCATCGTGCTTGCGGAAAATGAAAAACGCATACGCCAAGTCGCTACGCTGGTCCTCAGAGTAACGCCTGATGCGGCGGCGAAAGGACGAGCGCGTGAGATCGTCGATCGGCCAAGTCGGCTCCCACGGGGTGAGAAAATCGCGACTGGCCTCACGTAACGCCGCCCACTCTGCGCAATCGGACATCTGCGGCGCCCGCAATACGACGCCATCGCCCGTGATCAGAGGCAGCGGGTCGGACGAGCTGACGGTACGAAAGAATGCCATGATGCTCAGCCATCAGACATCGGCAAGCGGCAATTGCGAACGGACTTGTGTACGTATTTTTTTGCGTCTTCGGTTGCTGCGCTTCAAGCCGCCCGCAGGACGAGACTGTCCGCGATCGTGGCAGCGGTTTCAAGCCCGCGACCCGGACCAAGCGCAGCGACGGCCGGCCGCCCGCGCGCGATCAGCGCGCGACCCGCAGCACGCGTGCTCTCGACCGTCACGGCATCGATCTTTCCGACGAGCTCGTTGATCGGGATGGGGCGGCCCCAGTAGAGCATCTGGCGCGCAAGCTGCTCGGCGCGCGCTCCCGAACTCTCGAGTGCCATCAGCAGTCCGGCCTTCATTTGCGCCTTCGCGCGCGCAACCTCTGCATCGTTGATGGTTTCAGCTGCGCCGTTGATCTCGGCGACCACGACGCGCATCAGTTCGCCGACGTCGTCCGCATCGGTCCCCGCGTAGAGACCGAACATGCCCGTGTCCGAATACGGAGCATGAAAGGCGTAGATCGCATAGCACAGGCCACGCTGTTCACGCGCCTCTTGAAATAAACGCGAGGACATGCCGCCCCCCAGCACGCTCGTGAATGCCTGCAGGCTGTAGAGGTTCGGATCGCGCTGCGACACCCCCTGCATGCCAAGCGCGATGTGTGCTTGTTCGAGCTCGCGTGTTTCAATCCGCGACCCGCCGATGAAACGCGCCGGCTCCGCCGGTGCTGGACGCGGACCGATGAAAGATGAGAACAGCCGCTCGACGTCACGAACGACGGCCTGATGCTCGACCGCGCCTGCGGCAGCGATCACCATTTCGGGACCTCGATAGTTGCGGGCCAGATAGGCGGCAAGCCGCGCGCGATCGAACGAACGCACCGTGGCAGGTGTGCCAAGGATCGAACGGCCGATCGGCTGGCCGGCGAACGCGGTCTCCTGCAGCCGGTCCCAGATCAGGTCGTCGGGAGTATCCTCGGCAGCGCCGATTTCCTGCACGATGACGTTTTGCTCGCGTCGAAGCTCCTCGGCATCGAAACAGGGATCCGCAAGGATGTCGGATAGAACATCCAGTGCGAGCGGCACGTCGGCGCGCAGAACGCGCGCGTAGTAGGCGGTGGTCTCCACCGAGGTCGCGGCATTGAGATCTCCCCCCACTGCCTCGATCTCCTCAGCGATCTGACGGGCGCTACGACGCGACGTGCCCTTGAAGGCCATGTGCTCGAGCAGATGCGAGATGCCATGCTCGTCCGGCCGCTCGTAGCGGCTGCCGCAGCCGACCCATACCCCGAGCGAAGCGGTCTCCAGATGAGGCATCGCGTCGGTCACGACGGCTAGTCCGGTAGAGAGCTGCGTGACTTCGACGCTCATGCTGCGGCTCCTTCTTGTGCGGCGCGGCTGATGGACAAAATCTGGTGCTCGACGGCGACTTGATCGACGGGCAACGTGATCATGCGCTCCGGCCGGTCAGCAAGATCGGCCAGCCATACCGGCAGCGACGGCCGTATGCCGCAAGCTGACTCGACGGCATCGGGAAACTTGGCGGGATGGGCGGTACCCAGCACGACCATCGGCACCGAAGGATCGCGCGCCTCCTTTTCCGCCACGGCAACCCCCACGGCGCTGTGCGGATCGATCAACTGTCCCGTCTCCCGTAGCATCGTACGAATTGCCGCCGCAGTCTCCTCCTCGTCCGCGCGGTCGGCGGAAAACACCGCCCTGATCTCTGCGAGCGCCCGCGCCGACAGCGCAAAACGGCCCGACTGCGCGAGCGAATCCATCAATGCGCGCACTGCTCCGCTTTCGCGATCGTGGGCGTCAAACAACAGCCGCTCGAAATTCGACGCCACCTGAATGTCCATGGATGGCGAAGACGTGGCTACCACATCGCGCAGATCGTAAACGCCGGTGGCGATCGTGCGGGCAAGAATGTCGTTGATGTTGGTGGCGATCACCAGACGGTCGATCGGCAGGCCAAGACGGAGCGCGACGTAGCCCGCATAGATGTCGCCGAAGTTGCCCGTCGGGACAGTGAAGGCGATCTTTCGTCCCGGCGAGCCGAGCGCGACGGCAGCAGTGAAGTAGTAGACCACTTGCGCAACGATACGCGCCCAGTTGATCGAATTGACCCCGGAGAGCCGCGCTCTGTCGCGAAAGGCGTGGTGGTTGAACATGCCCTTCACGATCGCCTGGCAGTCGTCGAACGTGCCTTCAATCGCCAGGGCGTGAACGTTCTGCTCGTCCGCAGTCGTCATCATGCGCCGCTGCACGTCGGAGATTCGACCTTGCGGAAAAAGCACGACGAGATCCGCACGCGCGCAGCCTCGAAAGGCTTCCACCGCGGCGCCACCCGTGTCGCCCGAGGTCGCCGCCACGATCGTGGCGCGCTCGCCGCGTAGCGCGAGCACATGGTCCATCAGCCGGCCCAAGAACTGCATCGCGAGGTCCTTGAATGCCAGCGTCGGCCCATGAAAGAGCTCGAGCAGGAAATCGTTTACTCCGAACTGCATGAGCGGCGCGACTGCAGGGTGGCGGAACTTGCCATAGGCCTCCCGCAGCAGGCGGCCGAGGTCGTGATCCGGGATGGCATCCCCGATGAAGGGCCGAATGATCGCCGCCGCAACTTCCGGGTAGGGTCGGCCGGCAAAGGCGGCGATCGTGTCGGCACCGAGCCGCGGCCACGCCGCCGGAACGTAAAGCCCGCGGTCGCAGGCCAACCCGGTCAGCATCGTCTCGACAAAGCCGAGCGGTGGCGCCTCGCCTCTGGTGGAGACATAACGCACGGGCCTGGGGCTCCGGATGCGGCTACGCGCCGGTGCGTCAGGCTCCGGCTCGCCCAACGAACGCACCACATAACCTGCTGAATTTACACGCGTTCCCGGCGGAGGCGCCGGCAACGATGGTGGGCAAGATAGTCGCAAGGGGCGGCTTTCACAAGGAAGGGCGCCGGCTGCGCTCATGCCGCGCGGCTGGAGCGGAGATGCGCGCGGGCCCACGTCCCGAACATCACCGCCACAACCACGGCGAGCCCGTACCACGTGATTGCATATTGCAGGTGCTCGTTGCGCAAATTCACCGTGAGCGCGCTGGCGTGCGGGAGCCCGCCCGGCGGCTGCGGGCTTTCCAGTTCGATCAAGAAGGGGGCGACGGCACCCCAATGTTTCGCGGATGCAATGCCGACAGGATCGCGCACGAACCACAGATTGCGCGCTGGGTCATCGTTCGGAGAAAACATCCCGCGCGGCTCCGGCCAGCGCATCGCGCCGACCAATGCGAGTTCGCCGACGACAGTGCCCGCCGGGCGCGTCGCAGGGTCCTGGCGCCCCTGGGGCACGAATCCGCGATTGACCACAACCGTGCCGCCGCCAGCAAGCCGAACCGGGGCGAGCACCCAATAGCCAAGTCCCGTGGCATCGCTGCGCAGGGCCGAGCCGCTGGTATAGACGAGCGCTTCCGCTCCAGGGACGAACGCGCCGGAGAATCTCACGCGGCGAAACTCGTCCGTGGCGGGACCGAGCCGGTTCCAGCTGTCGGGTGACGGCAACGGGACGGGATCCGCGGAAAGGCGCTGATCGAGCGACGCGATCAACGCCTCCTTCCACGCCTTGCGTTGAACCTGCCAGGTCCCCAGCGCTACGAAGGCCGCGAACGCTGCAAGCGCGAACACGGTCGGAAGCAGAAGTCCGGTTCGCGCACGTCCTGCCGGCGCAGCTCTCACGGGAGATCGCCACCCGTAAAGCGGCTCTCAGCCGCCTCGTGATGATACTGTAATGCGATGAGGAGGCCCTTGATCGGGCGCAGCGGTCCCAGCCCCGTAATCAAGATCAACGGGATCCAAAGCAGCGCATGCACCCAGTACGGCGGTGCATAAAGGATTTCCACCATCAACGCCGAGCCCGCCACCACGAACCCGGAAAAGAACATGACGAAGAACGCGGGACCGTCTGCCGAATCGACGAACGAGTAATCAAGGCCGCAGGACTCGCAACATGGTCGCAGTGCGAGGAAACCTTGAAACAGCCGGCCTCTGCCGCACCGGGGGCAGCGTCCGAGCAGGCCGGAAACGATCGGTGAAGGGGGCAAATCAGGCTGGGCCACGTTGAACTATCCGCCACTACTCATCGCGAGATGGCGTGTCAGGGCGCGATTCTCAAGCCCCGCAAGGGGATCAAATTGCGCTGCGACCGCTGGTCACTGCAACGGCACCAGATTCTCCAGCATGGTTGGAACGAACTCCGAGACCGTTGGGTGGATATGCATCGCCCGCCGCAGCAGGCCCGCCGACGCTCCGGCATACATGACATCGAGAATGCTGTGGATGACCTCGTCGCCCGAAACACCGAGAAGCGATGCGCCAAGGATCCGGTCGGTCTCCGCGTCGACCAGGATCTTCATGAAGCCCTTGGTCTCGCCTTTCTCAAACGCCCGGCTCACATCCTCCATGGCCATGGTCGCGATCAGGGCGCGGCGGCCGGATTTGCGGACCTCGGTCTCGGTCATGCCGGCACGGCCCAGCGGTGGGTCGGTGTAAAGCGCATAGGCGGTAATGCGGTCGCTGACGCGTCGTCGTTCGTTGTCGAGCAGGTTGGCCGCGACGATCTGGAAATCATTGTACGAGGTGTGGGTGAAAGCGCCACGGCCGTTGCAGTCGCCCAGCGCCCAGATGCCCGGAACGGTGGTGCGCAGCTCGTCATCGACTTGGATATAGCCGTGGCGATCCACGGCGACGCCGGCCTTGTCGAGGCCGAGGTCATCCGTGTTCGGCCGCCGTCCGATGGCCAGCAACAGGTGCGAGCCGGTGAGCTGTGACGTCGCTCCAGCAGCCTCGATCCGCACCGCGATATTGCTGCCTTGCTTTTCCACCCCGACCACCTTGCTGCTGAGGCGGACATCGATGCCCTCGCCCTCGAGAATATCGGCAATGGCGCGCGAGATATCCTCATCCTCGCGGGCAACGAGGCGCGGCCCGAGCTCGACGACCGTGACTTCGCTTCCGAAGCGGCGATAGACCTGCCCAAATTCGAGACCGACGTAGCTGCCGCCCAGCACGATCAGATGCGGAGGCAGAAAATCGATGTCCATCATCGAGCTGTTGGTCAAGTACGGGACCTGATCGAGGCCTGGGATCGGCGGTACCGATGCCCGCGCGCCGACATTGATGAAAATCTTATCAGCCCTGAGCAGCTCGGCCCCGACTTTGACCTCCTTCGCTCCTGTAAAGCGAGCGTGGCCTTCATAGACCGTGCATCCTTGAAGCGTCTTCAGCGATCGCTCGACCGCGGTGCGCGACGCTCCCGAAACCGCATCTTTGCGCGCCTTCACGGCCTTCATGTCGACGCCGACCGGACCATCGACGGTGACGCCATATTCGGCCGCACGCCGTGCCAGTTGTGCCGCATACGCGCTCGCGACCAAGGTCTTGGTGGGCGTGCAGCCGGTATTGACGCAAGTGCCGCCGAAAAACTTGCGCTCGACAATGGCGACCTTCCAGCCCGCCGCGACCAGCCGCCGTGCCAAGGCCGGTCCCGATTGACCAGTCCCGATGATAATCGCATCGTAGTCCGCCATGGCCGATCTCCATTGGCGCCCCTGCAAAACCAAGCATCGCCAAGAGCCTGCGGCCCCGGCCGCTCAGGTGCGGAATCTCGCAAACGGCAAGGGTGATACACCTGCCGTAACATACCGCCCCAGGCAGGGACTATCCTGCGCCCTGCGTTCAGTGCGCGTTGCTTGCAAGGCGTTCCTGCGTGCGGAGACATGCTCACGCTTTCGAGGAGCCGGGTTTGCAAGCGGCGTTGAAGACGGCGCCATCTCCCACGGCGGAAGAGTTGGCGATGCCGAATCTCCTGTCGGTTATAACCGCATCACCGCTGCCGGCTCAGTGGCCTGCGGCGTGCGCCACGCTCTCGCCGGCAGAACCCCACACATAGATGCAGGAGAACAGGAAGATCCACACCACGTCGACGAAATGCCAATACCAGGCGGCGAATTCGAAACCGAGATGCTGTGTCGGGGTGAAATGGCCGAGATAGGCGCGGATCAGGCACACGATCAGGAACGTCGAGCCGATGATGACATGCGCGCCGTGGAAGCCGGTCGCCATGAAAAAAGTGGCGCCATAGATGTTGCCGCTGAAATTGAAGGCCGCATGGCTGTACTCGTAGGCCTGCACGCAGGTGAACGCCAGACCCAGCGCGATCGTGAGGATCAACCCCCATTTCAGTCCCTGGCGATCGTTCTCCAGCAGCGCGTGGTGGGCCCACGTGACCGTCGTTCCGGAAGTGAGCAGGATGAGCGTGTTCAAGAGCGGCAGATGCCAAGGATCGAAGGTCTCAATGCCTTTCGGTGGCCAAACGCCGCCGAAAAGCTGGTCACGAGTAATCTGCTGTACGTCGGCCGGAAACAGCGCGCTGTTGAAATATGCCCAGAACCAGGCCACGAAAAACATGACCTCGGAGCCGATGAACAGGATCATCCCGTAGCGATGGGAGATTTGCACGACGCGCGTGTGGTATCCCTCATAGGTCGCTTCGCGCGCAACGTCGGTCCACCAGCCGATCATGGTGTAGGCGATGCCGATCACACCGACGCCGAACACATAGGGCGCGGCCGCGAACATGTGGTGCATCCACGCAATACCGCCGACCGCGGCCACGAACGCCGACGCGGCACCGATCGCCGGCCATGGGCTCGGCTCGACCAGATGGTAATCGTGATGCGGTTTTGCGTGAGCGTCGGCCATGTCAAACCTTCTCCGTTTCAGCGCCGCCTACCGCGCGCTCCCTGATTGCGCTCAAGTTCGTCCGGGCAGCGATGTCGTGCCGCTCTCCGCGCGCGGCGCCTCGCTCTGCCGCACCGGATACATGGTGTATGACAGCGTGATGGTGTTGAGATCGTCCTCCTCGGAATCCTTGGCGAGACGGGGGTCTACGAAGAAAACGACCGTCAGGTCGCGCTTCTCGCCGGGCTTGAGCCGCTGATCCGTGAAGCAGAAGCAGTTGATTTTGGAGAAATACGCACCAACCGTGGGCGGCGAGACGTTGTAGGAAGCCGCGGCAACGGTCTCGCGCGCGGATTCGTTCACGACCCTGTAGCCGACGGTCACTACCTCTCCGATCCTGACTTCGATTGAATTTTGCTCGGGCTCGAAGCGCCAAGGCAGTCCGCCTTGGACATTGGCATCGAAGCGCACCTTGATCTTGCGATCGAGCACCTGAGACGGCGCCGCAGTCGCGACGCGGGTGGTGCCCCCGAAACCCGTCGTGCGGCAAAACCAGTTATAGAACGGCACCGCCGCATATGCAGCGCCTACCATGGCCGCCACGAACACGCCGCAGGCGGCGGCCACCATTACGTCACGGCGATTCTGGGAAGACGGCCTCGGACTGGTCATCGCGCTCACAGCGGGCGGTTCAACACCGCCGGCCCTTTCACCAGCGTGACAATGTAGAACAGGATCACGAGTGCACCGAGGGCGAGCGCGATCGCGATCGAACGCGCGCGGCGACTTCGTTTCTGCTCCTCAGTGAGAACGATCTTCTGCCGTTCTTCGCCCATGTCATCACCCAATGCCCGCCACCGCACCCATCACCCCGTGCCGCCCGTGGTCGATCAGCAAGCCGGCGAAGAGCACGAACAGATAAAGGATCGAGAAACCGAATAGATGATGTGCTGCATGCTCGGCGCATTCGCCCTGGCGCTCGCGCCATACACGCCAAGCGAACGCCACCATGAGCGTGCCGGCGAACAATGCTGTCATCCCGTAGGTCGCGCCCGCGTATCCGAGCAGCCAAGGCGCTGCACCGACCGGCACCAGCACGACGGAATACAACAGGATCTGGCGCCGCGTCTCCCGCGCTCCGGCGACGACCGGCAGCATCGGAATGCGTGCGCGGCCATAATCGTCGGTACGGGTCAGCGCCAGCGCCCAGAAATGCGGCGGCGTCCACAGGAAAATGATGAGAAAGAGGAGCCACGGCTCCAGCGAGAGCCCGCCGTCGGCCGCGGCCCAGCCGATCACGGGCGGCAAAGCACCTGCGGCGCCCCCGATGACAATATTTTGCGCCGTCCTGCGCTTGAGCCACGCGGTATAGACCGCGACGTAGAAGAAGATGGTAAAGGCCAGAAGCGCCGCAGCCGTCCAGTTGACCAGGAGCCCCAGCACGCCGACCGCGAAGCCGGTCAGCACCACGCCGAACGCAAGCGCCTCACCGGGCGCAATGCGGCCGCGCGGGATGGGCCGTCTCGAAGTGCGGGTCATCACCGCGTCGATGTCGGCGTCGTACCACATGTTGAGCGTACCAGCGGCGCCGGCACCGACCGCGATGCACAGCAGCGCCGTGAACCCGATGACGGGGTGGATATGGCTTGGCGCGATCACGACCCCGACCAGCGCGGTGAAGACGACGAGCGACATGACTCGCGGCTTCATCAGCGCCAGGTAATCGCCCACCCCCGCGACACTCGGCTCGTACTGGCGCGCGGCCGCCGCGCCGGTCGCGAATTGTGCATTGACGCTAGCTAGCGACATCGAACCTGCACTCAACTCTTCGATCATCCATGCATGACGAGGACCCGAGGGGTGCCGTCTCCTTGCCTACTTCACCAGCGGCAGCTCGTTGTATTGGTGGAACGGCGGCGGTGAGGGCAGCGTCCATTCGAGCGTGGTCGCGCCCGCCCCCCACGGATTGTCGGCCGCCTTCTCCTTGCGCATGAACGCCTGAATGACGCCGAAGAAGAATACCAGCGCTCCGAATCCCGAGACGTAGGAGCCGAGCGAAGAGACCAAGTTCCAGCCGGCGAACGCATCCGGATAGTCCGCAATGCGCCGAGGCATGCCGGCGAGTCCGAGGAAGTGTTGTGGGAAGAAGACGATGTTGACGCCGATGAAGGTGAGCCAGAAGTGCAGCTTGCCGATCGTCTCGGAATACATGTATCCGCTCATCTTCGGAAACCAATAATACCAGCCCGCGAAGATGGTGAAGACCGCCCCGAGCGAGAGCACGTAGTGGAAGTGTGCCACCACGTAATAGGTATCCTGCAGTGAACGGTCGATCCCGGCATTGGCCAACACCACACCGGTGACGCCGCCGATCGTAAACAGGAAGATAAAGCCGATCGCCCATAACAGCGGCGTGCGGAACTCGAGCGAGCCTCCCCACATGGTCGCCACCCAGGAGAAGATCTTCACGCCCGTGGGCACGGCGATCACCATGGTGGCCACCACGAAATAGGCCTGCGTGGCGGTCGACATTCCGACGGTGTACATGTGGTGGGCCCACACCACGAATCCGATGCCGCCGATCGCTACCATGGCGTAGGCCATGCCGAGATAGCCGAAGACCGGCTTCTTGGCGAAAGTCGCAACGATCTGGCTGATGATGCCGAAACCCGGCACGATCAGGATGTAGACTTCGGGATGCCCGAAGAACCAGAATAAGTGCTGAAACAAGACCGGGTCACCACCGCCCGCAGGCGTGAAGAAAGTGGTGCCGAAGTTGCGGTCGGTCAGCAGCATGGTGATGGCGCCGGCGAGCACCGGCAGCGCGAGCAACAGCAGGAACACGGTTACCAGCTGCGACCACACGAACAGCGGCATCTTGTGCATCGTCATGCCGGGCGCGCGCATGTTGAAGATTGTGGTGATGAAGTTGATCGCGCCCAGGATCGACGAGGCGCCGGCGAGATGCAGCGCGAGAATGGCGAAGTCGACGGCGGGGCCGGGATGCCCCGTGGTCGACAGTGGAGCGTAAAGCGTCCACCCCGCCGCGACGCCGGGCTCGCCCGGCTCGCCCTCTACGAACAGCGAGATGATGAGCAACGTGAACGATGCGGGCAGCAGCCAGAACGAGATGTTGTTCATCCGCGGGAACGCCATATCGGGCGCTCCGATCATCAACGGCACCATCCAATTGCCGAACCCACCGATCATCGCGGGCATCACCATGAAGAAGATCATGATCAGCCCATGCGCGGTCGTGAACACGTTGAACATATGGGGATCGTGGAAGAACTGCAGCCCCGGATGCATCAGTTCGAGTCGCATGCCGATGGACAGCACACCCCCGACGAACCCGCCCATGAGCGCAAACACGAGGTACATCGTGCCGATGTCCTTGTGATTGGTCGAATACAGAAACCGGCGCCAACCATGCGGGTGGTCGTTGTGTTCCTCGCCGTGAGCAGCAGCCGTGATCGTCATCGCTTAAGTCCTTCGAATTGTCGCACGCACGCTCAACTCATGCGCCGCGCGACATCATTGCATGGTCGTGTGCGCCGCGGCCACGCTTGTCGGAGCCGGCATTTCATCGCGGGCGTACTTCTTCTTAGCATCCTCGAGCCAGGCAGCGAACGCCTGCTCGCTGACTACCCTTACCTCGATCGGCATGAAAGCGTGATTCTTGCCACAGAGCTCGGAGCATTGGCCGTAATAGACACCCTCCCGCGTCGCCTTGAACCAGGTTTCGTTGATGCGACCAGGGATAGCATCGATCTTGATCCCGAACGACGGCACCGCGAATGAATGAATGACATCCGACCCGGTCGTGATGACCCGCACGATCTTGTTCACCGGCACGACCATTTCGTTGTCGACCGCGAGCAGCCGCGGCTGGTCGGGCTTGAGTTGATCGTCCTTGAGCATGAGCGAGTCGAATTGGAACTGGCCGTTATCCGGATAACTGTAGGTCCAATACCACTGGTTGCCGGTGGCCTTCACCGTGAGGTCCGCGGGTGGAACATTGAGCTGAAGGAACAACAGCTTGAATGACGGGATCGCGATCACCATCAGGATCATGATGGGGATCAGGGTCCAGGCGATTTCGATGAACGTGTTGTGGGTGGTGCGAGAAGGAACTGGATTGGTGCGCACATTGAACCGCACCATGACCGTGATCAGTAGCACGAGCACGAAGCCGGCAATTCCGACGATGATGTAGAGCAAGAAGTCATGGAACCAGGTGATGCGATCCATCACGGGCGAGGCGGCTTGCTGGAATCCGAATTGCCAGGGCGAGGGCTGGCCGAGGCCGGCCCAGGCCGATCCCCCGGCTGCCAGCACGATGCAGATTGTCACCGCCAACGCAGTCAACGGGGTGGGCATACGCATCTTGGGGCCTGCTCCTTCGTGAGGCTCTAAGGCGTCCGCCGCGCCGCGCCGCCGGCCACGGCAGCGGCGCCGTGCGATGCACGGCGCCCGCCCAAAGGCGAGCTTTCAGCGGCGGGGTTCCTCGGCGCACGTGCGGCGGAACCTGAGGGAAATCCCGGCCTCTCAAACCATAATTCCGGCTTCGTCGCAATGCACCCGTTCACTATCTCGCGTGCGACCGAAGGTCGGCCGGCGACCACCGCCACGAGCCGTCTTTTCGCCCCTTTCTCGGCCACAATGCGGTGCTTTACTGATCCTTGACCGGCGGGTCCGACCATGGACCGAGGGGCTTGATTCGGCAGGTCGGGAACACGCTGGGGGCGCTGCGCAGGATTAGAGGCACGGGATGGGTTCATTCAGCCCGGGAATGCTTTTGCGTGCATCAACGTTGCTGCTGAAGGTTGCGGTGGCCGCCTATGCAGTGTCGGTAGCGGCGGCGCCGAGTGCCGCCGCCCAGGGCGCGGTCAAATCGGTCCACAACGACTGGCAGGTCCGCTGCGACACACCGCCCGGCGCTCAGGGCGAGCAATGCGCGCTGATCCAGAGCGTCACGGCGGAGGATCGCGCCAATGTCGGTCTCACCGTGATCGTCCTGAAGACCGCCGATCAGAAGAGCCGGCTGATGCGCGTTGTGGCCCCGGTCGGCGTGCTGCTGCCGTCGGGCCTTGGTCTGAAAATCGACCAAACCGACGTGGGCCGGGCCGGTTTTGTCCGCTGCCTGCCCAACGGCTGCGTCGCCGAAGTGGTCATGGACGACAATTTGATCAAGCAGTTACGGACCGGCCAGACCGCGACATTTATTATCTTCCAGACGCCGGAGGAGGGGATCGGCTTCCCGATGAGCCTGAAGGGCTTCGGCGAAGGGTACGACAAGCTTCCATAAGCGGCGCCAAGCGCCGCCGCGCCCCCGCGATTGCAGGAAGGACAGCCTCGCAAACGGCGGCGGGGGCGACTATCTCATGGGTCGCAGGCAGCAAACTCCGGATCGCACCATGACCTCCTCCACCATGTCGCTGCTCGACCGCGCCGGCCTCGACCGGCAAGATGTGCGCAGGCATCTCAGCCGTGGGCTCGAAGGCGCCGACGACGGGGAGCTCTATTGCGAATACGCCCAGTCCGAGATGCTGGTGTTCGACAACGGACGGCTCAAGCAGGCGACCTACAACACCGATCAGGGCTTTGGCCTGCGTGCCGTCAAGGACGAGGCGGTGGGCTATGCACATTCCTCCGACCTCTCCGAGGCCGCGTTGGCACGCGCGGCGGATGCGGTTCGCGCGGTCAAGAGCGGCCACGGCGGCCGCTATGCCGAGCCGCCTGGCCGAACCAATGTCCGCCTCTACGGCGACGACAACCCGCTCGGAACCCCCGACTTCGGGACCAAAGTCCGTCTTTTGGAGACCATTGATGCTTATGCCCGCGCCAAAGATCCGCGCGTGCGTCAGGTTTCGGTCTCCTTCGGTGCAACCTGGCAGGTCATCGAAATCTTGCGCGGTGACGGCGAAAGCTACCGGGACGTGCGTCCGCTGGTGCGCGTCAACATCTCGGTCGTCGCCGGAGATGGCGACCGTCAGGAGGCCGGCAGCTACGGATATGGCGGGCGCGAAGGCTTCTCCTGCTTCCTCGCGACCGAAGCTTGGCAGAGCGCGGCCGACGACGCCGTGCGTCAGGCGCTCATCAATCTCGAGGCGGTGCCAGCCCCGGCAGGCGAGATGGACGTGGTGCTGGGGCCGGGTTGGCCCGGCGTCATGCTGCACGAAGCAGTCGGACACGGGCTCGAGGGCGATTTCAACCGCAAGCGGACCTCCGCCTTCGCGGGCCTGATGGGACAGCGCGTTGCTTCGAAGGGCGTCACCGTCGTGGACGACGGCACCATGGGGCAGCGGCGCGGTTCGCTCTCGATCGATGACGAGGGTACGCCAAGCAATCGCACCGTGCTGATCGAAGACGGCATTCTTGTCGGCTATATGCAGGACCGCCAGAATGCCCGACTCATGGGGATGCGGCCGACCGGCAATGGGCGCCGACAGAGCTATGCGCACGTACCCATGCCGCGCATGACGAACACCTACATGCTGGCAGGCGAGCGCGACCCGCAGGAGATCATCGCCTCGGTCAAGAACGGCATTTATGCCGTCAACTTCGGCGGCGGGCAGGTCGATATCACCTCGGGCAAGTACGTGTTCCAGGTCACCGAAGCCTACAAGATCGAGAACGGCAAGCTGGCGCAGCCTTTGAAGGGAGCCATGCTGATCGGCAATGGCCCGACCGACCTCAACCGCGTCGGCATGATCGGCAATGATCTCAAGCTCGACCCCGGGATCGGCACCTGCGGAAAGAACGGGCAAGGCGTGCCGGTCGGCGTCGGTCAGCCTACCCTGCGCATGGACCGTATCACGGTGGGCGGCACGGGCTAGGGCGGACTATCTCACTACGCCCGAGATACAGCAGGGCTGGGGCGACGGGCGGGTGATGCGGTTCTTGAGATAGCAAACGGCCGCGGGCCCGACATAGCCCTGCCGCACATAGGTCCACGCGCGGCAGCCGGGGTCGGCTTCGCAGGCGGCTCCGCAAGCCTTACCGCTTGGGTCTGCCCCCAACTCGAAGTGGCGATAGTCGCCGCCACTGCGATCGACCCCGAACTCGGTTGCCGCGCTGCGCGGCTCGATGACGCCGGTCCCGCGCACACCAGAAGCGCAGCAAGAGGACGGGACTCGGGGAGTGACCTTGGACTTGAGCCAACACACCGCGTTGGCGCTCTCGGTGACGGGATAGGAAAAAGCCCAGGCGCGGCAGCGCGAGTCGCGCTCGCAACGCACCGCGCATTGGGCAGGATCGCCGGATCGCATGGGAAAGCTGGCATAGTCAGCTCCGACCCGGTCGAAGCCGACCTGGGCCCAACTCGGCAGCCCAGCCACCGTCAACCCCAACAGCAAGCCGAGACCAAGCCCGAGCCCATTCCGCCTCATGCCGGCCTCGCGCTCACGCCGCCCTGCAAGCAATGCATGTTAAAGAAGCTCGCGAACGCAGGCGAGTCCATGTGCGATCACGCTCGCCCCCCGGCGGCGACTGAGCCGGCCGCCGATCAGACGGCCTATTCAGTAAGCATATTCGTCGAACACCGGCTCGACGCTGTGCTGCCATGGGCCGCGGAATTTCTCCAGCAGTTCCTCAGCCGGCGTGATGCCGCGCGCGACGTAATCCTCGATCGGCGCGAGGTAGCGGCTCTCGTCCTGGCCGGCAGTATCGAGACGACGGCGCCGCGCAAGCCCCTTTCGCGCGAGCGCAAGGGTGGTCGCGGCCAGATCCAGCACGGCTTGGCCGGCGATCGTCGCCGCAAAGCCGAGCCTTGGCACGTCGTCGCGTAGTTTCTGGCGCTCTAGCGCGGTCCAATTCTTGACCAAGTCCCAGGCCGCCTCGAGCGAGTCGTCGTCGTAAAGAAGCCCGGCCCAGTAGGCCGGTAGCGCCGGCAGTCGCCGCCATGGACCGCCGTCGGCACCCCGCATTTCGAGATAACGTTTGAGGCGCACCTCGGGAAAAATCGTGGAAAGGTGGTTTGCCCAGTCGGAAATCGTCGCGCGTTCGCCGGGTAGGCTCGAAAGTCTCCCTTGCATGAGGTCGCGGAACGATTGTCCCGCGACGTCGATATAACGTTCGCCGCGCTTGACGAAGTACATCGGCACCCCGAGCGCATAATCGACGTAGCGTTCGAAGCCCATGCCCGGCTCGAACGCCCACGGCAGCATGCCGGAGCGATCGGGATCGGTGTCGCGCCAGATCTCGGAGCGGAATGAGAGAAACCCGTTGGGCTTGCCTTCGGTGAAGGGCGAATTCGCGAACATCGCAGTCGCGACCGGCTGCAACGCCAGCGACACCCGCAACTTCTTCACCATATCGGCCTCGCCGGAGTAATCTAGGTTCGTCTGCACCGTGCAGGTGCGATACATCATGTCGAGGCCGTGTCCGCCCACCTTCGGCATGTAGGCAGTCATGATGCGATAGCGGCCCTTGGGCATGATCGGGATCTGCCTGCGGCTCCAATTCGGCGTCATTCCCAACCCCAGGAAGCCGATGCCGAGCGGCCGCGCGATCTCCTTGACCTGGGCGAGATGCGCCATGAGCTCCGAACAGGTCTGGTGCACGGTTTCGAGCGGCGCTCCCGAAAGCTCGAACTGCCCTCCCGGCTCGAGCGAAATCGCGCCGCCGCCCGTGACGTCGAACAGGCCGATAACGTTGCCCTCCTCGAGGATGGGCTCCCAGCCGAGCAGGTGCTGCATGCCTTCGAGCAGAGCGCGTATGCTGCGCCGGCCGTCATAAGATACCGGACCATGGCCATCGACCATGAACACGAATTTCTCGTGCTCGGTGCCGATGTGAAACTGCGACCTGGGCTTACTGCCCGCTTCGAACCACGCGACCAGCTCGTCGCGCGTCTCGATCGGGGTCATGTCGACTTGGTCGCGAGCCATGCGGAAGTCCCGATGGAAAGGGCCGCGACCTTACACGCGGCTTGCAAGGAAGGGCAAATGGCCGATGTGTCATCGGCGCTGCCGCGCGGCGCGTCTGCCCCGGTCAATCTTCGATCGGCGCCCCTGACTTGCGGAAATATCGGCGGCTGGAGCCGTCGCGCTCCATCATGAAGTCGACATCTGGATAGTGCACGCGCTCACTCGCCGCGCGCGTGCCGACCTCGAGATAGACCGCATCGCGCTCGCTGCGGTTGACAAGGCAATGTGCGATGCCGCTGCCGGCCTTGAAGCCGGCGGCATCGCCCGGTTTGAGCAGGGTCTCGCCGTCGTTCTCGCGCAGGACGAGCTCGCCCTCGAGCATGTAGATGAACTCGTCCTCCTGTTCGTGCCAGTGCCGCAGCGCCGAAGCCGAGCCCGCCTTAATGCGCGTGATGTTCACGCCGAACTGAGTCAAGCCGACGGTATCGCCGATCCTCTGCTTCGACCGTCCGGCAATCAGCTGGGCAAACTCCTTGGGATAGGAGGCAATCTGCTGCGCGGCTACTCTTTGGATATCGATCTTTGGCATCTCATCCTCCTGAACAAGCGACGCTGCATTCGTCCGGCAACTTACAGCGGCCGGACGCGAGGCGCGAGCGGCGCAAGCGTTGACAAGCAGCCCATCCTCTCTCACAACCGCGGCGTTCCGCGACGGGGACGAGCTTGACCCAATTCACCAGTCCGCCATTCGACCGCGTCCCCACGATCGGCGATCGCCGACGCGATTGCTCGCACGACGACCTGCGACTGCCAGACGCGGCTGCGATCAGCGGCTACGCGCGCCCGGCGTGTCCGCACTTCACGCTCGCCCCGATGCGTCAGCATTGATCGGGCTTGGAGCGAATGGATGCAGGGCTGGGCCGACGCGCATCGCATTCTACCTGGCTTGCTGCTGTCGGCCGCGGTTGCGGTTGCCGCCGCGACGATCGCCCCCTGGATCGCCAATTTGCTTCCGATCCCGGGCATGGTGATCGCGCTCCTCATCGGCATCCTGCTCAATCCGCTGGCGAGCCGACCGTGGTTTCAGCCTGGCCTGGTGTTCTGCCTGAAGCGGATCCTGCGGTGGGCAGTGGCGCTGCTAGGGCTGCGGATCGCGCTCGGCGACATCGCTGCGCTGGGGTGGTCGACTGCAGCTCTGATCATCGCTGCAATGGCTATGACGCTGGCTGCCGGCTTCCTGTTCGCCCGGATCTTCGTTCTCGAGCGGGCGTACGGGGCATTGGCTGGAGCTGGAACCGCGGTATGCGGGGCCTCTGCCACCCTCGCCACTTCGATCGTGTTGCCCGACTACAAGGGCAAAGAGACCGAGGTGGCTTTCGTCGTTGTCGCCGTCAATGCCCTCTCCACTTTGGCCATGGTGCTCTATCCGATCATCTGTGCTCGGCTCGGATTCGACCCTCGAACCACCGGCATCATGCTTGGAGCCACCATCCACGACGTCGCACAGGTCGTCGGCGCCGGATATGCGGTATCCGAGACGACAGGCAACGCTGCGGTCATCGTCAAGCTATTTCGCGTCTTTCTGATGCTTCCCATCGTTCTCGCCATTGGCTGGTTGTTCGCGCGGCGAGCGGTTACGAGTGCCGCCGCCAGCGTCCCGATTCCCGTCTTCGCCCTCGTGTTTGTGGCTCTGTGCGCGTTCAACAGCATTGCTGATGCGTTGCTGGCTCGAACCCCCATGCTTGCGCAGATCAAGGTCGGCTTGATCGAGGTATCGAATTGGGGCCTGCTGATCGCAATCTCGGCGCTCGGCCTCGGCACATCGCTCGCGGCGATCGCCACGCTAGGCTGGCGTCATGTCGCGACCGTGATCGGCACGACATTGGTCATCTTCATCACGATGGCGGGAGGACTGATGATCTTGCAATAGATCGGCGGACCGTGCCAAGGCAAACTCGCGGCGAGCGCTTGCGCCGCGGGAAGAAGGCGCCAGGGCTGCGGGCCCCGCGTCACCAGCACCGCGCCCCCGCACTGCGGGCTTTTAACCGCCTGTTTACCCGAACCGCAAACACTGCGGCCCAAGGGATCAGACCGCCCTCCATTTTGCCGGCGCCGCAGCACCGGGTTCATGGGCAGGGCCGCCCGGCTCGCGCTCGCTACTGACGTGTCGAGGATGCTGATCGGCCATGAACTGCGACTCTGCATGGCCTGTCAGCAGGGCCCGACCACAAGCCATGCCGCCGATCGAATGCGTGTTGGCGGTGGCACAGGCGCTGCAGCAGCTTTCGCACCGGGTCGACCACATCCGCGGGAATGCGCAAGCTCAAGCGGCCATTCGGGAGGTCGCCGCCGCGCTTCTCGCGTTGCAGGGCAGCATCGCCCGTACGGCGTCGAGCGACGCGGTGGCAAGGCTCTCGGAAGAGGTGCGCAGCCTCGCGAGCAAAGTCGACGACTCTGCGCGCCGCATCGGCGGTGCGCTCGCCGCGGTGATTGAGCCGCAACTCGCCATTTTCGCGGAGGCGCTCGACGCCCGCAATCGAAGTGGCCGCCGCCCCGCGTCCGAGCTCGACGCGCTCCTGCGCACATTGATCGACAAGTTCGAACACGGCGGCCTCGCGCGTTATGACGAGTCAACCCTCGAGCGCCTCGAGCGGTTGGTGGCCAAGCTGATCGCAAAGCTCGCCGCCGCCGACGGCGGCCTGCCCGAAGCGTCCGAGCCAGGATCGACAGAGCCTCGTCTCGACCGCCACGATTTCTCCAATGTCGCCGCCACCGCAGCAACCGCGCCGACGATCGACGCGCTTGCGCGCGATGTGGCGGAGCTTCGACAAGCCGAAAAGCGAAGCCAGGACTCGCTCGAGGCCGTGCACGGCACGATCGGGCACATGGTCCATCGGCTGGCCATGATCGAAGCCGATATGCGCGCCAGCTCCGCGCCGCCGACCCCTCCGGCTCCGGTGATGGGCGGGACCGCAGCAGACGCTGCCGCCTCCCCGGAAGCTTGCAGACCGGCATCGTCCTCCCCCGTGATGACCGTTTCCGTCGATGGCAACTTGTCTCCCGACGCTGCCGCGGATCTCGAGGATTCCCCTCCCAAGCCGCCGCGCGGCCGCGGTTCCGGAGGGCCCTCAGGTGGTGGTTCCGGGGCCGACGCAAGCCCCAGAGCGATCCTGCCGTGCGTGCCATCGGACAGCGGCGGCAAGTCCGACTTCATCGCGGCGGCACGCCGCGCGGTGCAAGCTGCAAGCCGTCAAGCGCGCGAAGATCACACGGTCGCCCCGGCCGGCGCCCGCCGCAGCGCGACGCTGGTGCGTGTGGGCATGGTGGCGGCGCTGGTGGGGGCCCTCGCCGTCGCTCTGGCGCTGGTCGGCGGCCTGCAGATCGCAGACGGCCTGCGCACTGCGCCCGGGGATGCAAAAAGCGACGCGCCGGTCACGGCAGCAGCGGCTTCGGGCCTTGTTGCGGAAGGCGCCGCGCCGGCCGGGGAAGCGCCGCCGGCCGACCGGACGGGCAGCTTGCATGCGCCCGAGGGCACGACCGGCGCGGCGATTGGAATGCTCATCTCCGGCGCGACCGAACCGCCAGCGCAGGCGCCGAACGAGCTGCCCCCGCCGGCCCGCCGTTGACCGCAGCGCGCGGCGCGCATTCCTCGGTGCGAGCGGGCCCCTGATGCGTCGCCCGCGATCTTGCCAAGCTCCGCTCCTGCACAATAAAAGATGCGCCAAGACATGGCGGGTGCGGCGAACATCGGTAAGATGCGCTCGCCTGCCCGCTGAGTCCCGAGCCCACTTCGCGGGAAGTCGTGCCGGCGACACCTCTGCACTGTGATTGAGCGCAGATCGGCTGCGCCGGCTCCTGTCGCCATTTCGTCCGACGATCGTTGCGGGGCGCGCCGCAAATTCGGTCGAGACTCGTTCGGCGTCGCAGGAGCGGTGCAACGGCTCTGCAGGGCAGTTGAGCCTCGAATCTAGGACCGCGCGCGTGCAGATCTATCTCCCGATCGCGGACCTGCCGGTCAATGTGTTCGTCATTCTGGCCATGGGGCTCGCGGTCGGGTTCATCTCCGGCATGTTCGGCATCGGGGGCGGGTTTCTGATGACGCCGCTCCTGATCTTCCTCGGCATCTCGCCGGCGGTGGCGGTCGCGACCGTGGCCAGCCATATTGCCGCCTCCTCGATGTCGGGCGCGGTCAGCTATTGGCGCCGCCGGGCCATCGACCTCGCTCTCGTCCTCATGCTGCTCGCCGGCGGCATCATCGGCACCGCTTTCGGCGTGTGGCTGTTCACGATGCTGCGCGCGATTGGGCAACTCGACATCACCATCGGTGTTTCTTACGTGCTTCTGCTCGGCATCGTCGGCGCGCTGATGGTGGTCGAGAGCGTGCGAGCGATCATCCGCGCGCGCCAGGGCAAACCGGTCGAGCTGCGCCGCCCGGGCAGCCACACCTGGATCCACGGCCTGCCGTTCAAGTTGCGCTTCAAACGCTCCCGCATCTATGTCTCCGCGATCCCGGTCTGGGGCATCGGATTCATCATCGGCTTTGTCGGCGCGGTGATGGGTATCGGCGGCGGATTTCTGCTGGTGCCGATGTTGATCTACGTGTTGCGGGTGCCAACCGCGACCGTGATCGGCACCTCGATGGTGCTCACGCTCGTGACCATGGCGTCCGCCACCGTCATGCACGCGGCCACCAATCACCTCGTCGATGCGCTGCTGGCCGCGTTCCTGATGGTGGGGGGTGTGACGGGGGCCCAGTTCGGCGCCCGCGCCGGGCACAAGATGAGCAGCGAGCGCCTGCGCCTGCTGCTGGGATTGCTGGTGCTCGCGGTCGGGATTCGCTTTGCCATGGACCTGGTGGTGGCGCCGGAGAGCCTCTACTCCATCCGCATACTGGAGCCCGGCGCATGAACCGGCGCTTGCCGCTCGCGCTCATCGCCGCGCTGAGTTCGCTCGCCGCCTCGGCTGTTCCGGCCGCGGCGGAGCGGCTGGTGGTCTCGCTCTCAAACCATCGGGTCATGGTCACCTCGAACTTCACCGGCGAGGAGCTCGTGCTGTTCGGGGGAATCGAACAGGATGCCGCCTCGCGCCCGCGCCGCGCCGGTTACGACGTCATCGTCACGGTCACGGGGCCGCGCCAGACCGTCGTGACATTCCGCAAGGCGCGGGTCCTGGGAATCTGGGTCAACGCCGACTCCCGCATGATCGAGAATGCGCCCGCCTATCTGGCCGTGCTCTCGAACCGGCCGCTCGATGATATCGCCAGCACGGAAACCTTGCGTCGCCTGCAGCTCGGCCTCGACAACCTTCCATTGCCGCAACGCGACGGCGCCAATATCGCCGACGCGGCCAGTGACGAGTCGTTCCGCGCGGCTTTCATCAAGATCAGAAGCGAGCACGAGCTCTATCGTGAGCTGTCCAACGGCGTCACTTTCCTCGCCCCGCCGCTGTTTCGCGCCTCGATCCCGTTGCCGGCCGAGGTGCCGATCGGCGCCTACGAGGTCGACGTCCGGCTCTTTGCCGACGGCGCGCAGATCGCGCGCGCACCCGCCCCGTTCGAGGTTTACAAATCGGGCTTCGAGCAGATCATGACCGTCGCGGCGCGAGACCACGGCACGCTTTACGGTCTCGCGACGGCGATGATGGCGATCGTCACCGGCTGGTTCGCTTCGGTCGTGTTCAGGCGCGACTAGCTCCTGGCGCATGGCCGGCCGCTGGCAGGCGGGCCGTCGGCCGAGGCGCAGCGTCCCCCATCTGTCATCGTGCCGGTCAGAACATATCTCAAGCCCATGCGGCCCGAGGAGCTTGTTCTGCCGACGCCGATCGGCATCTGCTGCAAGAGCGGCGGTTTCCACATCGACCCGACGCGCCCGGTCGAAAGGGCGGTGATTACGCACGCGCATTCCGATCACGCGCGTGCCGGGCACGGCGCCGTGCTGGCAACGCCCGAAACGCTCGACCTGATGCGGCTGCGTTATGGCGAGGACTTCGCCGGCTCGACGCAGGCGGTCAGCTACGGCGAGACCATCGAGATCGGCGGCGTCAGGGTGACCTTGCACCCCGCCGGTCACGTGCTGGGCTCGGCGCAGGTCGCACTCGAGGCCAACGGCCTGCGCATGGTCGCCTCCGGCGATTACAAGGACGTGCGCGATCCCACCTGCGCAGCGTTCGAGCTCCTGCCCTGCGACGTCTTCATCAGCGAAGCCACCTTCGGCCTGCCGGTGTTTCGCCACGGCGACGCCGATGCCGAGATCGCCAAGCTCCTGCATTCGCTGGCGCTGTTTCCAGACCGCGCGCATCTGGTCGGCGCCTATTCGCTGGGCAAGGCGCAGCGCTTGATCGCGCTGCTCCGCAGCGCCGGCTACGACCGGCCGATCTATCTGCACGGCGCCATCGAGAAGATCACGCGCTATTACGCCGGCCGCGGCACCGAGCTCGGCGCCATAAGGCTCGCGCGCGCCGCCGACAAGCCGGAGCTCGCCGGCGCCGTGACGCTGTGCCCGCCGTCCGCGCTGAAGGAGCCGTGGTCGCGACGGTTTCCCGATCCCGTGACCTGCCTCGCCTCCGGCTGGATGCGTGTGCGCGCGCGCGCGCGCCAGCGGCTGGTGGAATTGCCGCTGGTGATTTCGGATCACGCCGACTGGGACGGTCTCACCGCCACCATTGCTGCCACCGGCGCGTCGGAGGTCTGGGTCACCCATGGGCAGGAGGAAGCGCTGGTGCATTGGAGCCTCTCGCATGGACTGCGGGCACGGCCGCTGGCGATCGTCGGCTACGGCGACGAGGATGAGAGCGACGCGCCCGGCGAGGGCGCCGAGCCGGTGGAGGCGGCATGAAGCGCTTCGCCGAGTTGCTCGACCGGCTGGCTTATGAGCCCGGGCGCAACAACAAGTTGCGGCTGATGACCGACTACTTCCGCAGCACGCCCGATCCTGAACGGGGCTGGGCGCTTGCGGCGCTGACCGGCGCCCTCACCTTCCAGCATGCCAAGCCTGGGATGATCCGCGCCCTCATCGCCGAGCGAACCGACCCGGTGCTGTTCGAGCTCTCCCTCGATTATGTGGGCGACCTGTCCGAAACGGTCGCGCTGCTGTGGCAGCCGCGCGAGCCGGCAGCTCCCTCGCCCGAGCCGTTGCACGCCGCGGCGGCCGCAAACGGCGGCGCCAGTCTGCGCGACGGCGGTGCAGCGGCGAGCGACGAGCTCTCCTTGTCCGCTGTCGTCTCCATCCTCTCGTCGCTCGGCAAATCCGAACTGCCGGCGCGGCTCGCTCGCTGGCTCGATCGGCTCGACGAGACCGGCCGCTGGGCCCTGCTCAAGCTGGTGACCGGCGGATTGCGGATCGGCGTCTCGGCGCGGCTCGCCAAGACGGCGGTGGCCGCGCTCGGCGACGAGGACCCGCACGACATCGAGCTGATGTGGCCCGGCTTGCGACCTCCCTATCTCGAGCTGTTCGCCTGGCTGGAGGGCCGCGCCGCCAAACCGGCGGGCCGCGATCCTGCGCCGTTCCGGCCGCCGATGTTGGCGCACGCGGTCGATGCCGGCGATCTTGAGGCGCTTGATCCCGCCGATTTCGTCGGCGAATGGAAATGGGACGGCATTCGGGTCCAGGCCAGCGCCGGCGTGAGCGAAGGCGGCGGCTTGGTTGCGCAGCTCTACTCGCGCACGGGCGAGAGCATTGCCGCGAGCTTCCCGGACCTTCTCGACGCCCTGCGGCTCCCCGGCGCGATCGACGGCGAGCTGCTGATCGTGCGCGACGGCCGGGTGCAAAGCTTCAACGTGCTGCAGCAGCGGCTCAACCGCAAAACCGTGACCCCCAAGCTCTTGGCCGAATTCCCGGCGCATCTGCGCGCCTACGACCTGCTGATCGACGGGCGCGAAGACTTGCGCGAGCGCCCTTTCGCCGAGCGGCGGGCACGCTTGGAGCGGTTCATCGCGCGCCTGGCGGATCCGCGCATCGATCTGTCGCCGCTGGTCGCGTTCACGACTTGGGCCGAGCTCGCGGCGGCACGCAACCACCCGGCCGCCGCCGGCGCGGGCGCCGATGCCGAAGCGGTCGAGGGCATCATGCTCAAGCGCAGCGACGCCCCCTACCTTCCCGGCCGCCCCAAGGGGCTGTGGTGGAAATGGAAACGCGATCCGTTCATCGTCGATGCCGTGCTGATGTATGCCCAGCGCGGTCGCGGCAAGCGCTCCTCGTTCTACTCCGATTACACCTTCGGGGTGTGGACCAAAGGCCAGGACGGCGACGTGCTGGTGCCCGTCGGCAAGGCCTATTTCGGCTTCACCGACAAGGAGCTCATCCAGATCGACCGCTTCGTTCGCCGCAACACCGTGGCGCGCTTCGGCCCGATGCGCGAGGTGGCGCACGCCCCCGAGCTGGGCCTGGTGTTGGAAGTGGCGTTCGAGGGCCTGCAACGCTCGAACCGGCACAAGTCCGGCCTGGCCATGCGCTTTCCCCGCATCAACCGGCTGCGCTGGGACAAGCCGCCGGGCGAGGCCGACCGGCTGGAAACGCTGGAGCGCATCTTGCAGAAGATCGACAGCGAACGCGGCATGACCACGGTGGCCGTTCCGGCCGGATAACGTCTCTCTCGCCCTCATGCCGAAGAGCCGCGCGCTGAAGACGCAGTCTGCGACGCGCCCCTTCGAGACGCCGCCAACGCAGCCCAGCTTGCGCAGGCTGCGTAAACTTGCCTGCGTGGCGGCTCCCGAGGCGGAAGCTGCGAGGCGTCCGTCTCTCTGTTTCGTGTCTCACCCGGAGGGTGCACTCCAAACCGGTCTCCCTGTAAACAACAGGAAAATAACAGGGGTTTCCCGTTTTGCGTGCGCTGAAGGATTAGTACACGCGCATAACCTCGAGCACCACTCGCTCGGCGTATGGTCCAGCCGTTGCATCATTCCCTAGGCCGTTTCCATGACTACATTTTGTATACACCATCTACGTTGCGAAGTCAATACGAAAAAGCGCGCCGCCAGCGCGAAGGCGCCCGGCTGCGGGCGCGAGCGCGGAGACTGACGCCGCTTTCAGGTCAGAGGGCGTGACCGAGGCCACGAACGCAATGGAGCATCATGCCGGCCATTTTTCGGCGGTGATGGCGGCGGCGTCGGCGCCGACGAGATCGCCGATCGTCGCGTGGCCGCGACGACGCAGCGCCTGCGATAGCTCCGACTTTATCGCCGGCACCAGCCGAACCCCGTGAAAAACGAGCGCGCTGTAGAGCTGGATCAGGCAGGCGCCCGCCCGGATCTTGGCGAGCGCCGTCTCCCCGGAGTCGATACCGCCGACGCCGACCAGCGGGAATGCGCCTTCCACCCGGACATAGGTTTCCGCCAGCATGCGCGTCGCCAGCGCGAACAACGGCCGCCCCGAGAGGCCGCCCACCTGCTGCGCAGCGGCCCGGTCGCGCAGATGTTGCGGCCTCGCCACCGTGGTGTTGCCGATGATCATGCCGTCGACCCGGTGCCGGCGTGCGGCGCCGACGAGGTCGTCGAGCTCGCCGAGGGTGAGGTCGGGCGCGATCTTGACCAGCAGCGGGGTGGTACCGGCTTGTCGGCTCATGCGCGCGCGCGCGTCCACCACGCGCGCCAGCAGGTTGTCCAGCACCTTTGCGCGCTGGAGCTCGCGCAGCCCCGGTGTGTTGGGTGAGGAGATGTTGACGGCGAAATAGCTCGCCACCGGGGCGAAGGTTTCGATCAGGCGCACGTAGTCGGCGATCCGGTCGGCGCTCTCCTTGTTGGCGCCGATGTTGACGCCGACGATGCCGCCGTGGCTCGCGCGCGCGGCCAGGCGGCGCAGCACCGCGGCGGCGCCCTCGCTGTTGAAGCCCAGGCGATTGATCACGCCCTGGTCGCGATCGAGGCGAAACAAGCGAGGGCGCGCATTGCCGGACTGCGGCTGTGGCGTAACCGTGCCGACCTCGACGAATCCGAAACCGAGCCGCAGCAGCGGGTCGGGCACCTCGGCGTTCTTGTCGAAGCCCGCCGCCATGCCGACCGGGTTGGGAAAATTGAGCCCGAAGGCGCGCACGGCGAGTTGCGGGTCGTCGGCGACGAGCTTGACGAACGGGGGAAGTCTCAGCGCGTGGATGGCGAGGCGGTGCGCATCTTCGGGATCGAGCATGCGCAGCATCGGCCGCGCCAGCGAATCGAGCAGCCCGATCACGCGCTCAGCTCCGGGAAAACGTGTTCGCCGTTGCCGCCGAGGGGGAGCGGCTTGGCCCAGCGCACCGCGGTTAACGGCAGCTGCCCGTAAAGGTGCGGGAACAGGTCGCCGCCGCGCGAGACCTCCCATTTGAGCGCGCTGTCGAGACCGCCGGCATCGACCGCGATCAGCATCAGGTCTGAAGCGCCGGCGAAATACCTGGCCGCAGTCTCACGGACTTGGTGCTGGGCGGAAAAATGGATGTATCCGTCCTGCAGGTCGACCGGGGCGCCGCGAAACGCGCCAATGCGCTCCGCTTCGCGCCAGAGCGCGCTCTCGCAAATCTTGTAAATGGTCGTCGGCACGGCACCCCCGATGCAGCGGCAGAATTATCCCGGCACGCACGCCTTCTCACCGCGGCAGCCCAGTAAACCCCGACGCTGCGGTCGACCTCAAGCTCGCTGCCGGGTCCTGACGGCGGAAGGGGACAAGAGCAAGCCTCCTGCACGCCTCAGTTGCATGGTCCGGTCCGGGCGGATGACCCTCCATGCAAGGGCGGCCATGCGGCCATAATTCCATTATCAGGCAAATCGACTTGTGTTATCCGCGGGGCGCGGGCGATACCGCGCGGGCCCAAAGCGCCAGGCGCGCCTCCGGAGGACAACGATGACCGAATTGGCAACCCTCGAGCACGGCCCTTCCTGCGCCTGCTGCAGCGACCTGCTGCGCCACGGACTCGATCGACGAAGGTTTATCCGCACCGCGGTGGCCGGCAGCATCGTGCTCGCGGCCGCGCCGTACGCGGCGCTCGCCGCGGAGGGCAATTACGAGGCGATGGTCCTTGCCTGCATCGATCCGCGCATGCAGGAACCGGTGCATCGATACACCGTCGCGCAGGACCTGACCGGCAAATTCAGCCAGTTCGTGATCGCCGGCGCCGCCATCGGCGTGGTCGCGCCGGCGTTTAAGGATTGGCACAAGGCGTTCTGGGACAATCTCGCCACCACCATTCAGCTGCATCGCATCCAAAAGGTGATCGCGATCGATCACCGCGATTGCGGCGCGGCCCGGATCGCCTACGGCGACGCCAGCATCGCGACCCCGCAGGCCGAGACCGAAACGCACAAGAAGGCGCTCGCGGAATTTCGCAAGCAGGTTGGGCAGCGCCATCCCCAGCTCGGGGTCGAGACCGGGCTGATGGCGCTCGACGGGAAGATGGAAATGTTCAGCTGAGGCGGATGCCCCCGACCGCGCGCCGCGACGCGTCACCGGTGCCAGAGCAACCAGCCAGCGCGGGCGAGGTAGACCGTGCTGATGGCCAGGATGATCGCCCGCGTCCACTGCCGGAAGCCATGATCGGTCATCCGCTCCAGCACGAACGGCGCCAGCGAGGTGCCCGCGATCGCGAGCAGGACGGCGACAGCCGTCCCCGCCAACGGCACATCGCCGACGCCTGACAGCGTCCCGAAATAGATGATGCGGCCGATGTGGCTGAAGGTCTGCGCGACGGCCTTGGTCGCGTTGGTCGTCTTGCGATCGAGCATGCTCTTCTGAAAGAAAATGTCGAGAAAGAGCCCGCCCACGCCGGCCAGGATCTGGATGACCGTGGTGGCGACGCCGGTGAACAGCGGCACGCCTTTCCATTCGATATGCGGGCGCATGGTCACCGGCAGCACCTCGATCACGAACGGCATCAAGCCGAGAGCGAGGTAAACCATCGCCTTGTCCGGCACGAAGGCGACCATCCACATGCACGCAAACGCGGCGATCGCGCCGACCACGTACCAGCCGAAGATCGGCCACAGCACGTAACGCCGCCATTGCACCACGCGCCAGCCATTGGCGAACAGCTGGATGATCGAGAAAAAGATCATGGCGGTCGGCACGTCGACATAGTTCAGCAACACGCCCAGCAGCACCATTCCGCCGGCCATGCCGAACACGCCGGACAGGAACGACGAGAACAGGATGGTGGCTGCGATCAGAGCCAGAACGGCGGGCGTCATTTCGGCACGGGCTTATGGCAGGGGCTGCTGGCAGATGTCCCGGAAAAGCGGGAACCGGTTTTCCGATAAGGACATGCGCAAAATCAAAAAATCTAGAGCGCACCCCGATTCCTCCCAATCGGGATGCGCTCTAAATCCCTCGGCCGGCGCGCCCGCGCAAACGCACATTCGTTACGCCGACCGCGCCAGCGCGCCGTCGATCATGTCGATGGTGCTCTTGAGCCCGTACACCGCAACGAACGAGCCGAAGCGCGGGCCCCTCTCCTGGCCGAGCAGCACCTGGTAGAGCATGTTGAACCAGTCGAGCGCCACGCCGGGCTTGCCGTCCCGGGTCTTGATCTTGCCGGTCTTGTCGAGGAACGGCTCGCGCCGGCCGATGTCGTAGACCACCTCCTGGATCTGTTCGGCACTCGCGTCGGCCGGTAGCTGCGAGAGCGCATCGCGCAGGTCAAGCAGCGCCGCGCGCTCGGCATCGCCGGGCTCGCGATAGCGCTTCTGCGGCAGCACGAAATCGTGGAAATAGTTAAGCGCATAGCGGACCAGGGCGTGGAGCTTGGGATGGGTCTGCGGCGTGACCCCCGGGCGATAGCGCCGGATGAACCCCCAGAGCGTCTCGGCGTTCTCCGCGTTCGAGGATGCAACGAGCGTGAGCAGCATCGAGAACGAGATCGGAATGTCGGGCGCCGGCGGATGGCCCGTGTGAATGTGCCAGACCGGGTTCGCAAGGCGCTGCTTGAGGTCCTGGCGCTGGTAGGCCTCCAGAAACTGCTGGTACTCGTCGACGTGGCGGGGAATGACGTCGAAATAGAGCCGCTTGGCCGCCCTCGGCTCGCGGTACATGAACAGCGACAGCGACTCCGGCGAGGCGTAGCGCAGCCATTCCTCGATGGTCAGCCCGTTGCCCCTGGACTTGGAGATCTTCTGGCCGTACTCGTCGAGGAACAGCTCGTAGTTGAAGCCTTCCGGCGGCGCGCTGCCGAGCGCGCGGCAAATCTCGCCGGAGAGCTTGACCGAATCGATCAGGTCCTTCCCGGCCATCTCGTAGTCGACGCCGAGCGCGACCCAGCGCATGGCCCAGTCCGGCTTCCACTGCAGCTTGGTGCGTCCGCCCGTGACCGGCGTGGTCACGCGCTCGCCGGTATCGGGGTCCTCATAGGTGATCGTGCCCGCCTTGGCATCATGCGCCAGAATCGGCACCTGCAGCACCGCGCCGGTGCGGGGCGAGATCGGCAGAAACGGCGAGTAGGTCTGCGCGCGCTCCTCGCGCAGCGACGGCAGCATGATCTCCATGATGGCGTCGAAGCGTTCGAGCACCTTCAGGAGCGTCGCATCGAAGCGGCCGGACGCGTAGCAGTCGGTCGAGGACAGGAACTCGTAGTCGAAGCCGAACTGGTCGAGGAACGCGCGCAGCCGCGCGTTGTTGGCGGCGCCGAACGAGGGATATTCGTTGGAAAAGGGGTCCGGCACGCGCGACAGCGGCTGGCCGAGGTGGCTTGCCATCATGTCCTTGTTCGGGACGTTGTCCGGAACCTTGCGCAGCGCGTCCATGTCGTCGGAGAAGGCGATCAGCCGGGTCTTCACGGTGTCATCGGTCAGCACGCGAAAGGCGTGCCGCACCATGCTGGTGCGCGCGACCTCGCCGAAGGTGCCGATATGCGGCAGCCCGGAAGGACCATAGCCGGTCTCGAAGATCACCTCGTCCTTGGGACGGCGCTCGAGCCGCGCCACGATCTTGCGCGCCTCCTCGAACGGCCAGGCGTTCGAGTTCTCGGCGATCTCGCGCAGGTCTGGAACCTGGAGCTCGGGCGCAGACATCGACAGTTCTCCGGGCGCGGACAGTAGAGCGGTTTCCTGCGAAATGGAATCGATGCGGCGAAATGGAAGCAGCGCGAGCGGCAGACTGGGTTTGCCGCTCGTTGGCGCCAGGGTTATCGCACGGCGATTGTGGGCGGACGCCTGGCTCTTTGGCCGTCCGGCGCCGCTGGGTCCCCGGATCTTCGCTCCCCCCGGATCAAGTCCGGGGTCGCTCGTCCGGGACACGCAAGAGCAGTGTCCGAAAGCGGCAAGCGCCATTACCCCCGTGGGGGCTCACTGCAGCGCGGCCTGCACCCAGTGCAAGGTGATATTGAGCTTCGAGCCGAGCGCCGAAACTACGGTGATGATCGCCATCGCCATGCCGGCGGCGAGCAGCCCGTAGACCACGGTGCTCGCCGCGCTGTCATCGTGCGCGAATCGCTCGAGCAAAAGTTTCATGACGCAGCGCTCGCCTTCCCCAGGGGGACCGGTGCAGATTTAACCATTGACCTGCTGCGACTTGGTTGCGCCGTTCGCTAAAATTGCGCGCAACCCTGTCCAACAATTCGCCGCCCGCCCCGCAGCCCTTGTCCGGGGCGGGATGCGCGGTCGCTCTCTACCGGTGAGACTGTCAGAACGGGCTGATCGGGAAATAGCGTAGCCACAGATCGGTGAAGCGGCCTTGTTCCCACACCCGGAACAAGGCCCAATTGAGCGCAAGCCGGATGGTGTCGTTGCCCTTCTTGACCGCGATTCCGATACCTTCGCCGAAATAGCGGGTGTCCATGTAGGGTCCGCCGCGAAACGCGCAGCAATTCTCCGAATCGGTGCCGTTGAGCCAGAACGCGAGCGAGATCGCGTCGCCGAACAGGAGGTCGACCTCGCCACGCCGCAGCGCCTGGCGCGCCGCCGCGGCGTCCGGATAGGGGCGCACCTCAACCTCGGTAAACAAAGCCTTAAGATAGGCCTCGTGCGCGGTGCCGGCGACGACAGCAATCTTCTTGCCCTCCAGCCGCTCCGGCAGCGGGTCACTGATCGGAGAGTCCTTCCTCGCCACGAAGCGGGCCGGTGTCCGGTAATAGGGGTCGGTGAAATCCACCTTGGTACGGGTCTCAGGCGTAGCGGCGATCGAGGCGATGGCGGCGTCGCCGCGGTTGGCATCGAGCGCGGAAACCAGCGTCTCGAAGCTTCGCATCTGCATGGTGCAGGCGAGCTTGAGCTCCTCGCACAGCATGCGCGCCAGATCGATGTTGAAGCCCTGCGGATTTCCGTCCGGCCCGGCATAGTCGAACGGCGGGTAATCGATCTCGGTGAGGAATCGGATCATGTTGACCCGCGACAGGTCGGGCTTCTCGGGCCGCCGCCGCGGGTCCCAAAATCCCGGCACGTGCACGCCCGAGTCGGGGGCCGGCACGGGCGCTGGGGCCTGCCCGAGACTCACCGCGATCGGCAACAGAACGCCGCAAGCCGCCGGGACGAGCCAGCGCAGGCGCAGCCATGCCCTGCGCAGAAAACCGGGCGGCCCACCGTGTGCTTGCGTCACCCTCGAGCCTCGGGAGTGGGGTAGGTTTTCGGAGTCATTTATGGAGTCCGCCTGGTGCCGCAGGGACTAAGGGAAGCCCTACAAACTAAAGTTCGATCGTAAAATCAATTGCGCCAATGACGCCGCTCGCGTTGGAGCAGACTCAGGTGTTGCCCCGCGTTGAGACTCGCGTTGCTCGCCTGGTTCAACGTGGCCCTCGTTTTTCTTCTGGGCTGGCGAGCGAATGTATCGAGCGCGCACTTTGCGCCGCGCCACGGCTGAATTACGTTTAAGATCAAATACTTCCGGCGGCAGCCGGGGTCCGCGCGAGGCGCCCCGGCGGCGCCGGTCGAGCTCGATGCCAGTGCTGTTTCAGCAACACTCCGGCCGAAACTGCATTCCGCGCTGTTCAAAATGTCACTTCTCCGTTGCCTGTGCAGCCGCGCCGGATAATGTTGATCGTGCGACGGAGGGGGGCATCCCTATGTCGCTCCTTCCGGTCAAGTCCGGCGCCCAGGGGACAATGAGGGCAACGGAACGGACCGGACAGTGAGGGGAGCTAAGGGGACCTTCCAGGGTGAGCAGCGCCCGAGGAGATCAATCCCTCCCACGACAACACAATGGAGGTTGAGATGAAGATGGTGAAAAGTCTTCTCCTCGGGACCGCAGCGGGGCTCGTCGCGGTCGCGGGAGCGCAAGCCGCCGACATGCCTGTGAAGGCGGCGCCGGTGCAGTACGTCAAGATCTGCAGCCTGTACGGGGACGGGTTCTACTACATTCCCGGCACCGATACCTGCCTGAAGATGGGCGGCTTCCTGCGCGTGCAGGCGGAGTACAACGGCGGCAACGGCGGCGTTTCGGTGGGCAATGGCACCCTCGAGGCGGCGCAGGCTCGGTTCAACCGCGACACCACCAACGACGTCAACTACCGCGTCCGCGCGGCGATCTCGTGGGACGTGCGCCAGCAGACCGAGTACGGCACGTTGCGCACCTACATCCGCTTCGGCGCGGAGAACACCACGCCGGGCGCGACCGGCGCTGGCTCGACCTTCAACCCGTTCTGGGACCGCGCGTTCATGCAGTTCGCGGGCTTCACGGTGGGCCGGTCGCAGTCGTTCTTCGACCTGGTCACCTACGGCGGCGCTTACAGCTACCACAACGTACGCGTCTCGGGTGATACCGGTGCCACCGGTCAGAACCTCTGGGCCTATACCGCCCAGTTCGGCAACGGCTTCTCCGGCACGCTGTCGCTGGAAGACCCGGCGACCCGCAAGACCGGCACGCTCGACCTGACCGCGCCGTTCTTCGGGCTCAACGCAGCGACTACCAACGACAACGCGTTCGCCGAAAACCCGACCTTCGGCTTCCGGGTGCCCGACGTCGTGGCCAATCTGCGGGTCGATCAGGCCTGGGGCTTCGCCGGCATCAGCGGCGCGATCCATGATGTCAGCGGCGCCTATTACCTCACCGGCAACAACGACATCAACGGTCACCCTGCCGACAAGCTCGGCTGGGCGGCGGCGGCCGGCATCTCGTTCAACCTCCAGGGCGGCGATTGGTTCGGCGTCAACGTCTGCTACACGGAAGGCGCGCCGGGCTTCTGCTCCAGCGCCTCGACCTCCAGCTTCCAGGTCTACAACTCCAACAACAGCGTGGGCATCGGCTGGATTTCCGACGCCGTGTTCGACACGGGCACCAGCGTCGAGCTCACCAAGGTGTGGAGCGCGTTGGCCGGCTACCAGCACATCTGGAACCCGCGCTGGCGCACGGCCTGGGGAGGCGGCTACGTTAGTATCGACTACAACAGCACCGCCACCAACCTGATGGTTTCGCACATCAACAACTCGCTCGCAGCATGCGGCGTGGTATCGCGAGGCGTCACGGTGGCGGCCGGGACACTCACGCTCCTGCCCGGCAACAGCTGCAGCCC
>DATBKV010000169.1:0-26619 GCA_036555745.1 Xanthobacteraceae bacterium | reverse complement strand
GCGCGCTCGACCGCGGTGACGTGCACGAACACGTCGCGTCCGCCGTCGTCCGGCTTGATGAAGCCGTAGCCGCGCTCGGCATTGAAGAACTTCACCGTACCTGCCATCGCCATCGGGAAACTCCTTTCCCCGTGGTTGCTCCGCCACCGGCCCCCACGGCGCGGCGGCTCGGCCGGACATTCACAAACGGGGAAAGCAGGCGGCCTTTCGGCCTCCGTCACTCCGCCGGCCCCCACAGGAGGCGGAACGTCAAAGCCAGCGCTTGCAAAAATAGGCTAATCCAGGGCTGTGGAAAAGTGGTGAAACTACTTTTCGCCGATGAGCCAGTCGACGCGGTAGGCACCGCGGCCTGCCCCGCGGTCGAGCGCTGCCGCGAGCGCCGGGAGCAGGACACCAAGCTCTCCCGCGAGCGTCCATGGCGGATTGACCACGATCAGCCCGCAGGCGCCGAGCCGGGTTTCGCCGGCCGGCAGGGCAAGGCTGAGTTCGGCGCGTAAGATCTTGGCGATGGCGCTTGCCCGCAGGCGCCGCGCCAGTGCGTCGGGCCCCGCGCGCTCCTTAATTGGATACCACAGCAGATACGTGCCGCCAGCCCATTTGCGGTACGCAGCCGCAAGCGCCTGGGCAAGGCGCGGGAAATCAGCAGCCTCCTCGAATGGCGGATCGATGAGGATGAGGCCGCGCCGCTCCTTTGGCGGCACATAGGCGTTCAGCGCGGTCCAACCGTCAATCGCAATGGCCTTGCAGCGCGGGTCGCCGGCGAGATTGCGCGCGAGCGCGCCCGCCGCTTTCGGCTCGAGCTCGCATGCAATCAGGCGATCTTGCGGGCGCAGGAACGCGCGCACGAGCGCCGGCGAGCCGGGGTAGATGGCGAGGCCGCCGCCGGCACCGTTGCAGGCGGCGACCGCGTCGAGATAGGGCGCAAGCAGCGCGCGCGCTTGGTCGGAGATCGGCGCGCTCACCAGCCGCCCGATACCGTCACGCCATTCGCCGCTGCGGCCCGCCTCCTCGCCGGCGAGCCCATAAAGACCGGCGCCGGCATGGGTGTCGATGACGCGGAAGGCTGCGGGCTTGGCGCGCAGATGCAGCAGGATGCGCACCAGCACCGCGTGCTTGACCACGTCGGCGAAACCGCCGGCGTGAAAGGCGTGGCGATAATTCATGCGCGCAATCTAATGCGGGATGGCTGCCCCGGGAGCTGTCACCCGCCCCGGCTTTTGTCTTGCACGCGATTTTTTTGGAAGACCCGTCCCGCTCTGCCGGATGCGCGCGTTCGTTGAGCCGCGCCATTCGCGCCGACAAGTCCAGCCTCGCGCTCAGCGCGTGAGCGCGGCGCTGCCCTCGCGCACCGGCGGCATCACGACCTGCTCGCGGCGGCAGACGCGCGCGTCGATCTCGGGACAGGAGCGGAAGTGGAGGTCCTTGCCGATGCAGATGCGCACCTCCCCCAGCCGCCTGCTGTCGCAGGTCACCGTGATGGCGTCGCGAGTGAGCCCAGGATTGGCGTTCACGAATGCCTCCTCGACCTGGTCCGGCGTCACCGTGAGCGCATCGCTTGGCTCGATATAGGCATCCGGGATCTTCACCACTGCGCGCGCCTTGCGCACGGTTTCGAAATAGGCGGTCGGGCTCAGCCCCGAGCAGGTGCCGTGCTTGTCCCATTCGTTGAAGATGAGGCGCGGCGCCGGCATCAGGTCGAGCATGGAGGAGACGATGTTGCGGTTGAGCCGCGGCGCTGGCTGCTGGCAGAATTCCGGGAAGCCCCGCTCGTATTGCGGCCACAGTCCGTGCACGACGAAGAAATACGGTCGCGCCCCGCACTGCTGCTGCGGTGGCGTCCCGCGTTCGCCCGAGGCTTCGCAGAACGACGGCGACCATGACAAGGCGAGCACGTAGAAGTCGAATTGTCCGGGCTCGTTCTGGCGCGGGTCGGGTCCGGCGGCATGGCCGGCGGCACCGACAATGAGCGACAAGGCGACTGCGGCAAACGCGACGCGACCGACTCGAACCATGGCTGCCCCCCGATACGCGTGAGGATGAGGTAGCGTACCACGATTTTCGAACATTTCAAGAACAAAACGGAAATAAAAGCGGGGCCCGGGGTGGAGCCGGACGATGTCCGCCGGGCGGGCCAAGACGCGGCAGGCGGGCGGCTATGGCATCGCCATCTTGCAAGCGGGGTTGTAGGCCCAGTTGCGGTCGAGGCCGACGATGCACCACTCGACCCCCCAGCTCGCGCCGATCATGCCGGTGTCCTCGCCGATCCAGTAATGAATGGCGTGGGTGCGGCCGTCCGAGACCTGCACCAGCCCGCTGCAGAAGCGGCGCGGGATTGAATTGGCGGCCCACGGCCGGAACGCGGTCTCGCGGATCTTGGCGAAAGTAATGATCCGCAGGTCCGTGGCCCAGTACATGTTTTCCTTCTGGTTGAAGCGCGAGGCGATCCTGACCAGCGCGTCGGGATAATCGCACGGCGGCAGCTTGCCTTCATATTCCGGGCCGGACAGGTAGAAGTTCATCTCCAGCCAGTTGGCGGCGTTGGCGGTGCGCGCCGGCAGCAGCGCCGCCAGCGCCGCGGCGAATGCGCTCGCGAGCACTAGTGGCCCGATTCCGAAGTTCGTGGGCACTCGCGGCATGTTCAGAAACGGACCTCGGAATCCAAGGGCCACTAGCAACTCCATGATTCTAGTGCGCCTTTGAACCCGAAATTCGCGATCGGACTTACCGCACGGCGTGCGCGAACTTCGGGTTCGGGGCACTGGTGCGCGGCCGGTCATGCGCGGACTCCTTCTGCGATCCTGCGCACCGACCGTGAGCGCCGACCCCGGCGGAATCAAGGTACTCGCGCCTGCGCGCCGGCAAGAAAGTGCGCAGTGTGGCGTTCCGGCCACGCCCGGCGGTTTCGTCGCTGTGGCAGGCTTTGCAGCCGCCGGCGCGCCGTCTAAGCTTTGCCGGGGCAATTGGGGAGGCGTCTCATGCTGCGCGCCGCATTGCTTGCGTTCCTCGGCGCTCTCGTGCTGAGCGCGCCCGCCCGGGCGCAGATCTATCACGCCAACGACACCGGCGGGATCATCCCGTGGTCGTGCGAAAACGAGGCCATGGCGCAGCAGATCGCCGCCGAATATTGCGCGCGCTGGGACAAGTACCACCGCATCACCAGCGTGCATCGCCAGTACGGCGACTTCATCGCGTTCGCCTGCCTGTGGTCGCCCTACGTCAATCCTTATGCGCTGCCGGCGGTGCGCACGCGCGCGACCTGCGCCTATCCGCCGCTGCGCGCCCCGCTGATCTATAAGTGAATTGGTCTCGCTGAACCGCCGGCGCGATAGAGGGGCGAGTTGACTCCACGCACTATTTGCGGTGCCCGAGCTTTCGCGAAACGCAGGCGTCGAACGCCCCAAATCTATTGCTGCCTCCCGAGCTCCCGCGTCCGGATATCCCTCTGCCGTATTCCCATCGCCCGGTCGCGGGATCACACCGGCCGCCGACCTCGATCGCGCATTGGGCTTGAACACTGGTGCATTTGGCTGCCGCGGCGACGGCTGGGACGGTACTCGCCCAGAACGTTCCGATACCGATAAGCACGAAGCCGATCCGCAACATAGCGCCCTCCGTCAAAGCTCTCGATTTCGCTGCGCTCCATTGGGCTACATCATCGCCACGCGATGCCGTGGCGTGCCAACACCTCGCGCACGGCGTCGATGAGCTTGTCCTCGGGCACGGCGAATTGCGCCTCGCCCTGTTTCTTCAGGTAATCGTCGCGCTCCTTGCTCAAGCCCGCGATCTCGGCGCCGACGATGAGATCCTTGATCTGGACTTCGCCCCGAGCTTTCTCGTCACCGCCCTGAATGACCACGCAGGGCGAGCCGCGCTTGTCCGCGTATTTCATCTGCGCGCCGAACCTGCCGCTGCCGAGGTAGAGTTCGGCGCGTATTTTTTTGCCTGGCGCGTATTCGGCGTCGCGCAGCCGCGCCACCATGCGCTGGTAATCGGCGATCGGCACGTCGGGAAACACGGTGACCACGACCGGGCCGGGCTCGGGCGTGGTCGCGACCTTGCCGAGATGGGTGAGTGCCGCCGTCAATCGCGACACGCCGATGGAGAAGCCGGTCGCCGGCACCGCCTCGCCGCGAAAGCGTTCGATCAATCCGTCGTAGCGCCCGCCACCACCGACCGAACCGAAGCGAACGGGCTTGCCGTCCTCTCCTTCGATCGGAAAGGTGAGCTCAACCTCGTAGACCGGGCCGGTGTAGTACTCGAGACCGCGGACGACGGACGGATCGATCCGGATGCGAGTATCGTCGTAGCCAGATTCACCGCACAGATTAGCAATCGCTTCTAGCTCTTCGACGCCGGCTTGGCGCAATTGCGACGCGGAAACGGGGCCCCGTATCGAATTGAGGATCTCATCGTTCGTTTCGTCATCACATCTGAGCGAGTGAAGAACGTTCTCCGCATGCTCATCCGAAAGACCTGCTCCTTCGGTAAAGTCCCCTGAGGGATCGCGACGTCCTCTCGTCAGCAGCAAGAAAACATCCGTTTCATCAAATCGGTCGAGCTTATCGACCGCCCGCATTACCTTTAGACGCTTGCCGAAATATGCGTCGCCTGTAAGCCCAATCTCTTCCAGCACTCCGTCGAGCACCTTGCGGTTGTTCACCTTCACCAGGTAGCTGCCGCGCGGGATGCCGAGCGCTTCCATGGTGTCGGCGGCGAGCATGCACATCTCGGCGTCGGCGGCCATCGAGGCGCTTCCCACGGTGTCGGCGTCGAACTGCATGAACTGGCGATAGCGGCCGGGGCCGGGCTTCTCGTTGCGGAACACCCAACCTTCGCGGTAGCTGCGATAGGGCTTGGGCAGCGCGTCGAAATTCTCCGCCACGTAGCGCGCGAGCGGCGCGGTGAGGTCGTAGCGCAGCGACAGCCATTGCTCGTCGTCGTCCTGGAACGAGAACACGCCCTCGTTCGGGCGGTCCTGGTCGGGCAGGAATTTTCCGAGCGCGTCGCTGTATTCGATCGCCGGCGTCTCCACCGGCTCGAAGCCGTAGCGCTCGTAGACCGTGCGGATCACCTCCAGCATGCGGCGCGTGGCGGCAATCTCGCCGGGGCCGCGGTCGGCGAGCCCGCGCGGCAAACGCGCCTTGAGCTTGTTGGTTTTATCGGGCTTGTCGGCCATTATCGGCACCGTTCACGGCCCGCGGTTGGTAGCAGCCGCCCCGCGGAGCGGCAAGGGACGCGGAGCGGCGCGAGATAGAGCCGCCGCGTTCGCCGAACAGCAGCAAGGACGACAGCGATGGCAACGGCAGCAGCGGGCAGAGCGACCGCGGTTCCCAACGATCTCGAATCCTATTGGCTCCCGTTCACGCCCAACCGCGCGTTCAAGGCCGCCCCGCGGCTGATCGCGCGCGCCAAGGACATGCACTACTACACGCCCGACGGCCGCGCCGTGCTCGACGGCACCGCCGGGCTGTGGTGCACCAATGCCGGCCACAACCGCGACCCGATCGTTGCGGCGATCCGCGCGCAGGCGGCCGAGCTCGACTACGCGCCGGCGTTCCAGTTCGCCCATCCCAAGGCGTTCGAGCTCGCGAGCCGCGTGGCCGCGCTCGCTCCCGGCGACCTCGATCACGTGTTCTTCTGCAATTCCGGCTCGGAGGCGGTCGACACCGCGCTCAAGATCGCGCTCGCCTATCACAACGTGCGCGGCGAAGGCGCGCGCACGCGCCTGATCGGGCGCGAGCGCGGCTATCACGGGGTCGGCTTTGGCGGCATCTCGGTCGGCGGCATCGTCGCCAATCGCAGGTTCTTCGGTTCGCTGCTGGCCGGGGTCGACCACCTGCCGTCGACCTACAGCCGCGAGCACCAGGCCTTCAGCAAGGGCGAGCCGGACTGGGGCGCGCATCTGGCGGACGAGCTCGAGCGCATCGTGGCGCTGCACGACGCATCGACGGTCGCCGCGGTCATCGTCGAGCCGATGGCGGGCTCGACCGGCGTACTGCCGGCGCCCAAGGGCTATCTGCCGCGGCTGCGCGCGATCTGCGACAAGCACGGCATCCTGCTGATCTTCGACGAGGTGATCACCGGCTTCGGCCGCCTCGGGCACGCCTTCGCGGCCGAGCGCTACGGCGTCGTTCCCGACATGATCACCTTCGCCAAGGGCATCACCTCGGGCACCGTGCCGATGGGCGGCGTGATCGTGCGCAAGGGTATCTACGACGCCTTCATGCGCGGCCCCGCGCATGTGGTCGAGCTGTTCCACGGCTACACCTATTCCGCCCATCCGCTCGCCTGCGCCGCCGGCCTCGCCACCCTCGACCTCTATCGCGAGGAGCTATTGTTCGAGCGCGCCAAAAAGCTCGAGCCGCTATGGGCCGACGCGGCGATGGCGCTCAAAGGGCTGCCCAACGTGCTCGACATCCGCTGCGTCGGCCTGACCGCCGGCATCGACCTCGCCGCGCGGCCAGGCGAGGTCGGCAAGCGCGCCTATGACGCGATGGTGCACGCGTTCAACACGGAGAATCTCGTGATCCGCGTCACCGGCGAGACCATCGCGCTCACCCCGCCGCTGATCGTGAGCGAGCGCGAGATCGGCGAAATTTTCGCCAAGGTCGCGCGGGTGATCCGCGCCGTCGCGTAGAGCGACTAATAGGCACGCGCGAAGTGCGGCTGCGGGCGCAGGATCGCCCAGCCGACCGTGAGCACGTGGTCGCCGCGGCGGAACGGCAGCGCGAACGGCGGCTGCACCTGGGCGTCGCCGGCGATGCTGCGCAAGGGCACCGGCATCACCTTGGGATCGCCGGAGGTCCATACCACCACGGCGCCCTTGCTGCGCAGGTCGCCGAGATCGATCCAGGGCGCGCGCCGGGGGTCGCCGTCGATCAGCACCCGCGGCTGCTCGCGCGCGTAGTGGGCGACGTTGCCGCCGTCCCACATGGTGCCGATGACGTAGGCAAGCGGGCGGCCGGTGGCGGCGCGGAAGCGGCGCGCGAGCTCGTCGGCGAGCCGGTCGCCGGGATAGAACACCGCCCGGTAGCGGTGATCGAACGCGGGCAGGACCGAATAGTTGACCGCGAAGGCGACGGCGAACAGCGTGAATACGATCCCCCACGACGCGGCGATGCGGGACAGCCGCGCCGGCACGATCGCGCTGCGCGCCGCGAGCACGATCCACAGGCCGAGAAAGAGCCACAGCGGATAGCCCCACATCGCGATGGTGCCGCGCCCGCTCAACGCCGACAGCACGACGGTGGCGGCGAACGGTCCGAAGGTGAGCAGCGTCACGATGCGGCGGTCGAATGCGTCGGCGGCGACCGGCGCCGGCGCGTCGTCCGGCTTGGGCCGCGGCCAGATGAGCGCGGCGGCGATGATGAGCGACGGCAGCAGGAAGGCCAATTGCCCGACCGCGAAGGCGAGCGGATGCACCACGTGGTCGAGCGGCCCGCGCACCGGCGCCGCGCGCGCGCTGGCATACGTAAACGGAAGGAAGTCGTTGTTCACGAGCCAGATCAGGTGCGGCGCCATCACCACCAGCGCGAGCGCGAGCGCGATCCACGGACCGGGCGTCTTCAGCGCCGGGCGCGCCTCGCGGTCGACCAGCACAAACAAGGCGAGCGGCGCCGCCAGCACCACCACGAAATATTTCGCCCACAGCGCCAGTCCGAGCGCCAACCCGAGCAGCACCCAGTCGCGCATGCGCCCCCGCCGCAGCCCGGCGTGGAAGGCGTAGCCGGCGAGCGCCCACAGCGGCAGCTGGATCACATCGTGATTGAACTTGGCCGCGGTGTACTGAAAGTAGTGCAGACCGTCGACGATGAGCACGGCGACGAGCGCGCCGACGGCGCCGACCAGCGGCCGCGCGGTCGCCCACACCAGGGCAAAGGCGGCGACGACCGCCAGCTGCGCCAGCGCGTAGTACGCGACCTCGACGCCGAGCGTGCGGTGCAGCGCTTCGATCAGCCACCACGGCAGCGGCGGCAGCTTGTCGTAGCCGAGCTGCCACTCGCGCCCATAGGTCAGCGCCTCGATCAGGTCGAGGGGCAGATTGGGATAGAGCAGCGTCGGCAGCGCGGTCCAGACCAGAAAATGCAGCCCGAGGAACGCGGCGAAGGTGGCCTGCGGTCGGCGCTCGATGGTGGCGATCAATCCCGGCATCGACGCAGCAGGCAGCCTTTCCCGCGAGCCTTCGCGCCCGCGCGGCGGCCGTTATAACGGCTGACGACCGCCGCGCGATAGGACAAATGAATGCGCGCCGGTTGACATTGCAGGAGCAAGGAACCAAGACCAGCGCAGAACCGGTATCCGAAATCGGCCTTTCCGAATCCGGCACCCGCCTTCCGCATCGTCATGTCGGTCGCCTCCCCTCCCTTCACCGCGCATTTCGCCGCGCTTGCCGGCGACTATGACGTCGTGCTCAGCGACGTCTGGGGCGTGGTGCACAACGGCGTCGCCGCCACGGCCGAGGCCTGCGACGCGCTCACGCGCTTCCGCGCGCGCGGCGGCACGGTGGTGCTGATCACCAACGCGCCGCGCCCCGGCGTCAATGTTCGCCTCATCCTCGATCGGCTGGCGGTGCCGCATTCGGCCTACGACGCCATCGTCAGCTCCGGCGATGTCGCCCATGCGCTTATCAGCGCGCGCGCCGGCCAGCGCGTGTTTCACATTGGCCCGGCCCGCGACCTGCCGATCTTCGACGGGCTCGCCGCGCCGGTGACCGAGCTCGAGCGCGCCGACTACGTGGTCTGCTCGGGCCTCTACGACGACACCGTCGAGACCCCGAAGGACTATCACCCGCTGATCGAACGCATGGGCGCGCGCGGCCTGCCCATGATCTGCGCCAATCCCGACATCGTGGTCGAGCGCGGGCACGAGCTCGTCTATTGCGCGGGCGCGATCGCCGATCTCTACGCCGCTGCCGGCGGCGAGGTGATCTATGCGGGCAAGCCTTACCGGCCGATCTACGATCAAGCGCTGGCGGTCGCGGAGTCCGCGCGCGGAGCTGCGGTGGAGCACCGCCGGCTGCTGGCGATCGGAGATTCCGTGCGCACCGACCTCAAGGGCGCGGCGGCGCTCGGCATCGATTGCCTGTTCGTGACCGCCGGCATCCACGCCGAGGAGCTCGGTGCCCGCCACGATCCGGATATCGAGGCGCTGTCCGGCATCTTCGCGGCCGCCGGGGTCGCGCCCACCGCGGTTATGCATCGGCTGGTCTGGTGATCCCGGACGAACAGCGAGCGCGCCGCTGATCGCGCTCGATGCCGCGCGCGACCGGCGCAAGGGGCCTTGCGGTCCCTGGCAGGACCATGGTCAAGCTTTTGCCGCCATGACCACCCTCCCACAGCCGAGCAAGCCGTTCGTCGTCGTGCATGGCGCGGAGGCCGCCGACCACGCGCTCGATGGTGCCGTCGTCGCGATCGGCAATTTCGACGGCGTGCACCGCGGCCACCGCGCGGTGCTTGCGGCGGCGCGCGCACGCGCGGCCGCGCTTCGCCGTCCGGCCGCCGCGCTCACCTTCGAGCCGCACCCGCGCGAGTTCTTCCGGCCGGACGAGCCGCTGTTCCGGCTTACCGACGAGCGCGCGAAGCTGCGCCTCCTCGCCGCCACCGGGCTCGAGGGCGCGATCGTGCTGCGGTTCGACGCGGCGCTGGCTCGCCTTTCCGCCGCGGATTTCATCACGCGCATTCTGGTGGGGCGGTTCGCCGTCGCCGGCGTCGCGATCGGGTTCGATTTTCATTTCGGACTCAATCGCGCGGGGTCGCCAGACTTTCTCTCGGCGCAAGGCGCCGAGCTCGGCTTTGCGGTCGATGTCGTGCCCCGGTTCGAGGACCATGGACGCGCGGTCCGCTCCGGCCCGATCCGGGCCGCGCTCGCCGCCGGCCGTGTCGCCGAGGCGAACGAGCTCCTCGGCTATCCCTGGTTCGTCAGCGCCGCGGTCGTGCACGGCGACAAGCGCGGGCGCGAGCTCGGCTATCCCACCGCCAATCTGCGGCTCGCCGCCGGCTGCGCCCTCGCGCACGGCATCTACGCAGTGCGGGTGGGCGCGCGCGGGCGTCGCTACGACGGCGTCGCGAGCTTCGGGCGCCGGCCGATGTTCGATCAAGGAACCGTGCTGCTGGAAGTGTTCCTGTTCGGCTTCTCCGGCGACCTCTACGGCGAGACGATCGACGTCGCCTTCGTCGATTGGATCAGGCCGGAGCTCAAGTTGGCAAATATCGAGGAACTCGTCCGCCGCATGAACGACGATACCCAGCGCGCGCGGGAGGCGCTCGGGCGCGCACCGGCCGCATTCCCGCCGCTGGGGGAAGTCTCCGGCTAGCAGTCGCGGCCATTGCACAATTTCAGGGCCGATCTTTCACACCGCCGTTACCCGCCGATTTGATGTTGATCAATAACAGCCCCGAGATTATTCCGGCATCTCACCCGAGGGCGCATGGAGTAAAGACGGCTTGAACCGGCCAAGCGAAACGGAGCAGCGCCCGCTCGAGGATGCGACGGTCGCTCGTCCGGACGTCGGCGGCGGACCTGTCTCCACGGTTGATGAGGCACCTGGCACGCGGCTCCCGGTGCCGGCACCCGCTTCATTGCCAGTCCGCAGGCGGACGCGGGGGCTGCGCGTCGCGCTTGCGATGCTCGTGCTCGGGCTCGCCGCGGGCGGCGCCTATTACTGGTGGAAGCAGTCGCAAGAGGAGCTGCCGCCCGGCTTCGCGTCCGGCAACGGCAGGATCGAGGCCGACGAGATCGACATCGACACCAAGTTCGCCGGACGCATCGCCAACATCTTCGCGCTGGAAGGCAACATGGTCACCGCGGGCCAGGTCGTGGCGCGCATGGACACGCGCGACCTCGAGGCCTCGCTCAAGCGCGCCGATGCCCAGACGTTGCAGGCACAGCGCGTGGTCGACGAAGCGCGCGCGACCCAGGAACAGCAACGAACGCAGGTCAAACTGGCGCAGCAGGAGCTCGATCGCACGAACTACCTCGTGCAACGCGGCAACGCCACCCAGGAACTGCTCGATCAGCGGCAGCAGCAGCTCAACGGCGCGGTCGCTCTCCTCAACGCGGTTACCGCCCGCGTGGCACAGGCCGAGCACGCCCTCACCGCGGCCCAACACGACGTCGAGCTGCTCAGCGTCAATATCGCGGACAACACGCTGGTCGCTCCGGTCGACGGCCGCGTGCAATACCGCATCGCCAATGTCGGCGAGGTGTTGCCGGCCGGCGGCAAGGTCCTCACCATGATCGACATTTCGTCGGTCTACATGGACATTTACCTGCCGACCCCGGATGCTGGCCGAGCCAAGATCGGGACCGAGGCGCGCATCGTGCTCGACGCCTATCCCAACCTCGCGATCCCGGCGCGCGTGTCCTTCGTCGCCACCCAGTCGCAGTTCACGCCCAAGACGGTCGAGACCAAGACCGAGCGCGACCGGCTGATGTTCCGGGTCAGGGCGCGCATCGATCCGGCCCTGCTGCGGGCGCACGCGGAAGCGGTACGCACCGGCCTTCCCGGCGTCGCGTATTTGCGGCTCGATCCGAACGCGCAATGGCCGGCGCGGCTGCAACGGACGCCGGGATCATGAGCGGGTGCGAGCGCCCGGTCGCCCGGCTCGAGGAGGTCACCCACCGCTACGGCGCCATCTGCGCCCTCGACGCCGTGACCCTCGCGATCCCGGGCGGCCTCAGGGTCGGGATGGTCGGCCCGGACGGCGTCGGCAAATCGTCGCTGCTCGGCATCATCGCCGGCGCCCGTCGCATCCAGGCCGGCCAGGTGCGCGTGCTCGACGGCAACATGGCGGACGCCCGCCATCGCGCCGCCGTCTGCTCCCGCATCGCCTACATGCCGCAGGGACTCGGCAAGAACCTCTACCCCGACCTCAGCGTGCGGGAAAACATCGAGTTCTTCGGCCGCCTGTTCGGCCAGGCGCGGCGCGAGCGCGAGCGGCGTATCGTCGAGCTGCTCGAGGGTACGGGTCTGGCGCCGTTTCCGGACCGGCCGGCAAGCAAGCTTTCCGGCGGGATGCGCCAGAAACTCGGGCTGTGCTGCGCGCTCATCCATGATCCGGATCTGCTGATCCTCGACGAACCCACCACCGGCGTTGACCCGCTGTCGCGCCGTCAGTTCTGGGACCTGATCGACCGGATGCTTGCCCGCCGTCCCGGCATGAGCGTGGTGATCGCCACCGCCTACATGGAGGAGGCCGCACGCTTCGATTGGCTGATCGCGATGGATGCCGGAAAGGTGCTCGCCACCGGCTCGCCCGCGCAGATCGAGGCGCGCACCAAGACGGCAACGATCGAGAACGCGTTCATTGCGTTGCTCCCGGAGCAACGGCGGGCAGGCCGCAAGGCTTTCCGGATTCCGCCGCGTCGGCCCGACGAGCACGAGACCGTCATTGCGGCGCGCGACCTCACTTGCCGCTTCGGCGATTTTACCGCGGTCGACCGCGCCAGCTTCACCATCGAGCGCGGCGAGATCTTCGGCTTCCTCGGACCGAACGGCTGCGGCAAGACCACGACCATGAAGATGCTCACCGGTTTGCTGCCGGCGACCGCGGGCGAGGCGTTCCTGCTGGGTCGGCCGATCGACGCCGCCGATCTGAATTCGCGCAAGCGCGTCGGCTACATGTCGCAGTCGTTCTCGCTCTACACCGAATTGACGGTGCGGCAGAACCTCGCGCTGCACGCACGGCTCTTCCATCTGCCGCATGACAAGGCGAAATCGCGCATCGCCGAGCTGGTGCGCCGGTTCGGCCTCGATCACTACCTCGATCAGCTTGCGTCCAGCCTGCCCTTGGGCATCCGCCAGCGGCTCTCGCTCGCGGTCGCGATCGTGCACGAGCCCGAGATCCTAATCCTCGACGAGCCGACCTCGGGCGTCGATCCGCTGGCGCGCGACCAGTTCTGGGAGCTGCTGATCGAGCTGTCGCGCAACCTGAACGTCACGATCTTCGTCTCGACGCATTTCATGAACGAGGCGGCCCGCTGCGACCGCATCGCGCTGATGAACGAGGGACGGGTGCTGGCCACCGGCGCCCCGGCGACGCTCATGCAAGCGCGTCGCGCCGCCAGCCTGGACGATGCCTTCATCAGCTATCTGGAAGAAGCGAACGGCCTGGGCGCGCCGCGTGATGAGGAGGGGATTGTCGACGCGCTCGCAGCCGAGCGCGGCGCGCAGGAGGGCGCCCGTGCGCGGCGGCCGACCAGCCCCGTTTTCTTCAGCCTGCGCCGGATGCTGGCCTATACCGCGCGCGAGAGCCTGGAGCTCCTGCGCGATCCGATCCGCTTGTCATTCGCGCTGCTTGGCACCGCCTTCCTCATGCTGATCTTCGGATTCGGCATCACCACCGACGTCGACAGTCTGTCCTTCGCCGTGCTCGACCGCGACCAGACTCCCGAGAGCCGCGCCTATGTCGGCGAATTGCGCGGCTCGCGCTATTTCGTGGAGAAGCCGCCAATTGCCGACTATGCCGATCTCGACCGGCGGCTGCGCAGCGGAGACGTCAAGGCGACGATCGAGATACCGCCCAACTTCGGCCGCGACATCAAGAAGGGAAATCCGACCTCGGTCGGCGCCTGGATCGACGGCGCGATGCCGTTCCGCGCCGAGACGACCCGCGGCTACCTGCAGGGTGTGCATCAGCAATACCTGACCGATGCGGTGATCAACCCCTCCGCCGTGGCCGCGACCACGTCTGCGGGCATCGAGACGCGCTTTCGCTACAACCAAGACTTCAAAAGCATCTACGCCATGGTGCCGTCGACGATGGCGATGTTGCTCGTTCTGATTCCCGCCATCCTGATGGCGCTGGCGATCGTGCGGGAAAAGGAGCTCGGTTCGATCACGAATTTCTATGTCACGCCAGTGACCCGCATCGAATTTCTGCTCGGCAAGCAGCTGCCCTATATCGCGGTCGCCCTGCTCAATTTCAGCATGCTGCTGCTGATGGCGCTGGTCATCTTTCAGGTGCCGCTCAAAGGCAGCTTTCCGGCGCTGACCGTGGGCGCCCTGCTCTATGTCACCGCGACGACCGGCTACGGCATGCTGATATCATCGTTCGCGCGCAGCCAGATCGCCGCCCTGTTCGGCACCGCCATCCTGACCGTGCTGCCCGCCACCCAGTTCTCCGGCATGATGACGCCGGTGTCCTCGTTGTCCGGCGCCGGAGCAGTGATCGGCCGCATCTTTCCCATGACCTATTTCCTGAAGGTCAGCGTCGGCACGTTCACCAAGGGACTCGGCTTCGCCGATCTGGGCGCCAGCTTGCTGGCACTGGCGGCCTTCATCCCCGCGCTGACGCTGTTGAGCCTCCTCTTCCTGCGCAAGCAGGAACGCTAGCGGGAGCCGGCGCCAATGGGCAGGACGCTCGCCAACATATTTTGGCTCGGCACCAAGGAGCTGCGCGCCTTCAGCCACGATTTCGTGCTTGTCGCGCTGGTGATCTGGGCGTTTTCCTTCTCGATCGTCAGCATCGCGCGCAGCACCTCCCAAGAGCTGCACGACGCCTCGATCGGAATCGTCGACGAAGACCATTCGGCGCTGTCGCGCCGCATCGCCGGCGCGTTCCTGACCCCCTACTTCAAGCCGCCTCAGCCGATCGCCGGCCGTGAGCTCGATCAACTGATGAATAGCGGCGAGCTCACCTTCGCGCTCGACATCCCACCCAATTTTCAACGCGATGTGCTGGGCGGGCGCCATCCGCAGATTCAACTCGCCGTCGACGCAACCGCCATGATGCAGGCGGGAATCGGCGCCAACTACATCCAGCAAATCGTCAGTACCGAAATCGCCGACTTTCTTTCCCGCGCCGAGGGCACGCCGCGCCCGCCGGTCAACCTCGACGTCCGCATTGCGTTCAATCCCAATCTGACCACCGCCTGGTTCACCAGCGTGATGGGGATCATCAACAACGTCACGATGCTGGCGATCATCCTGGCCGGCGCCGCGATCGTGCGCGAGCGCGAGCACGGCACGATGGACCACCTGCTCGTGATGCCGTTGACGCCATTCGAGATCGCGATGTCGAAGATCTGGTCGAATGCGCTGGTGATCACGATCGCTGTCGGGCTGTCCCTGACGCTGGTCGTCCGCGGGCTGCTCGGGGTCCCGATCGCCGGATCGGTGCCGCTGTTCCTGGCCGGCGTCGTGATCTATCTGTTCTTCGCAACCGCGATCGGCATCTTTCTCGGCACCGTCGCGCGCTCGATGCCGCAGCTCGGATTGCTCTACATGCTGGTGGCGATTCCGATGAACATGCTGTCGGGCAGCAACACGCCGCTTGAGAGCATGCCGGCGTTCCTGCGCACCATCATGCAGGCCTCGCCGTCGACGCATTTCGTGTCGATCGCGCAGGCGATCCTCTATCGCGGCGCCGGCTTCGAGGTGGTGTGGCAGCAGTTCCTCGTCGTCGCGGGCATCGGTGGGCTGTTCCTGTTCGCCGCGCTGCTGCGGTTCCGTCGCGTGAGCGCGCAGGCGACATAGACGGCGAGCCCACAGCGCCGCCCGCCGGCGCTCGTTCTCCGCCCCGCGAAGGAAAGAGCTAGGAGGTCGGGGAGGCCTGATCGTCGTCCGAGCCCGCCGCCTTGTGGTCGGGCCATTCTTTGGCGAGCCCGGCCGCGAGCAGCGCGACCGCGCCCAGGGCAGCGAGCCGGCGCCAGCCCAGCGCCTGCCCGACCTGCCATCCCACGCCGAGAAGCTTGGGGTCGAGCCAGTTCGTGCTGCTGCTGCGCGCGGCGAGCTCGAGCCGGGCGCGCTGCATGTTGCGGCGGCGGATCATGAGGCATGCCCCGAGCCCGATCACCGCGATCAGCACGAACACGCCGCAAAGCACTAGGCCGGCTATCACCCCGCCAAGGCGGTGCGACAGCCACACGAACGCGGCGGCCAGCAGGAACGCGCCCGCGACCAGCGCCGCGACCACCGCGACCACCGCCCATATTGCGATCTGGGAGCTAAGCCCGGTGCTGGCCTGCGCCCTCAGCACGAAGTAACGGAGCCAGCCGCTCATTGGTCCAACTCATCGCCCTGCGCGGAATCGGCCCATCCACGGCCGCGCCGTCAAATTCGCCGCTCAGCTGCGGCGCAAGCTATCGACGCCAAGTCGCGCCGAACAGGAATCCAATGCCGACCGCAATCGCCAGCGTGGTGTAGGGGCGCGTCTTGAGCGACTCGTCGATGGCGTCGACCACGTTGTCGCCGACCTCGCGCACCGCGTCGACCGCCTCCTGGCCCTTGGCGCTGACGTCCGACATCACGCCTTCGACGTTCGAGCGCGCGCGGCTCCAGGCCGCCCCGCCCCTCGCCGCAAAGATCTCGGCGATCTGATTGCCGAGGCGCGTGATGTCGCTGCGCAAAGCTTCGAGATCGGCTTGAATGTCCCCGCTCGCGGCCGAAGCGGCCTTGCCGGTCTCGCGCGCCGCATCCTTGGCCTCTCTCGCGGTGTCGCGCACCGTATCCTTGACCGTGCCGGATGTGCTGGACATCTGTTTGCTCCACGCTGACCTCTGAAATATTCGCCGTGCCGCTAACCGGGCGCAAGCGAAAAAGTTCCATCGCGGCCGCCTCAGTCAGGAAGCTTACTTTCGTCCGGCGGGAAAAGATGATGCAGCGTAACAAACGCGACGATGGCGAGCGGAACGGCGAGAAAAGCGCCCATCGGCCCCCACAGCCAGGCCCAGAAGGCGAGTGCGAGCAGGACCACGAGCGGATTGAGCGTGTGGCGATGGCCGAGCACCGTCGGGGTGATGAACTGGCCCTCGATCGTGGCGAGCCCAAGGAATGCCGCCGGCGGCACCAGCGCGAAGCTCAGCGAGGGAAACGTCACCAGGCCCACGCCGAACAGCACCACGATCATGCAGGCGGGGCCGATATACGGGATGAAGTTGAGCACCGCGGCCAGCACGCCAAAGATGATCGGGCTCGAAAAGCCGAACAGCCAGGCGCCGATCGCCACCACCACGCCCAGGCAGAAATTGATGACGCTCACGGTCGCGACGTAGCGCGCCAGGTGATCCTCGATCTCGTTGCTGATGCGGATGAAGCGCAGCTTGGCGTTGCGGCTGGAGAAGAACGACACCATGTAGCGGCGGAAATCCATTTGCGTCGCGAGAAAGAAGATCAAGGTCACGAAGAACAGCGCCAACTCGGCAACCGCCGGCGTGACGAAGGCGACCACCGGGGTCACGAGTCCGATCTGCGACGGCTCGACCGCCACGGAGCGTCCGGGCGCCGGCAGCAATGACTTCTGCAGGTTGCGCAACGCCGACAGCAGAGGGTCGAGCCCGTAGAGCTTCTGCCGGACCGCCGCGCCGATCTGCGGCGCCTTGCCGATCCAGTCGCTCACCGGCTGCGCGAGCAAGGTCACGGCAACGGCGGCGAGCGCGAGCAAGACCACCCCGAGCGCGATCGCGACCAGCCACGGCGAGATGCGATGCCGCGCGGCCGCCTTCACGATGGGCGCCAGCGTGGTGCCGACCATGATCGCCGCGACCACCGGCAGCAGGACCGGGCGCAAGAGATAGAGCGCGGCGATGAACAACAGGACGAAAATGCCGACGGTCGCGATCTGCGCGGCCGGCGGCCAGATGTCCTCGATCGACTCGGGCTGCTGCGACTCCGGGTCTGGCTCCCTGACCGGGGGCGCGTTCGCCCGTTCGCGATGAGCGCGGAAAAACTCCACTTTCACCTCCAGCGGGCGGACGCAGAGCGTTCCGGCTCGCGCAGTTCAATGCGACACTGCCGGAACCGGTTCCGCGCCGCCGCCCGGCCCGCGCGGCGGCCGCCGGCCCCGAGCCCGCCCGCGCCGACGCGCCGGGCCTTTCCGGCCAGGGACCGATCTGCTAGGAAGCGCCCATGCTGGCGCGCGTTGCATTCACTGTCGCTTTCGGGTCGGCCGTCCGGCGAATTATCGGCCCGGTGCCTGCCTGACCTACGGTCGGCGGGACCGGGATTGCGTTGCCGAGCCGCTTTCAGCCGTCCAATTCAAGTCGACCGCCAGACCCTTGCATCATGACCGACGCCGCCCGCGATTATAGCGAGACTCTGTTTCTGCCCAAGACCGACTTCCCCATGCGCGCCGGGCTGCCGCAGAAGGAGCCCGAGCTGCTGGCGCGCTGGCAGAAGCTCGGCCTCTACGACAAGCTGCGCGCCGCCGCCCGTGGCCGGCCAAAATTCGTGCTGCACGACGGCCCGCCCTACGCCAACGGCCACATCCACATCGGCACCGCGCTCGGCAAGATCCTCAAGGATATCGTGGTGCGCTCGCAGCAGATGCTCGGCTACGACTCCCCGTTCGTGCCGGGCTGGGACTGCCACGGCCTGCCGATCGAGTGGAAGGTCGAGGAGGAGTACCGCGCCAAGGGCAAAAACAAGGACGAGGTGCCCGTCGTCGAATTCCGCGCGGAGTGCCGCGCGTTCGCCGAGCGCTGGCTGCAGGTGCAGCGCGCCGAGTTCATGCGGCTCGGCGGCGCCGGCGACTGGGATCATTACTACAGCACCATGAGCTACGCGGCCGAGGCGCAGATCGCGCGCGAGCTCATGAAATTCGTGAAGAACGGCACACTCTACCGCGGCTCTAAGCCGGTGATGTGGTCGGTGGTGGAGCAGACCGCGCTGGCGGAGGCCGAGGTCGAGTACGAGGACTACGTCTCCGACCAGGTATGGGTGAAGTTTCCGCTGCGAGTGGCGGCGGCCGTGACATCCGAGATCGATCGCCGGCTCGCAACGGCGGCGATCGTTATCTGGACGACGACGCCGTGGACACTTCCCGGCAACCGCGCGATCAGCTTCTCGCCGCGCATCGCATACGGACTCTATGAAGTCGTCGATGCGCCGGAGGGCAATTGGACGAGGCCGGGCGAACGATTCATTTTGGCCGACAAGCTCGCCGCAGCGGTGTTCCAACAGGCGCGCGTGACCAAATTCGAGCGATTGCAATCGGTTGCTGCCGATGGCTTGGCGCGCCTGGTTTGCGATCACCCGCTGAAAGGCCATGCAGGCGATTATGAATTTGGGGTGCCCTTGCTCGCCGGCGACCATGTCACCGACGAGGCCGGCACCGGCTTCGTTCACACCGCCCCCGGCCACGGCCGCGAGGATTTCGAGGTTTGGACGGCCAATAAGGCGGCGCTCGAAACGCGCGGCATCAATTCCGTCATTCCCTACACCGTCGACGAGAACGGCGCGTTCACCGATCACGCCCCGGGCTTCATCGGCAAGCGCGTGCTCACCGACGCCGGAGAGAAAGGCGACGCCAACGAGGCGGTCATCGAGGCGTTGAAGAAGGCCGGCATGCTGGTCGCGCGCGGCCGGCTCACCCATCAGTATCCGCATTCCTGGCGCTCGAAGAAGCCGGTGATCTTCCGCAACACGCCGCAATGGTTCATCGCCATGGACACGCCGATCGCGGACGCCGCGGGCGCGGCCACGCCGGGCGACACGCTGCGCAATCGCGCGCTTGCCGCGATCAAACAGACGCGCTGGGTGCCGCCGCAGGGCGAGAACCGCATCACCGGCATGGTCGAAAGCCGGCCCGACTGGGTGATCTCGCGCCAGCGCGCCTGGGGCGTGCCGATCACCGTGTTCATCCGCGAGAACGACGATGGCACGGTCGAGATCCTCGACGATCCCCGCGTCAATCAGCGCATCGCCGACGCCTTCGAGCAGGAGGGCGCCGACGCCTGGTACGCGACCGGCGCGGCCGCGCGCTTCCTCAAGCCCGACTACGATTCCAACGAATGGCGCAAGGTCGACGACACGCTCGACGTCTGGTTCGACTCCGGCTCGACCCACGCCTTCGTGCTGGAGGATCCCGCGCATTTCCCCTCCCTCGCCGGCATCAAGCGCAAGCGCGACGGAGGGGCTGACACGGTGATGTATCTCGAAGGCTCCGACCAGCACCGCGGCTGGTTCCAGTCCTCGCTGCTCGAATCATGCGGGACGCGCGGTGGCGCGCCCTACGACGTGGTGCTGACCCACGGCTTCCTGCTCGACGAGAAGGGCGTCGACAAGATGTCGAAGTCGCGCGGCAATGTGATCTCCCCGATGGACGTGTTCCGCACCCATGGCGCCGATATCCTGCGGCTGTGGGCGGCAGCCTCCGACTATGCCGACGACGTCCGCTTCGGTCCCGAGATCCTCAAGAACTTCGCCGAGACCTACCGCAAGCTGCGCAACACCCTGCGCTGGATGCTGGGCTCGCTCGCGCATTTCCGCGATGAGGATCGCGTTGCGCCGGTCCGGATGCCGGAGCTCGAGCGTTTGATGCTGCACCGCCTGAACGAGCTCGACGAGCAGGTGCGGCGCGGCTACGCCGATTTTGACTTCAAGCGCGTATTCGCCACGCTCAACGCCTTCCTGACCGCCGATCTCTCGGCCTTCTACTTCGACATCCGCAAGGACGCGCTCTACTGCGATCCGATCTCCTCGGTGACCCGCAGGGCCTGCCTGACCGTGCTCGACCAGCTGTTTCGCGCGACCGTGACCTGGCTCGCGCCGATGCTGCCGTTCACCGCCGAGGAGGCCTGGCTCGCGCGCTTCCCGTCGACGGACGGCTCGGTACATCTCGAGCTGTTCCCTGAGCTGCCCGCGCAATGGCGCAACGACGCGCTGGCGGAGAAATGGCGCAAGGTGCGCAATGTCCGCCGGGTGATCACCGGCGCGATCGAAATCGAGCGCGCCCACAAGCGCATCGGCTCCGCGCTCGAGGCCGCGCCCGTCGTCTACGTGTCCGACCCCGACCTGTTCGCCGCGCTCGTCGAGATCGATCTCGCCGAGATCGCGATCACGTCGGCCGCGACCCTGGTCGAGGGCGAGGGGGCGCCGGACGCCTTTCGCCTGGACGACGTCAAGGGCGTCGCGGTCGAGGTGCGGCTCGCGCAGGGGCGCAAATGCGCGCGCTCGTGGAAGATCCTGCCGAGCGTCGGCTCCGATCCGGCCTATCCCGAGGTCTCCCCGCGCGACGCCCAGGCGCTGCGCGAGTGGGAGGCGATGCGCAAGGCGGCGGAGTGAAGCTTGTGCAGACCACGATAGCTCTCGCATGAGTTCGGGCTCGAAGGACCTCGTGCCTGGCGAGGCGGGTCCAGCCGCTTCCCTGCTGTGGGGACCGCTGGCCCGCTTCGGGCTCGGCATGGCGCTCGCGACCGCCGCCGTCGACCAGGCCGTCAAGCTCTGGATCCTGCACGTCATCGATCTGCGCGCGCGCGGCGTGGTGACGCTCGGCCCCTTTCTCGACCTCGTGCTCACCTGGAATACCGGCATCAGCTACGGCCTGTTCCCGCAGCAGGGCCCGCTGGGGCAATGGCTGCTGCTGGCGCTCAAGGCGATCGCGGTGATTCTGCTGTGGATTTGGCTGTCGCGCACGACCTCGCGCCTGACCGCGGCGAGCCTCGGCCTGATCATCGGCGGGGCGGTCGGCAATGCCATCGATCGCTTCGCCTACGGTGCGGTGGCGGATTTTGTGCTGTTCCACGTCAGAACCGCGAGCTTCAACTTCAACTGGTACGTGTTCAACCTGGCGGACGTCGCCATCGTCGCCGGGGTGGTGGGACTCCTGTATGAGACCCTTTTCGACCGGGGCGCCGCAAAAGCGCCCTGATCCTGGGCACAATCGCGCCCGGGGAAACGGCGCATTCCGCCGTTGTTTGAAGGGGATAGCCATGCAGCACCAGGACCGGACGAGGCGGCGTCGCGCCGCCGCTGTCGCCGCCGTCGCGTTGGCCCTGGCGATGGTCCTAGGCACGGGCACTTCCTTCGCCCAGGACGACGAGGAAGACGTGCCCCTCGACACCAAGCTTTTTCGCCAGCTCATGAAGGACCTCGGCCTCAAGCGGAACGGCGATGGCATCGACTACCGCGAGCGCGCGCCGCTGGTGGTGCCGCGCACCCTCGATCTGCCGCCGCCGCAGGATGAGACGCCGGTCGCCGCCAATCCGGAGTGGCCGAAGGACCCCGACGTGACCCGCCGCAAGGCCGAAGCCGCGGCCGCAAGGAAGAAGCCGAGCCGGACCGCCGCCGAGACCATGGAGGCGGAGGGACGTCCGCTCTCGCGCAGCGAACTCGACCGCGGCAAGGTCGCGACCACGTCGAGCAGCGGCTCCCAGAGCCCGGAAGAGGATGCGCGCGCGCTGCGGCCATCGGAGCTCGGCGGCAAGAGCTTCTTCAAGGACATTTTTTCCTCGTTCAGCAACGAGGGTGAGACCGGGACATTCACGGGCGAGCCGGTGCGGGAGAGCCTGACGGCGCCGCCGGTAGGCTATCAGACGCCATCGCCGGAGCAGCCCTATGGCATCGGCCCCAAGAACCAGAAGGCCAAGGCGGCCACGGTCGAAGACCGCGCCGAGGGCACCAAACAGTGACGGGTTGCGACCGCTGATGGCGCTGGCGGCGCCGCCGGCGTATCGTGCGCGTCTGCGCCGCACCCTTTCGCTGACGGCCAGGGCTTGACGAGCCGCCCGCGACATGCGGGTTGAGCGTCGTTTCGTGGAACCCATCGCCTTGCGCAGACCGCTCACCCTCCTCGCCGCCCTCGCCTTCGTCGCAACCGCCGCCGGCGCCATCGGCCCCGCCGCCGCCGGCGCGCCCGAGGTCAGCCATTTCACCCTGGCGAACGGGCTCGAGCTCGTGGTCATTCCCGACCACCGCGCGCCGGTCGTGACCCACATGGTCTGGTACCGGGTCGGCTCCGCCGACGAGACGCCGGGCCACTCCGGCCTCGCCCATTTCCTGGAACACCTGATGTTCAAGGGCACGGCCAAGAATCCCGCCGGGCGCTTCTCGCAAGTGGTCGCCACCATCGGCGGGCAGGAGAACGCCTTCACTGCCGCCGACTACACCGCCTATTTCCAGCGGGTGCCGCGCGACAAGCTCAAGTCGGTGATGGAGTTCGAGGCCGATCGCATGACCGGCCTCGAGCTCACCGACGACGTGGTCCGGCCCGAGCTCAACGTCGTGCTGGAAGAACAGAACATGCGGGTCGCCAACAATCCCGGCGCCCGCCTCGGTCAGCAGATCGACGCCGCGCTCTTCCTCAACCACCCCTATGGCCGGCCGGTGATCGGCTGGCGCCACGAGATCGAGCAGCTCGACCGCGCCGCCGCGCTGGACTTCTACCGGCGCTTCTACACTCCCAACAATGCCATCGTCGTGGTCGCCGGCGACGTCACCGCGCAGGACGTGCGCGCGCTGGCCGAGGCGACCTACGGCAAGGTCGCGCGTGTCGTCGAGATCAAGCCGCGCATCCGCCCGCAGGAGCCCGTGCAGGAGGCCGCGCGCACCGTGACGCTGGCGGATCCGCGCGTCACCCAGCCCAGCATGAGCCGCCATTACCTCGTGCCCTCGAGCACAACGGCGCGGCCCGGCGAGAGCGAGGCGCTTGAGCTGCTCGTCCACATTCTCGGCCGCGGCTCGAACAGCCGGCTCTACCGGACGCTGGTGGTCGACAAAGGCATCGCCGTGAGCGCGGGCGCGAGCTACAACGGCACCGCGGTCGACGCGACGCGCCTGAGCGTCTCCGCCACGCCCAAGCCCGGGGTCACGCTGCCGCAGCTCGAAGCGGCGCTCGACGCGGTGCTCGCCGAAGTGATCGCGAACGGCGTCACCGCCGAGGAGCTCGAGCGCTCCAAGAGCCGCCTGATCGCCGACGCGATCTACGCCAACGACAGCCAGCGCATGCTGGCGCAATGGTACGGCGGCGCGCTGGCGACCGGCGCCAGCGTGGAGCAGGTCCGCGCCTGGCCCGACCGCATGCGCGCCGTCAGCGCCGAGGCCGTGCACGACGCGGCGCGCCGCTGGCTCGACAAGCGCCGCTCGGTCACCGGCTATCTCGTCAAGGACAACCGGCCGGAGGAGAAACGCTCGTGAACGCGTCCGTCCGCCTGCCGCGCGCCGTCGCGAGCACCCTGATCGCCCTCGCCGCCGGCGTCATGCTCGCGCTCGCGCCGGTGGACGCACGCGCGATGACCATCGAGCGCGTGGTGAGCCCGCTCGGGATCGAAGCCTGGCTGGTGCAGGACCGCACCTTGCCGCTCATCGCGCTCGACTTCGCGATTCGCGGCAGCGCCGATCAGGACCCCGCCGACAAGCCCGGCGTGGCCAACATGGCGACCAGCCTGCTCGACGAGGGCGCCGGCCCCTTCGACGCGGCGGCGTTCCAGGACCGGCTCGAGAGCAAGGCGATCGAGCTCGACTTCCGCGCCGGCCGCGACTACCTGCGCGGCACCTTGCGCACACTCAAGGCGAACCGCGACGAGGCGTTCGACTATCTCCGGCTCGCATTGACCGAGCCGCGCTTCGATCCGCCGGTGGTCGAGCGCATCCGCGCCCAGCTCATGTCGCGGCTGCAGCGCGAGAGCACGAGCCCGGGCGACATGGCGAGCCGCAATTGGTGGGCCACCGCATTTCCCGGCCATCCCTATGGGAACCCGGTCAACGGCACGCCCGACTCGCTGCCGCGCATCAGCGTCGACGACCTCAAATCCTATGTGGGGCGCGTGCTGGCGCGCGACAGCCTCAAGATCGCCCTGGTCGGCGACATCGACCCCGAGACCGCCGGCAAGCTGATCGACCGCACCTTCGGCGCGCTGCCGGCAAAGGCCGAGCTCACACCGGTCGCGGCCGCCGTTCCGCAAGGGCTCGGCCGCCGCATCGTCATTCCGCTCGACGTCCCGCAGGCGGTGGTGAATTTCGGCGGGCCCGGCATCAGCCGCGCCGACCCCGATTTCATGGCCGCCTACATCGTCAATCACGTCCTCGGCGGCGGCTCGTTCTCCTCGCGGCTCTATCGCGAGGTGCGGGAGAAGCGCGGGCTGGCCTACGGCATCTACTCCGGCCTGCTCTGGTTTCAGCACAGCGCGGTGCTCGTCGGCAGCACGGCCACGCGCGACGAGGCCACCGGCGACAGCATCGAGGTGATCGAGCGCGAGGTCCGCCGCATGCATGACCAAGGGCCGACTGCGGAGGAGTTCGCCAAGGCGAAGACCTATCTCAAGGGCGCGTTCGCGCTCGGGCTCGACACCTCGAGCCGAATCGCAAACCAGCTCGTGCAGATCCAGCTCGACAATCTCGGCATCGACTATATCGAGCGCCGCGCGAGCCTGATCGATGCCGTCAGCCTCGACGATACCAAGCGCGCGGCCAAGCGCCTGCTCGATGGCGGGCTGTTGGTCACGATCGTCGGCCGCCCGCGCGGCGTGAGCTCGAGCGAGGGCGTCCCGGCGGCGCCGTCCGGCCAACTGGCCAAGCCGCAAGAGGCCACTGCCGCGGGTCGCGCACCCGAGCCGCCGCGTTAAAGCGTTTTCCGTCGCAGGGCTGGCAGAGCGCGAGGCGCACCGCGGCGCGGCGGCGGCCCGTGCTATGCTGCCGCGATGATCCGGGTCACCAAGAGCATCGCGATCGGCGAGGACGAGCTCGAGGAGCGCTTCATTCGCGCTTCCGGCCCGGGCGGGCAGAACGTCAACAAGCTCGCGAGCGCGGTGCAGCTGCGCTTCGACGTGAGTGGCTCGCCCAGCCTGCCCGACGAGGTGCGCGCGCGGCTCGCCCGCCTCGCCGGCCGCCGGCTCACGCGCGAGGGCGTGCTGGTGATCAACGCGCAGCGCCACCGCACGCAGGAGCGCAACCGAGAGGACGCGCGCGAGCGCCTGATCGAGCTGATCCGGCGCGCGGCAGTGGCGCCGATCCCGCGCCGGGCGACCAAACCGACCGCGGGCGCGCGCGAGCGCCGGCTGCAATCGAAGAAGCATCGCGGCTCGATCAAGAGCCTGCGGCAGGGCAAGCCGGGCCTCGACTAGGCTTGCCATCGGCGGCCGCGCCTCCAGGCCGACTTGGACGGGGCGGCCATTGTAAACAACAACGAAAAAACAATGCCTGGGCCGCCGAAAGCGCGGCGGCATCGGCATTTTCGCCGCGCCGCCGTCGCCGAGAACAATGAAAAACAATGCATGGGCCTTGCGTGCACCCCCTTGGGGAGACAAGAAAACGTGTTCGCTCGCCATTCCTTTGCCCTGGCTCGGGTCTTGGCCTGATCCGGGCTCATAAGGCTTCTAGCCCAGATACGTTACGTAGTCAATAGCGTAGTTGCGCGTAGTCGCCGGGCGAGTTGCAAAGTCGTCGGGATTCCGCGCGACACTCGCCGGCGCTGCGTCCCGCCAAATGCGCGCGCCGCACTGGCGCGGACATCGACGCTCCAGATTCGGGCGTGCATCAGCGGGAGACGCCGAGCTCCTTCTCGATCTCGGCCATCATCGGATGGGTCAGGCCGGCCTTGCGAAATTCCGCGAAGTCCTCGGCGATGACGCGCTCCCATACTTTACCGTCCTGCCCCGAGACCGGCTCGCCCTTGTGGGCAAGGTAGAGCGCCCTGGATTCGTTCTCGCTTCCCCGAAACATCAGTGCATATGCCCGATTCGCCTCGATGGCGAGATCGTGGGGAAAGAGCGCGTGCGCATGCTCGGCGACCGTCAACGCCTTCGGGAATTCTCGTGCGAGCAACGTGTACCATGCCAAATTCGTCAGTGCCTGCGCGGTCTCTTGGCCGGGCTTGCCTTCGCGTTCAGTCTCCCCCGCCTCCATTTTCTGAGCCATCGCCTCTTGCAGCTGGAGAGCTTCAGGATAGCGCCCGCCCTCGACTGCCT
>DATBKV010000168.1:0-12734 GCA_036555745.1 Xanthobacteraceae bacterium | reverse complement strand
GAGTGCACCGGCATTTTCACGGCGAGGGAGAAGGCCGCCGCGCACCTTGCCGCCGGCGCAAAGCGCGTGATCATCTCGGCGCCCGCCGATGGCGCGGACCTCACGGTCGTCTATGGCGTGAACCACGACAAGCTCACGCGGGACCACAAGGTCGTTTCCAACGCCTCGTGCACCACCAATTGCCTGGCGCCGGTTGTAAAGGTGCTCAACGATGCCGTCGGCATCGACAAGGGCTTCATGACGACGGTGCATTCCTACACCAACGACCAGCCATCGCTCGACCAGGTCCACAAGGACCTCTATCGCGCGCGCGCCGCGGCGATCAACATGATCCCGACCTCGACCGGCGCCGCCAAGGCGGTCGGGCTGGTCTTGCCCGAGCTCGCCGGCAAGCTCGATGGGGTCGCCATCCGAGTGCCCACGCCGAACGTCTCCGTCGTCGACTTCAAGTTCGTGGCCAAGCGCGCGACCAGCAAGGACGAGATCAACGGCGCGGTAAAGCGCGCCGCCGAGCAGCAGCTCAAGGGCATTCTCGGCTATACCGAGGCCCCCAACGTCTCCAGCGACTTCAACCACGATGCGCACTCGTCAGTGTTCGCCCTCGACCAGACCAAAGTCATGGACGGCACGCTGGTGCGGGTCATGTCCTGGTACGACAACGAATGGGGCTTCTCCAACCGCATGGTCGATACCGCGGTTGCGATGGGCAAGCTGATCTGAGCCGCGACCGGCGACGGATGCCGACCCTGCGCGCAGCCCGATGAGCAAGTTCCGCACGCTCGATCAGGCCGACGTCGGGGGTAAACGCGTGCTCGTGCGGGTCGATTTCAACGTGCCGGTCGAGAACGGCAAGGTCGCCGACTTGACCCGCATCGAGCGCGTGGCCCCGACCATCCGCGAGATCGCCGACCGCGGCGGCAAGGTCATCCTTCTCTCCCATTTCGGACGACCAAAAGGGCGCGATCCGACGCAATCGCTCAAGCCATTCGCGCCGGCGATCGCGAGCGTGCTCCGACGGCCGGTCGCCTTCGCCGAGGATTGCGTCGGCGCGAAAGCCGCCGCCGCCGTGAACGCGATGCGTGGCGGCGACATCCTGTGCCTCGAGAACACGCGCTTCCATAAGGGGGAGGAGCGCAACGACCCCGCGTTCGTCGAGCAACTCGCCGCGCTCGGCGATGTCTTCGTCAACGACGCTTTCTCGGTGGCGCACCGCGCCCACGCCTCGGTCGTCGGCTTGGGCCGCAAACTGCCGACCTATGCCGGCCGCACCATGCAGGACGAGCTCGAGGCGCTGTCGAAGGTGCTGGAGACGCCGAGCCGCCCGCTGGCGGCGATCGTGGGCGGCGCCAAGGTATCGACCAAGCTCGATCTGCTCGGCAACCTCCTCGCCAAGGTGGACGTGCTCATGATCGGCGGCGGCATGGCAAATACGTTTCTGGCCGCGCTTGGACATGCCGTGGGCAAATCGCTGTGCGAGCACGAGCTCGCACCGACCGCGCGCGAGATCCTGGCCAAGGCGAAGGCCAAGGGCCGCGAGATCGTGCTTCCGGTCGACGCGGTGGTAGCCAAGGAGTTCAAGGCGCACGCGCCCTCGCGCGCGGTCGCGGTCGACGGCGTGGGCAGCGACGAGATGATTCTCGACATCGGCCCCCGCAGCATCGAATACGTCTGCTCCGTGCTCGCGCGGGCGAAGACGCTGGTCTGGAACGGCCCGTTCGGCGCCTTCGAGCTCGAGCCATTCGACATCGGCACGGTGGAGGTGGCCGAGGCGGCGGCGGAACGCGCGGGGGCTGGCAGGCTTATAGCGGTTGCAGGCGGCGGCGATACCGTGGCGGCGCTCAACGCAGCCGGAGTGGCCGACCGCTTCACCTATGTCTCGACCGCGGGTGGCGCCTTTCTCGAATGGCTCGAGGGCAAGGCCTTGCCGGGAGTCGAGATCCTCAAGATGGAGTGAAACGGGCTTGCCGAGCGGCGAACCGTCACCCCTTTGCCAAGAATGCGGAGGCACGGCAAAATTGCCGGTGAATTGGCAACACGACGCAGGAGGCTGCGATGAACCTCGCTGAGCTCACCAAGGTGGCCGAGGCCATGGTCGCGCCGGGCCGCGGCATTCTGGCCGCCGACGAGTCCTCGGGCACCATCAAGAAACGGTTCGACGCGATCGGGGTGGAATCGACCGCGGAAAGTCGGCGTGACTACCGCGAGCTGCTGTTTCGCTCGTCGGACGCCATGTCGAAATGCATCTCCGGCGTCATTCTCTACGACGAGACTATCCGCCAGAACGCCAAGGACGGCACTGCGCTGGTCAAGCTGATCGAGAAAGCAGGTGCAATCCCCGGCATCAAGGTCGACAAGGGCACGAAGCCGCTTCCATTCTGCCCGGGGGAAGTGATCACCGAGGGCCTGGATGGGTTACGCGAGCGGCTGGTCGAGTATCGCGGGCTCGGCGCCAGGTTCGCCAAGTGGCGTGCGGTGATCGACATCGGGCCCAAGATTCCGAGCTACACCGCCATCATGACCAACGCGCACGCGCTCGCGCGCTATGCCGCGCTCTGCCAGGAGGAGGGCATTGTTCCGATCGTCGAGCCGGAAGTGCTGATGGACGGCGACCACGATGCCGACAGCTGCTACCAGGTCACGGAGTGGCTGCTCAAGACCGTGTTCGAGCAGCTTTACTATCAAAAGGTCGCGCTCGAAGGCATGGTGCTCAAGCCGAACATGGTGGTCGCCGGAAAGAAGTCGAAGAACCAGGCCGGGGTCGAGGAGGTGGCGGAGAAGACCGTGCAGGTGCTCAAGGCCTGCGTGCCGGCGGCCGTGCCCGGCATCGCCTTTCTCTCCGGCGGGCAGTCGGATGAGGAAGCGACCGCGCACCTCGATGCTATCAATCGGATCGGCGGCCTGCCGTGGCGGGTCACGTTCAGCTACGGCCGTGCGTTGCAGGCGGCGCCGCAGAAGGCGTGGGCGGGCAAGAGCGAAAACGTCGCCGCCGCGCAGCGCGCCTTCGCCCACCGCGCGATGATGAACAGCCTCGCCGCCCGCGGGCAATGGAAGCAGGACCTGGAGAAGAAGGCGGCATAGCGCGGCCCGCGGCCGCACGTTCCTCGATGGCCGGCGTCTTTACCCTCTCGTAGGATTGACGCCCTATAAGGCGCCCATAAACCGCCCGATTGCGGGGGCACTCGATTCCTCATGCCGTCCCGAGAGCTGTCGGCCGAGCCGACACGTGCCGCCCCGCGCCTCTACCTCGTCGCCCCGCGTGACCCTGCCGGGCTCGCGCATCGGCTTACGGACGCGCTCGCCGCCGCCGACGTCGCCGCGGTGTTGCTGCGCCTGCCCGATGCCGACGAGCGTGACCGCATCAATCATGCCAAGGCGGTCGCACCGACGGTGCAGAATAAGGGCGCGGCGCTGTTGCTCGACGGCTTTGCCGAGCTTGCGGCGCGCGCGGGAGCCGACGGCGCCCACCTCACCGGAATCGATGCGTTCAAGTCCGCGCTCGCGACGCTCAAGCCTGACCGCATCGCCGGCTGCGGCGGACTCGCGACCCGGCACGACGCCATGCTGGTCGCCGAAGCCGGCGCCGACTACGTCATGTTCGGCGAACCGGACGCGGTCGGGCGCCGTCCGTCCTTCGACGCCATCGCCGAACGCGTGGCCTGGTGGGCGGAGCTGTTCCAGGTTCCCTGTGTCGGCTTCGCCGCCTCGCTCGACGAGGTCGAGCCGCTGGTGGCGGCGGGTGCCGACTTCGTGGCGGTCGAGTGCGTGTTTGCCGACGCCGGCAGCACCTCGGCGGCGGTCGCAGACGCCGCCCGACGGCTGGCTGCAGCACAGGAGGTTCTATGAGCGCCGTCCGCTCCAGCGCCGGCATCTTGAGCGTGGTCCTGTGGACGGGGCTGACCGTATCCGCCGGGGCGCAGGCGCCGGCCGCGCTCAGCCCGCCCGCCCCGCAGGCGGCGCCGCCCGCCGCCAAGCCGGCGCCAAAGCCGGCGCCGCGCAAGACTGCGACGAGCAAACCGGCTGCGGCACCCCAGACCACGCCAGCGACGGCGGCTCCGCCACCGGCGCGCGAGGCTGACCTGGCCTATGGCGCCTTCCAGCGCGGCTATTATCTCACCGCCTTTCAGATCGCGACACGCCGGGTCGACGAGCAGAAAGATGTGAAGGCGATGACGCTGCTCGGCGAGCTTTACGCCAACGGCTTGGGGGTCGTGCGCGACGACAAGAAGGCGGCCCAATGGTACCGGCTGGCGGCCGATCACGGCGATCGCGAAGCGATGTTCTCGCTCGCCATGCTGCATTTCTCGGGCCGCCTTCCCGATGCCAGCCGCGAGCAAGGGGCGAAGCTGCTGGCCGCCGCAGCCAAGCTCGGACACATCGCGGCCGCCTACGATCTCGGACTCCTCTATCTCGAAGGCCGATTGTTCCCGCAGGACTTCACGCGCGCGGCCGAGCTGTTCCGCAGCGCCGCGCAGGCCGGCAGCCCGGAGGCGCAATACGCTCTCGCCACCCTCTACAAGGAGGGCCGCGGCGTGAGCAAGGACTTGACCGAGGCGGCGCGGCTGTTGGCGACGGCCGCGCGCGCCGACAACACGGATGCCGAGCTCGAATACGCCATCGCGCTGTTCAATGGCCTAGGCGTCGCCAAGGACGAGCGCGCGGCCGCGGTGCTGCTGGCGCGCGCCGCCCGCAAAGGCAACCCGGTGGCGCAAAATCGCCTCGCCAACATCCTCGCCGTGGGCCGCGGCCTCCAGGCCAATCCGGTCCAGGCCATCAAATGGCATATCATCGCCAAGGCCGGCGGGGTTAGCGATATACCTCTCGACACGTTCGAGCAGAAGCAGCCGCCGGGCGTGCGTGCCGCCGCGGAGAAGGCGGCTAAGCCGTGGCTTGACGCCATCAAGGAGATGCGCGAATCGCGCTCTTGACCTGACCGCCGCCGGCAGGCAGACCGCACCGCCTGATCTTGAGCCCGCCCCGATCCCGCGCTGCGCGGGCGCGGGTTGCGCCGGCGCTCGCTCTCCGAGGAAATTTCCCAGCCAAACGCCGTGCGACCATGCTCCGCTCTGCCCTCCTCAACGTGATGATCAAGGCCGCGCACAAGGCGGGGCGCACCCTCAAGCGCGACTTCGGCGAGGTCGAGCACCTGCAGGTCTCGCTTAAAGGCCCGGCCAATTTCGTCAGCGCCACCGACCGGCGGGCCGAGGAGATCCTGCGCGAAGAGCTCGAGCACGCGCGTCCAGGCTACGGCTTCCTCGGGGAGGAGGGCGGGGCGCGGGCGGGCAGCGACACGAGCCATCGCTGGATCGTCGATCCGCTCGACGGCACACTGAACTTTCTCCATGGCATTCCGCACTTTGCGATTTCGATTGGGCTCGAGCGCGAGGGCACCCTCGTCGCTGGCGTCGTTTACAATCCCATCAGCGACGAGCTTTTCACCGCCGAGCGCGGCAAGGGCGCTTTTGTCAACGATCAGCGGCTGCGCGTGGCGGCGCGCCGGCGGCTCGCCGACGCGGTCGTCGCCTGCGCGCTCCCGCACCCCAGCCGGGGCGACGTGGAACTCGCGCGTGCCGAGCATGGCGCAGTGCAGGAAAGGATTGCGGGGCTGCGCCGCTTCGGAGCCGCCGCGCTCGACCTGGCCTGGGTCGCCGCCGGCCGCTTCGACGCCTACTGGGAGCGCAATCTTTCGCCCTGGGACATGGCGGCGGGGATCGTCCTGGTCAGGGAGGCCGGCGGCTTTATCAGCGATCTCGAGGGGCGCGACGACATGATCAAGACCGGGGGCATCGTGGCGGCCAACGAGGACATCCAACGCGAGCTGCTGCGCGTGCTCAAGCAGGCGCGAGGGGTCCCCCCCGCCGCACGCTCGGCGCGGGCATAAGGCCAAGCGCCGCCGCGGCATGGCAGCGGCGCTCCGTTGCGGCCCGCTCGCTCGCGGGCGAGCCGCGCCAGACGCCGGCGAGGCCGGTTCTTCCTTCCGCCCCGCCCCTGCCTTATTGTGAGTCGAATAGGGCGCTGATCCCATCGCCATGGCGCAAGACATCGACCCTTTCAAGCTCTCCTCGCCCCGGATCTTTCTCATCCGGATGGTCGTGTTCCTGACGCTGTGCGGCTTAGTCGTGATCGTGCTGTACAAGCAGATCTGGAACGCGTTTCTCGCCAATCCCGGACTCAATGCGCTGATCATCGCCGTGCTCGCCATCGGCATTGCGCTCGCGTTCCGACAGGTCATCCGGCTGTTCCCCGAGATCGACTGGGTCAACGGCTTCCGGCTCGCTGATCCCGGCCTCGCCGTCGAGCGTCCGCCCGTCCTGCTCGCGCCGATGGCCGTGCTGCTGCGAGATCGCATCGGCCGCATGGCGATCTCCGCGCAGATGATGCGCGGCATTCTCGATTCGATCGCCGCCCGGCTCGATGAAGCACGCGACGTGTCGCGCTACATGACCGGCCTGCTGGTCTTCCTCGGACTGCTCGGCACCTTCTGGGGCCTGATCGAGACCATGGGCTCGGTCGGCAATGTGATCAACGGCCTCAAGCCGAGCGGCGATGCTGCCTCCATATTCGAGTCGCTCAAAGAAGGGCTCGCCGCTCCGCTCAGCGGCATCGGAATCTCGTTCTCGGCGTCGCTGTTCGGATTGGCCGGCTCGCTCGTGCTCGGCTTTCTCGACCTGCAGACCAGCCAGGCGCAGAACCGCTTCTATACTGAGCTCGAAGACTGGCTCTCCACCACGGTACGCGATCTCGGTGTCGCGGGCGATGCCACGACAGCCATGCCGGGCGCCGGCGCGCTCTCGGTCGATCTGCGCACGGCGATCGAGCGCCTGCGCGAGGCGATCGCCGACGGCGGCTCGAACCGGGCGGCGACCACCGCCATGGCCAATCTGGCCGAGGCGATTCAGGGGCTGGTTCACCACATGCGCACCGAGCAGCAGATGATCCGCGACTGGGTCGATTCGCAGGCCCAGCAGCATCGCGATGTGCGCCGTCTGCTCGAGATCCTGGTGCGCGAGGAAGTCAAGAAATAGACCCGAGGCTCGGTAGGATCCCATGGCTCTCGCACGCGCCCGCCGCGACAGCGGTATGAACTACTGGCCGGGCTTCGTCGACGCGCTGTCGACGATGCTACTCGGCATCATATTCCTGCTGACCTTGTTCGTGCTCGTGCAGTTCTACCTGACCCAGGAAGTCACCGGCAAAGACACCGCGCTCAACCGGCTCAACGCGCAGATCGCACAGCTCACCGAGCTTCTGTCATTGGAGAAGACAGGCAAGCTCGATCTCGAGGAGCAGCTGAGCGCGTTGCGCTCGAGCCTGGCGACGGCCGAAGGGCAGCGCGACCGCTACAAGGGCCTGTACGAGGGCGCCGGCAGCGGCGCGGCCGATGCGCAGGGCAAGGCCGCCGAGCTCAGCGGCCAGCTCGACGCGGAGAAGCGGCTGTCCGCCCGCGCGCTGGCGCAGGTCGAGGTGCTCAACCAGCAAATCTCGGCATTGCGGCGCCAGCTCTCCGCGCTGGAAGAGGCGCTCGACGCCTCCGAGAAGAAGGACAAGGAGTCGCAGAATCGCATCGCCGATCTCGGCCAACGGCTGAACGTGGCGCTTGCTCAGCGGGTGCAGGAGCTTTCGCGCTATCGCTCCGATTTCTTCGGGCGCTTGCGCGCGATTCTGGGCAACCGCCCCGATATCCGCATCGTCGGCGACCGTTTCGTGTTCCAGTCCGAGGTGTTCTTCGATACCGGCAAGGCCAGCCTCGACAAGCCCGAGGGCTTGGCCGAGCTCGACGGCCTCGCCGGCGCGCTGCTCGACCTCGAGAAGAAGATCCCGCGCGAAATCGCCTGGGTGCTTCGGGTCGACGGCCATACCGACGTGCGGCCGATCAACAGCCTGCAATTCCGCAACAATTGGGAGCTGTCCGCGGCGCGCGCGATCTCGGTCGTGCAGTACCTCATTGCCAAGGGTGTGTCGCCGCAGCGGCTGGTGGCCGCGGGCTTCGGCGAATTCCAGCCGATCGATCCCGACAAGACCGAGGAAGCCTTCAGCCGCAACCGCCGCATCGAGCTCAAGCTGACGGAGCGGTGACGGTCTCTGCCTTCATCCTGCGGCCGTACCTCGCCGCCGACGAAGAGGCGGCGATCGAGCTGTGGCTGCGCACTTGGCAGCTCGCCTATCCGCGCATCGATTTCAGGACCCGCCTCGATTGGTGGCGCCGGCGCTGGCGCGAGGAGCTCGCGCCGGTGGCGACGATCGCGGTGGCGGAAGCGGACGGCGGGATGGTGGGGTTCGTCACCGTCGATCCGCGCACTCTCGACCTCGATCAGATCGTGGTGGCGCCGGAGGCGTGGGGAACCGGGGTAGCCGACGCGCTCATCGCCCAGGCCAAGCGCATATCTCCGGCCGGCCTCGACCTGCATGTGAACGTCGACAATCCGCGCGCCATCCGCTTTTACGAGAAGCACGGCTTCGTCATTTCGGGAGAAGCCCTCAACTGGCGCTCGGGCACACCGGTCCACAAGATGAGCTGGCGGCCGGCGCCGGCCGCGTGAAGGCGCGCGCGGGTCGGCATCAACCCTGGAACTGCAGCCGAGCCAGGCGTGCATAGAGTCCGCCCGCGGCCACCAGGCTTGCGTGCGTACCTTGCTCGACGATGCGGCCGGCCTCCATGACCAGAATGCGGTCGCAGGACAGCACGGTCGCGAGCCGGTGCGCGATCACCACCGTGGTGCGATCCCGCATCAGCCGCTCGAGCGCGGTCTTCACCAGCGTCTCGCTCTCGGCATCGAGTGAAGAGGTTGCCTCGTCGAGCAGCAGAAGCGGCGCCTCGCGCAGGATGGCGCGCGCGATCGCGATGCGCTGGCGTTGGCCACCCGACAGCGTGACCCCGCGCTCGCCGACTGGGCTGTCGAGCTTCTGCGGCAGCAGCCGGATGAATTCCAGCGCATTGGCGAGCTCGGCGGCGCGCTCCACCTCGGCGTCGCTCGCGTCCGGCCGGCCGAAGCGGATATTTTCGCGCACCGAGGCGGCGAAGATGACGGTGTCCTGCGGCACCAGGGCGATGTGCCGGCGCAATTGCAGCGGATCGACCTCGACCAGCGGCACCCCGTCGAAGCTGACCGTGCCGGCGGTGGGATCGTAGAAGCGCAGGATGAGATGGAAGATCGTGCTCTTGCCGGCGCCCGAGGGTCCGACGAGCGCGACCTTCTCTCCAGGGCGCACCGCGAACGACACTCCGTCGAGCGCCGAGGTTTCGGGCCGGGCCGGATACCGAAAGCGGACATCGGCGAAGGCGACCTCGCCGCGCGCGGACTGCGGCAGCGGGCGCGGATGGATAGGCGCGACGATCGCGGGCGCCACGTGCAGGATCTCGAACAATCGCTCGGCTGCGCCAGCGGCCTGCGAGATCTCGCCCCAGACCTCCGAGAGCTGGCCGAGCCCGGCGGCGGCGAACACCGCGTAGAGCACGAACTGGGACAGCCGTCCCGCGCTCAGCCGGCCGCCGAGCACGTCCTGCGCGCCCACCCACAGCACCACCACCACGCTCGCGAACACCAGGAAGATCGCGATCGCGGTGAGGATCGCGCGCGCCCGGATTGAGTTGCGCGCGGCGAGGAAGGCGAGCTCGACCGCGGCGCCGAACCTGCTCCTGGCCAGCCGCTCGTTGGTGAAGGCCTGCAGCACGCGCAAGCCGCCGATCAGCTCGGAGGCATAGGCGGTGGCGTCGGCGAGCGTGTCCTGAGCCGCGCGCGAGCGCCGGCGCACCGCGCGGCCGAAGCCGTAGAGCGGCAGCACGATGACCGGGATCGCGGCGAGCACGAAGCCGGACAGCCGCGGGCTCGTCACCACCATCATCGCCGCCGCGCCGACGAACAGCACGAGGTTGCGCAAGGCGACCGATACCGAGGCGCCGACCGCGGCCTTGATCTGGGTCGTGTCGGCGGTCAGCCGCGAGATCAGTTCCCCGCTCTTGGCGGCGTCGAAATAGGCCGGCGACAGCGACACGAGATGGCCGAACACCTCCTCACGCAGATCGGCCACGATGCGCTCGCCCAGGGTCGTGACGAGATAGAAGCGCGCCGCGCTCGCGAGCGCGAGCACAGCCACGATCCCGATCATGACCGCGAAATAGCTGTCGATCAGGTTCGCGCTCTCGCGCGAGAACCCGAAATCGATCATGCGGCGGACCGCGATCGGCACCACCAGCGTGGTCACCGCCGCGGCAACAAGCGCGACCAGCGCGGCGATGGCGCGCGCGCGATAGCGCGCGAGGTAGGGCATGAGCGAGAGCAGCGGCCGCACCCGACGATTACGCACCGGGACGGCCGCTGGTGGCGCGGTCGCCCGTTCCGGCTCCGCGACCGCGGCCGCCGGCGCCTGCGCGGCGTCTCGCTCGACGACGTTCATCTCATCCACACCTCGCAGCTTGCGCCGCCAGCCAAGCGAAGCCGGCGCGACAATGCCCCGCCCGGCCGGTCGTGGCAATCAGGCCAGCCCGCGGGGCGTTGCGTCCGAGCCGCGATGTAGTCAATTCCGCCGCGCTTGTTTCCCCCCTCCGCCTGCGATATAGAGCCGCGACTTTCCATCGACTTGCGGCCGTACCCGCGCCCGAAGCGCGCAGGATGAGCACCATGAAACCCGACCTGCACCCCGACTACCACACCATCAAGGTGGTGATGACCGACGGAACCGAGTTCACCACCCGCACCACCTGGGGCAAGGAAGGCGACACGCTGCATCTCGATATCGATCCGAAATCGCATCCGGCCTGGACCGGCGGCCAGCAGCAGCTGGTGGATCGCGGCGGTCGCTTGTCGCGCTTTCAGAAGAAATTCGCCGGCCTCGGGCTCAAGAAATAGCGCTATCCTCGCGTTCGCCCGCAAAGACCCGCGCGCGCAGAGCTTTGCCTGAACGCGTCCGTGCGAAGCGGCGCGGCCCTCGAACAATGATCGATATCGAGGGGAAGCTCCGTCGCCGGTGGCGCAGCGCGCGCGAGCGCTTACTCCTGCTCGAAGGCGGCCTTGAGCAACCCCAGCTGCCGCTCCACCGGATTGCCGCGGTCGCCGCGCGGCGGGCCGGCGTGAATGGTGGCGTCGAGCCGGCGCACCGCCGTCTGCAAGGCCTTCGAGCGCTGGATCAGCGCGCGCAGCCGTTCCGGCACTAGCTTGAGGTTCTGCTCGTCGCTCTGCTCGGCGGCCGCGAGCTTGACCTTGGCCTTTTCCTTGCTGGCCTGCGCCAGCGACATCTCGCCTTCCTTGACCGCACGATGAAGCAAAAGCCAGGACGCGATCTGCATCAGCCGCGTAGTGAGCCGCATGCTTTCGGTGGCATAGGCGAGCGCGGCGTTGCGCGCGAGCTTCTTCGATTCCCTGCGGCCGGGTCCGTCGAGATAGGCCGCGGTCTCCTCGACCAGGGCCATGCCGTCCCGGAACAAGTCTGCAAAGACCCGCGAGCACGCCAGCCGTTCGCCAAAGGACACGGCGCCGCTAGCCAACTTCTCCGGCATTGGTTTACGCCTCACGCAACGCGTCGCTGTCGCTTGTGGTGGTCTTCTTGCGCCAGCCCCTGGCGGGAACGGAAGCATCGCGCAGCCGGCCGTTGTCTGTCCAGCATACGTGCCGGAAAGCTCGCGACATAGTTGCCGCGGTATTTCGATACGGCTGCGCGGGGGTGGGCGGGGATGCGCCCGCGCGCGAACGGATCCCGCCAAACCACTGAAAATCTTAAGATGTTGTTAAGCTTTCACGATTATTACTGCACGCGTCCATCTTCTGGACATTGAGTGGCTCCTGTCCACTCTGTTTGACGCCTCCCTGTTTAGACTTCGAGCCGCCGGCGACGGCGGCTCTTTTTTCGTTTGGAGCCCGCGCGGCGAATGATGCGGACGCCGCCTGCCGCCGCTGCGCTCGCGCCCGGCGGCGGTGCGCCGCGCGCTATTTCTTGAAGAACCCGTCCGCCACCTGCCGCGAGCCCTGCTTGCTGGCGATGGCCGCGCGCAGGCGCCCGATCTCCTCGTTGAGCAACGCGATGCGCTCCTCCAACTCCTTGATCGAGAGCAGCGCGAGATCCTGGCCGATCTCGTGCGTGATCTTCTTCTTCGGGCGGTCGTCCTCGTCCATCGCCGGCATCGCTCGTCTCCATCCGCGCGCGCAAAAAATAGCCGCGCGTGCCGGCGTTGTCACATGCCCCCCACCCCACTAAGAAACGCCACTGCGCCGCGATTAATTTAGTCAGGAGCTCCTGCATGCTCAGCCTGCCCGCCGAGATGACCGCAATCGCGATCCGCGCGCCCGGCCCGCCCGACGTGCTGGTGCCGGAGCGGCGAGAGCTGCCGCAGCCCGGCGAGGGCGAGGTGCTGGTGAAGGTGGCGGCGGCAGGTGTGAACCGCCCCGACGTGATGCAACGGCAGGGCCTTTATCCGCCGCCCAAGGGCGCCACCGACATCCCGGGGCTCGAAATCGCAGGTGAGGTGGTTGCGCTCGGCGCCGGCGTCACCCGCTGGAAGCTCGGCGATGCGGTCATGGCACTGGTAGTGGGCGGCGGCTACGCAGAATACTGCCCGGCGCACGAGAGCCATGCGCTGCTGCTACCGCCCGGGCTGACGCGCATCGAGGCCGCTGCCATTCCCGAGACCTTCTTCACCGTCTGGCACAACGTGTTCGAGCGCGGCCGCCTGCAGGCGGGCGAGACCCTCCTCGTCCACGGCGGCTCGTCGGGCATCGGCACCGCCGCGATCCAGCTCGCCAAGG
>DATBKV010000167.1:0-5161 GCA_036555745.1 Xanthobacteraceae bacterium | reverse complement strand
GGCTTCGCATGGCGGAACTGACCTATCGCGACGCGGTCGCCCGCGGCATCGCCCAGGAGATGACGCGCGATCCCGACGTGATCTTCTTCGGCGAGGACGTGGCCAAGGCCGGGGGCGTGTTCAAGGCGACGGTGGGACTGTACGAGCAGTTTGGGGCGAAGCGCGTGCGCGACTGCCCGATCTCGGAGCAGGCGATCCTGGGCGCCGCCATGGGCGCGGCGATGACCGGCCTCAAGCCGATCGCGGAGATCATGTTCTCGGATTTCTTCGCGGTCTGCTTCGACTATATCGCCAACGAGTTCCCCAAGAGCCGCTACATGTCGAACGGCCAACTCAAGTGCCCGCTGGTGGTGCGTACCGGCAACGGCGCGGGCTCGCGCTTCGGGGCGCAGCACAGCCAGAGCGTCGAGAACTGGGCGATGATGATTCCCGGGCTCAAGGTGGTGGCGCCGTCGACCCCGCGCGACGTGATCGGGCTGATGGCGGCGGCGGTGCGGGACCCCGACCCCGTGATCTTCTTCGAGCACAAGTCGCTCTATCCCACCAAGGGCGAGGTGCCGGACGGCGAAATCGTCGACCGCCTCGGCACCGCGAGCATTGTCCGGCCGGGCAAGGACGCCACCATTCTGGCGCTGGCGTTGATGGTGCCGCGCGCGCTCGAGGCGGCGGACAAGCTCAAGGCAGAGCACGGCATCGACTGCGAGGTTGTCGACGTGCGCTCGCTGGTGCCGCTCGACACCCAGACCATCCTCGGCTCGGTTGCTCGTACGCATCGCCTGTTCACGGTCGAGGAGAACCCGCGGCTGTGCGGCTGGGGCGCCGAGATCGTGTCAATCGTCGCTGACGAGGCGTTCTACGAGCTCGACGGGCCGCCAGTGCGGATCACCACCCCGCACATTCCGCTGCCCGCCGCCGACATCCTCGAGGACATCGCGCTGCCGACGGTCGAGCGCATCGTCGAGCGCGTGCACCGCTCGCTGCAGGGGTGATGCATGTGTTGCGATGCGCTTATGCAACTGTGTCCCGGCCGAGCGAAGCGAGAGCCGGGACTCAGGAGCCTCACGGCAGGCTTGCGACGGATGTTGCGTTTCGCGAGTTTTGCGCTGGGTCCACGCAGGTCGGGTTTACCCGAGCTGCGCGCTTATAAGTGTCGATCTCGGGCAAGCCCGAGATCGGTGTGGTCGTTCCGCTCGCGCAAGCGCGCTCGCTTTACGCGCCCGGGACACGCGACAGCGAGGATAGATCCATGACTTCCAGATACGACAATCTCCTCGCCGATGTGCCGACCGACCTGTGGATCGGCGGCAAATGGCGCAAGTCCTCCGACGGGGGGCGCTTCGACGTGCTCGATCCCGCGACCGAGAACAAGATCGCCTCGGTCGCCAGCGCGACGGTGGAGGACGCCAAGGCCGCGGTCGACGCCGCGGGCGAGGCGTTCGCCCCGTGGGCCGCCAAGAAGCCGCGCGAGCGCGCCGAGATCCTGCGCAAGTCGTACGAGCTGATCATGCGCGATGCCGAGCGGCTGGCGAAGCTGATCACCATCGAGAACGGCAAGGCGCTCTCCGATTCACGCGGGGAGGTCGCCTATGCCGCCGAGTTTTTCCGCTGGTACGCCGAGGAGGCGGTGCGCGCGATCGGCGCGCTCTCGCGCGCGCCGGCCTCGGGTGCCCGCATCGTGGTGCAGCACAAGCCGGCCGGGGTGGCGGTGCTGGTGACGCCCTGGAATTTCCCCGCCGCCATGGCGACGCGCAAGATCGGCCCTGCGCTCGCGGCCGGCTGCCCGGTCGTGCTCAAGCCCGCCTCCGATACGCCGCTCACCATGCTGGCGCTGATGCCGATCTTGGCGGAGGCGGGCGTGCCGGCGGGCGTGGTCAACGTCATTCCCTCGCGCTCCTCCGGCAAGGTGGTGAGCGCCATGCTGCACGATCCGCGCGTGCGCGTGGTCTCGTTCACCGGCTCGACCGAGGTCGGCCGCAAGCTGCTGCACGAGGCCGCCGACAGCGTGGTCAAGCCGGCGATGGAGCTTGGCGGCAATGCCCCCTTCATCGTGTTCGAGGATGCCGACATCGACGCCGCCATTGACGGCGCCATGATCGCCAAGATGCGCAACATGGGCGAGGCCTGCACCTCGGCCAATCGCTTCTACGTGCACGAGAAGGTGCACGACCAGTTCGCCAAGAAGCTCGCCGCCAAGATGGCGGCGCTCAAGGTCGGCAACGGGCTCGACGACGGCGTCATGGTGGGGCCGCTGGTCAACGCCGATGCCAGGACCAAGGTGATCGAGCTGGTCGACGACGCCGTCGGCAAGGGCGCCAAGGTCCTCACCGGCGGCAAGGCGCCTGCCGGCGCGGGGCACTTCTATCCGCCCACCGTGCTCGACGCGGTGCCCGACGGCGCCAAGATGCTCAACGAGGAGATCTTCGGCCCGGTCGCCGCGATCCAGACCTTCACCTCGGAGGACGAGGCGATCAGGCGCGCCAACGACACCGAGTACGGGCTCGTCGCCTACCTCTACACCAAGGACATGAGCCGCGGCATGCGCGTCTCCGAGCAGCTTGATTTCGGCATGATCGGGCTCAACCGCGGCCTTGTCTCCGATCCGGCCGCGCCGTTCGGCGGCATGAAGCAGTCCGGCATCGGCCGCGAAGGCGCGCATGAAGGCCTCATGGAATTTCTGGAGACGCAATACATCTCGGTGACGTGGTGACGTCGGTAGGGTGGGCACAATCGTTGACCGTGGTGTGGCCGCGTCGGCACGGCGCGCGAGCGATTTTGCCCGCGTGTGAAGACCGGGTGGCGCGCCTGTGCCCACCCTATGGCCGCTGCGTTGCGCCGCACGCTGCACCGCATCCGGAATACGACCGCGGAGCGAGGCGTCGATGGACGTGCTGATGCCGCAGCTCGGTGAGACCGTGGCGGAAGGCAAGATCACGAAATGGTTCAAGGCCGCGGGCGACGTGGTCAAGCCCGGCGACAACCTGTTCGAGATCGAGACCGACAAGGTATCGATGGAGGTCCCCTCGACCACCGCCGGCGTGCTGTCGGAAATCCGCGTGCCGGAAGGCGCGGTGGCGCCGGTCGGCGCGATCGTCGCGGTGATCGGCGACGGCGGGGGTGGCCATTCCGCAGCCGGCGTCGCGCCCGCGCAGGGCTTGGCATCGCCCGCGCGCGCGGCTTCTGGGCCGGAACTGAGCGCGGGTGCCACGCCGGCTGCGCCAGCCGCGCCGGTCAAGCTGGATCCTTTCTTTGAGGTGCGCACGCCCGGGCGCAACTACGGCCCGGCGCGTCTGCCCGGCGGCGTGCGCGTCTCCCCGCTGGCGCGGCGGCTTGCTGCCGAGAACGGCATCGACCTTGGTGCGATTGCGCCGTCGGGGCCGCACGGCCGCATCCTCGCGCGCGATGTCGAGGCCGCGCTCGCGAGCGGTGCGCGCGCCGCGCTTGCGCCGGCGCCCGGCGCCGACGAGATCAAGGCGCACTACCGCGGCGTGCCCTATGAGGAGATGCCGCTCGACGGCATGCGCAAGACCATTGCCGCCCGCCTCACGCAGGCGGCGCAGACCATCCCGCATTTCTACCTCACAGCCGACGTCGAGATCGGCCGGCTCCTCGCGTTGCGCGAGGAGGTCAACGCGGCGGCCCCCAAGAATGCGGCGGGAGAGCCCGCGCTGAAGCTTTCGGTCAACGATCTGCTCATCAAGGCGTGGGCGGCGGCGCTGCAGCGCGTGCCTGCCGCCAACGCGGCGTGGGCGCAGGACCGCATCCTGCGCTTCAAGCATTCCGACATCGGCGTTGCGGTGGCGATCGAGGGTGGGCTGATCACCCCGGTGATCCGGCAGGCCGAGACCAAGGCGCTCTCGGCGCTCTCGCGCGAGATGAAGAGCCTCGCGTCACGCGCGCGCGAGCGCAAGCTCAAGCCGGACGAATACCAGGGCGGCTCCTCCGCCATCTCCAATCTCGGTATGTACGGCGTGCGCGAATTTGCAGCCATCATCAACCCGCCGCAGGCCACCATCCTCGCGGTCGGCGCGACGCGGCGGCAGGCGGTCGAGACTGCGGACGGCGGCGTCGCCTTCGCCAGCGTGATGTCGGTGACGCTCTCGTGCGATCACCGCGTGGTTGACGGCGCGCTCGGCGCCGAGCTGCTCGCGGCGTTCCGACGCTTCGTGGAGCAGCCGGTCACCATGCTGGTCTGAGGTCGTATCCCTGTCCACCGCATCCGCGACACGAGCCAGGAGCAAAGGATGGCCGCCGAGACGACCGAGGTCCTGCTGATCGGGCCGCCCAAGCCGGTGATCGTGCGCGGGCTCGAGCAAGCGTTCAAGCTGATCAGATTTTCCGACCTGCAAGATCGGGAGAAATTCTTCGCCGAGACGGCGCCGGGCCTGCGCGCCATCGCCTGCTCCGCCACCGAGGAGCGCATCGACCGCGCGCTGATGGGCCGGCTTCCCCGGCTCGAGATCGTGGCTTCCTTCGGCGTCGGCTACGACCACGTCGATACCAGTTGGGCCAGTGCGCACGGGATCATCGTCACCAATACCCCGGACGTGCTGACCGAGGAGGTCGCCGACACCGCGCTTGGGCTGCTCTTGTGCACGGCGCGCGAATTCCCGCAGGCCGAGCGCTACCTCCGCGCGGGCAAGTGGCTGCAGAAGGGCTATCCGCTGAGCAAGGCGACCTTGCGCAACCGCACTGTCGGCATGGTCGGCATGGGCCGCATCGGGCAGGCGATCGCGCGCCGGCTCGCGGCCATGCAGGTGCCGGTGGTCTATCACTCGCGGCGGCCGGCCGTCGGGGTTTCGTACCGTTACTATCCCAGCCTAATCGACATGGCGCGCGAGGTCGACGTGTTGATGGTGATCACGCCCGGCGGCGCGCAGACGCGCAACCTGATCAATGCCGAAGTTCTCAAGGCGCTCGGTGCCGACGGCATCCTCATCAACATGGCGCGCGGCTCGGTGGTGGACGAGGCAGCGCTGATCAAGGCGCTGCAGGACAAGACTATCTTGTCTGCCGGCCTCGACGTCTATCAGCGCGAGCCCGAGGTGCCGCCGGAGCTGATCGCGATGGATCACGTCGTGCTGTTTCCCCATCTCGGCTCGGCTTCGGTGGCGACGCGGGAGCGGATGGACCAGCTGGTGGTGGACAACCTCGTGGCCTGGGC
>DATBKV010000166.1:0-2966 GCA_036555745.1 Xanthobacteraceae bacterium | reverse complement strand
GAACGCGCAGCTGATCAGCGCGGAGACGCGCAGCGGCACGATCGTGCGCATCAACAGCGTGGCGACGTAGAACAGCGCGCCCAGCAGCGCGAACACGTTGGCGAGATTGATCGCCGCCCAGGCGGCCCCCTCCAGGCGATGGACGACCTCCCCGACCGTGACCTCGTTGGGATCGAGACCGAGCTGGGTCAGCAGGTGCGTGACCACGCCGGACTGCGCGCCCTGATCTGCCACGTGGAGCAATATTGCTACCAAATCCGGATGCTCGAGGTTCATCCTTCCCACCATCAAAGAGCGTTCACGGTCGCGAGAAATTCCCGCACGGTTCGCGGCGCTCGGGCCACGGTCGCGACCTGGCCGCGCTCACCCGATGCGGTCCAGGACACCAATTTACACGAACGGCGCCGCGGAGCCCATCGCGGGCTCCCGTCTGGGCGCCGGCGCGCGCAGCGGGGCAATTGCAATCGCCGGAGGATCGTGTTTTTTATCTCGTTGATGCGCGGCGAAACGGCACCCGGCTTTTCAAACAGCGGATCGACCCCTTGAACGCCGATCTGCAGTCACGGGCTCTGGTCAGCTCGGCGGGCGACGAGCTCGCGAGCTGCCGCGCGACGAAAGTCGGCAATCATGCGCGAGCTTGACGAGTTCACCCGCGGCGTACTGATGGCGGCGGGCTGGCTGATCGTCGCCACCATCGTGGTGCTGATCGCCGGATTCATCGTGAGCTCGCTGTTCTAGTTGCCTTCCCGACCGTAGCGGCGCGGCGATGAAGCGCTTGGCGCCCTCTGCGGCTTCGGCAGCCCAGGACAGCCTGATACAACGGCGCCATGAACGAACGGACGATTGAGACGCCCGTGCTGATCGCCGGCGGCGGCCCCATTGGCCTTGCCCTGGCGGGCGATCTCGGACGGCGCGGCGTTGCTACCTTGCTGGTGGAAGAGCGCGAGAACAAGCTCAATCCCGCCAAAATGCTCGAAGTCAGCGTCCGCACCATGGAGTTCTGCCGCCAGCTCGGCATCGTCGAGAAGGTGCGCAATTGGGGATTTCCTCGCGACTGGCCGCTCGACAGCATCTTCGTGACCGATCTGCAGGGCTACGAGCTCGGTCGGGTGCGCGTTCCGGCGCTTGCGGCTCAGCCACACCTGACCGTCAGCCCGGAACGCGGCATGCCCTGCCCGCAGACATGGTTTGATCCGATCCTGCACGAGCACGCGCGATCGTTTCCGCACGTGACATTACGGCACAACACGCAGCTCGAGAGCTTCGTACAGGATCCGGACGGGGTGACCGCCACGCTACGTGATCGCCTGACCGGCCGCAGCGAAACGCTTCGCAGCGAGTACCTGGTCGGCTGCGACGGCTTTGCCAGCACGGTGCGCGATCTGCTCGGCATTGAAATCCGCGGCGAACCACACATCGACTGGTCGATGACGATCTATCTGCGTATTCCAGACTTGGCCGCGCAGCACGGCAAGGGCAAGGGCTTTCGCTACGTTTTCGTCGGCCCGGAAGGAACCTGGTCGTTCCTGTCGATTGTAGACGGAAAAGATCTATGGCGCTTGCAGCTTGTCGATCTGGATGAAGGTCGGCTCCAGAACGCCGATATCCCGGCATTGATGCGCCGATGCATGGGCCGCGACGTCGCCTACGTTGTCGAGCACCAGGATTTGTGGGAGCGCAAGCGAACGGTCGCCGATCGCTTCATGGACGGTCGGGTGTTCCTTGCCGGCGACGCCGCGCACGCGCATCCGCCGAACGGCGGACTGGGCGTGAATACCGGCATTCAGGATGCGTTCGATCTAGGCTGGAAGCTGGCAGCCGTGCTCGGTGGCTGGGGCGGCGAGGAATTGCTCGAGAGCTACGACTACGAGCGCCGGCCGGCGTCCGCACGCGCCGCCGAGATTTCGCTGAAGAATTACCGTCGGCTGCGCAGCGCGGCGGAACGAAGCGAAATCAATTCACCGAGCGCCGAAGGCGCTGCGGCACGCCGCGCCATCGGCGCCCAGCTGGTCGAAGAGAACGAAAGGAGCTGGAACCCGCTCGGCGTGCATCTTGGACATATCTATCATCCTTCGCCCATCGTGATTCCCGACGGAACGCCAAGGCCGCAAGACGACACTTATGGCTACACGCAGACCGCATTTCCCGGCGCGCGGGCCCCGCATGTTTGGCTCGCTCCGGGAAAATCAACCCTGGACCTGTTCGGCGCGGGCTTCGTGCTCTTGAAATTCTCGGACGTGCCGAGCCAGGCCATCGAGCGAGCCGCTGCGCGCCGCGGCGTGCCACTGCAGGTCCACCGGATCGATCATCCATCCGCTGCGGCGCTTTACGGGCGTGCGCTCGTGCTGGTCCGGCCCGACGGCCATGTCGCCTGGCGCGCTGAGGCGGAGCCGGCGGACTCGGTTCAATTGATCGATATCGTGCGCGGTGCCGGACCGCGCATCGCCGCGCGCCGCGCCGTCCCTGCTTGTTGACATGCTGCTTCCGGCGGGGCGCTATGTGCCGACAATGTAAATGCCCAACAGCAGGAACACGGCGGCTACCACCGCCGAGACGATTAGCCCGAGCACGATGCGTTTAGTGAACTTGTCCCAATTCGAAGTCTTGAGTTGCTTCATGTCCCTCCCCTCTTTCAACATTACCAATGCGTGGCGCCCATCAGCGGAACCGTGAAGCCTTGCGCTAGCATCAGCGACTCGGTGCAGGCTTCCGGCGCCGCAGCCGTCGAGCAATTCAGGGGCTCGGATGTGGTCGGCTTGGCTTGCGGTAGCGTTAGCTGCGCGTGAGCCCGCAACGATCTCAAAATGGCCCCTCTCTAGCCACATCTGAGCGGCCCGAGACATAGGTGACATTTCGTACCGGACACATGGGTAACACTTTTCGCCTTTTGCGGGCGGGAGGTGTTGATGCCGTGGAAAGCGAGTTCGGTGATGGAAGAGCGCCTTCGCTTTGTGGCCCGCCTGCTG
>DATBKV010000165.1:0-6953 GCA_036555745.1 Xanthobacteraceae bacterium | reverse complement strand
GCATTTTACCCACTCAGACGAGAAACGGCGCATGAGCGACGACAAATGGGACATCCGCGAAGGCGAGGTCGCCGTCGCATTGCCGCGGCACTTCGATGCCTCGGTTTACTTCATCGGCCGGATCCGGACCCCTTGGACCGACCGCGACAATTGCCCCAAAAACGCGCGGGAATCCGATGCGGTCTGCACCATCGAGGTCGACCCATCGTGGGCGCCGGCCCTCGAGGGGGTCGAGACCTGCACCCATATCGTCGTGCTGTACTGGATGGACAGATCGCGACGCGATCTCGTCATCCAGGTGCCGCGGCATTACGGCGCCGGACGCGGCACCTTTGCGCTGCGGTCCCCTGCCCGGCCCAACCCGATCGCGTTCAGCGTGGCCCGGTTGCTCGGCGTGAGCGGTAATCGGCTCTCCGTGGTCGGCCTCGACTGCCTCGACGGAACGCCGCTCCTCGACATCAAGCCCTATTTCGCTTCCACCGATTCGGTCGCCGAGGCGGTCGTGGGATGGCACGCCAGCCGCGTTTCGTAGGGGCGCGGCATGCCGCGCCCTCCATCGGCTTAGCGCGGTTGCGGCAAGAGGACGACGCATGCGTCCGCCGTTGCGGAGATTCCGGCCCGCCCTAGGAACGCCAATGTTTCGTAGGGGCGAGGCATGCCTCGCCCTGCGTCCGCTCGGCACACCGGCAAGAGGGCGACGCATGCGTCGCCCCTACGGAGATTCCCCCACGAGTTGGGTCGGCATCGAAGCCGCCTCACGATCTTGTGCACCGCCGCATTGAACCCCGCCGCCCGGCTCCCCGACCAACGGGCATCGAAGGGGGAGCGCCAATGACGAAATTCCAGACGAAATTCCAGCATCCGCGCCTTGCCGGCGCGCTAGGCACGCTTGTCGCGCTGGCCTTCTCCGGCAGCGCCTCGGCCGACCCGTTCGCCTTCTTCAATCAGCCCAATCTCGCGGCCCCGAGCCCGCCGGCGCAGGCTTCGGCCTACGGCACCGGCAGCCCGGAGCAGCAGGACGAGGAAATGGCCCCCGAATTGCGGCGTCAGGTCGTGGATTATCGCAGCAGCGAAGCGCCCGGCACGATCATCATCGACACCCCGAACACTTATCTTTATCTCGTGCTGGGCGGCGGCAAAGCCTTGCGCTACGGCATCGGCGTCGGCCGCGAAGGCTTCACCTGGTCCGGCACCAAGACGATCGAGCGCAAGGCCGAGTGGCCGGACTGGACGCCTCCGCCCGAGATGATCGGACGCCAGCCGTATCTGCCGCGCTTCGTGGCCGGCGGCCCCGGCAATCCTCTGGGCGCCCGCGCCATGTATCTCCAGCGGGTCGATGTACCGCATTCACGGCACCAATGCCCCCTCCACCATCGGCCAGCAGGTCTCCTCCGGCTGCATCCGCATGGTCAACGACGACGTGATCGACCTCTACAACCGCGCCCGCGTCGGCACCAAGGTCATCGTGTTGCCGATAAACGCCCGTCGCGCCGCGGCACGGCTCTCCGAGCCGACCGGTTCCGAGCGCCGCGCCCCGACAAGTCCCGGCGGCATTTATTAGCGCCCGTTCGGTTGATTGCGCGTAGGGGCGGGTTTCAAACCCGCCCCTACAGCCTATGGGCGTGCCCCGACGAGGCGGCGTGCACGCAGGAGCGGGCATGCGCCGCATCGCGTTGACAGCCTCGCGGGCCGGCTTACATTGACGGCGTGTTCCGAGGGGAGCTCCGGTCAAGGAGCTGAGAGTTCGCCGAGCCCGCCATGGGTGCCGCGGAAAACCCTTCGAACCTGATCCGGGTCATGCCGGCGAAGGGACAGGACAATCCGTGCCATCACTTCCTTATCCGGCCAGCACCTCGCGCGCGGCATTCGCCCAACGGCGCTGCGCGCTCGCACGCAGGAAGCGGACCGCGTTTCTTAACTCGCCAGTTCCCAACGGGAGCAACCCATGAACATCCATGATCCTGATTTCTCGACACCCAAGGTGACGACGGGGCCGCTGCCCGCTTCGCGCAAGGTCTACGCCGCGCCGGATGCCGCGCCCGACCTTCGCGTCCCGATCCGGGAGATCCTGCTCAGCGAAGGCGCGGGCGAGGCATCTCTGCCGGTTTACGACACCACCGGCCCCTACACCGATCCGAGCGTCACCATCGATGTCGAGCGCGGGCTTGCCCGCGAGCGCTCCGCCTGGGTGCGCGCGCGCGGCGGCGTCGCGGATTACGAAGGCCGGCGCATCAGGCCCGAGGACAACGGCAATGTGGCGGGCCGTCACGTCGCCCGCAGCTTCCCCGGCGAATACCGGCCGCTGCGCGCCGCCGACGGCCAGCCCGTCACCCAGCTCGAATGGGCGCGCGCGGGAGCGGTCACCAAGGAGATGATCTACATCGCCGAGCGGGAGAATCTCGGCCGCAAGCAGATGCTCGAGCGCGCAGAGGCGGCGCTGGCGGATGGAGAGAGCTTCGGGGCGTCCGTGCCCGCGTTCGTCACGCCGGAATTCGTGCGCTCGGAAGTGGCGCGCGGCCGCGCCATCATCCCCTCGAACATCAATCACGCCGAGCTCGAGCCGATGATCATCGGCCGCAATTTCCTGACCAAGATCAACGCCAATATCGGCAACTCGGCGGTCACCTCGTCGGTGGAGGAGGAGGTGGAGAAGATGGTGTGGGCGATCCGCTGGGGCGCCGACACGGTGATGGATCTCTCCACCGGGCGCAACATCCACACCACGCGCGAGTGGATCATCCGCAACGCGCCGGTGCCGATCGGCACCGTGCCCATCTATCAGGCGCTGGAGAAGGTGCACGGCGATCCGGTCAAGCTCGATTGGGAGTGCTACCGCGATACGCTGATCGAGCAGTGCGAGCAGGGCGTCGATTACTTCACCATCCACGCCGGCGTGCGGCTCGCCTACATCCATCTCACCGCGAGCCGGGTCACCGGCATCGTTTCGCGCGGCGGCTCGATCATGGCGAAATGGTGCCTCTCGCGTCACAAGGAGAGCTTCCTCTACGAGCGCTTCGACGAGATCTGCGACATCATGCGCAGGTACGACGTGAGCTTCTCGCTCGGCGACGGGCTGCGCCCCGGCTCGATCGCCGATGCCAACGACCGCGCGCAGTTCGCCGAGCTCGAGACCCTGGGCGAGCTGACCAGGATCGCCTGGGCGAAGGGCTGCCAGGTGATGATCGAGGGCCCGGGCCACGTGCCCATGCACAAGATCAAGGTCAACGTGGAGAAGCAGCTCAAGGAGTGCGGGGAGGCGCCGTTCTACACGCTGGGCCCGCTGACGACCGACATCGCGCCGGGATACGACCACATCACCTCGGCGGTCGGCGCGGCGATGATCGGCTGGTTCGGCACCGCCATGCTTTGCTATGTCACGCCCAAGGAGCACCTGGGGCTTCCCGACCGCGACGACGTCAAGGAGGGCGTGATCGCCTACAAGATCGCGGCGCACGCGGCCGATCTGGCCAAGGGCCATCCGGCGGCGCAGCTGCGCGACGATGCCTTGTCGCGCGCGCGGTTCGAGTTCCGCTGGGTCGATCAGTTCAACCTGTCGCTCGATCCGGAGACCGCGCGGGAATACCACGACGAGACCCTGCCCAAGGAGGCGCACAAGGTCGCGCATTTCTGCTCGATGTGCGGTCCCAAATTCTGCTCGATGAAAATCACCCAGGACGTGCGCGACTACGCCGCCACCCTCAACGACAAGGAGCAGGGAATGGCGCAGATGAGCGTCAAGTTCCGCGAGCTGGGCAACGAGGTCTACGTGGACGCCGATGCGGTGAAGGAAAGCAACCGCGCCCTGTAAGAGTGGGGGTCGGCCGTTCGCAGGGCGACGCATGCGTCGCCCTTTGTGTCGATTTCCGTAGGGGCGACGCATGCGTCGCCCTCTCGCCGCGCTGGCGGAACCGGATGGAGGGCGAGGCAAATGCCTCGCCCCTACGAAGCAGACACCGCCGCGCCCTGGGACAGCTCCAGGTTGCTCTGCATGCGCGCCACGATGAGGTGCAGCAGCCGCAGACCGAACTGCGGGTTCTGGAAATAGAGCTGCTTGAAACGATCGTAGTCGATCTGCGCCGCGTCGACAGCGGTCCGGCAGCGGATCGTCATGTTGCGCCTGCCGTGCGGCGCGAACAGGCCGATCTCGCCCACGAGTGTGCCCTTGCCCTGCGCCTCGTTGATCTCGACCATCTCGATCTCGCCTGAGGTGATGTAGAATGCGGCCGTGGCGTTGTCGCCGCGCTGCATGATCAGATCGCCGGCCTTGAAATGCACCGGCCGCGTGTAGGGGAGCAGCCAGTCCACGTTCATGTCGCTCTTGGTGGCCGCGTCGATGTCTCTGATCAGGTGAAGCATCGCGCGCAGCCGCCATCCGTTGAGCGGCAGCAGGATCGCATTGAGCGCGAACGTAGGGTAGGTCCCGTGCAGGAAGCTGTAGGTCATCGCCAGCGCGTTGGCGATGACCGCGGCCACGCGCAAGGGAATCATCGTCCTGGCGTGCGCCGCGTAGAGGCTGGCGACCGCCGCGGCGATCCCGATCACTTCCGCGTACCAGTGTCGCATGGTTGCGTGACCTCACTGTTCGAGGCTGCCGGCGCGATGGCCTCGTGCCTCCGGCGCGTTACGGCGATCTCCGGAAAAACTCTCGAGCCGGAGGTATCATCGAGTCTGCCCGCCCTCGCAGCAGCGCGACGGCATCGGCTTGCTTCCCCTATTCAGGGTTTGTTCAGACGCCATGTGGATCATGACGGTCGAAGCTGACGTCAACCCGAGCCTACACGCAAGGAGACCCCATGAGAAAAGCTGTGAGAAAAGCTGTGGCCGCACTTGCAGCAGCCGGCACGATCGCCGCTGCGACGATCGGCAGCTCGAGCACGGCCGATGCGCGCTGGGGCCGCGGGTGGTGGGGACCTGGCCTGATCGGCGGGTTCGCCGCCGGCGCGATCGTCGGCAGCGCATTGGCGAGGCCATACCCGTATGGCTATTACAACTATTACGCCCCGGCGCCGGTCTATTACGATTATTATGTCCCCGCCCCGGCCTATTACGGGTACTACGGGCCGCGGCCGTACTATGGCTGCTGGCGCTGGCGCTACCGGTACCGCTACCGGGTGTGCTGACCTCGCCGTCACAATCCAATCGTAGGGCGGGTTAGCGGCTGGAGGGGCGAGGCATGCCTCGCCCCTACCTGCCGCGTAACCCGCCGTCCATCCATGCGGCTCGGCGGCGGATTACGCCTCGCTTTCGCTCGGCTAATCCGTCCTGCACGCCGGGTTGCCATCCATTCCGCAAGCCGGTGGGGAACCCAATTCTGACGAAATTCCGACAAATTGCGCGTTCTTACTGACCGCGGCTCACACTGGGGGTATGGGTCATTTTGGGGCTATCTCACATCACAACCGCATTGCGTCCGGCACGCAGCCGGCGTTGAAGGAGACTCGCATGAGGAAGACTCTGGTTGCTTTGGTCGCGGCTGCGGGCGTGGCAGCTGCCACCGCCGCTGCACCCACGCCGGCGGACGCGCGCTGCTATGGTTGCGGCGTCGGCGCCGGCCTCGTCGGCGGCTTTGTTGCCGGCGCGCTCGTCGGCAGCGCAATTGCCAACTCCCGGCCCGCCTACGTGGTCGCGCCGTCGCCGGGCTATGTCGTCTACACCGGCTACGCCGCTCCGCTGCCCGGGCCGAATTGCTACTGGACCCGCATGCCCGTCTACGACGCCTACGGCAACGTCATCGGCTGGCGCGGTCGCCCGGTCGCGGTCTGCCAGTAACCGCACAGTTTACGGATAACGTCTTACGGATAACGTCGTAGGGGCGAGGCATGCCCCGCCCCTACGCATTGGCAGCCCCTGCGCATTGGCACTGGGCATCGTCGCCTTCAGTACTGGCCGGAGCGCCGCTGCATGTCGTCGAGCACCGCCGCGGTGGGCCAGCAGTCGAGCTTGATCCGGTTCGTCTTCTGGTAGGCGCCCAGCGCCGCGCGCGTCTGCATCCCGGCCTTGCCGTCGATCTTATCCTTGTAGAGCCCGAGCTTGGTCAGGGTGCGCTGCATGCTCTCGACCTGGGCGGTGCGCAATTGCGTGTTCTTGCTCCAGGGCGTCTCGAACGGGCGCGGGTCGCTGATCCGGTCGCTCAGATGCCCGACGAACAGGACATAGAGATCGGAGAAATTATATTCCTTGATCACGTAATAGTTCTTGAGCGTGAGAAAGGCGGGCCCGTAGGTCCCCTCCGGCAGGAGCAGCGACGCCGGCTGGGCGAGGTCGGCCGCGCTCGGCTTGCGGCCATAGGCGAGCGCGTAGCCTTGCTTGAGCCATTCGCTCAACGGGCGCGTCACCTCCGGCACGGCAATGGTGCAGTCGATCCCCGAAGGGGCGCGCACCTCGTAGGCCCAGTGCGTGCCGGGCTGCCAGCCTTTGCCCACGAGCTGCTGGGCCGCGGACGCCAGCGCATCCGGGACGGAGTGCCAGATGTCCTTCTTGCCGTCGCCGTCGAAATCCACCGCGTATTTGTAGAACTCGGAGGGCAGGAACTGGGTCATGCCCATCGCGCCTCCCCAGGAGCTGCGCATGTCGGCCAGCCTTACCTGGCCCTCCTCCAGCATCTTGAAGGCATAGAGCAGCTCCTGCCGGAACATGTCCTTGCGGCGCCCGTAATAGGCCTGGGTCGCGAGCACGGTGATGGTATTCTTCGGCAGCTTGTAGGTTCCGAACGCCGTCTCGCGTCCCCAGATCGCGAGCAGCACGTTGCCCGGCACGCCGAATTTCCGCTCGATTGCGGCGAGGGCGCGGCTGTGCTCGGCCGCGAGCTTCTGTGCCTGCTCCGCCAGGTGGGCGATGTTGCGATCCTTGAGGTAGTCGGCCGGGGTCTGCACGAATTCGGCCTGCCCGCGGGGCGGCGCCCCTTCCCTGCCCGGCAGGTCGAGATCGGGAAGGGAGAGATCGGGCTCGAGCCC
>DATBKV010000164.1:0-15644 GCA_036555745.1 Xanthobacteraceae bacterium | reverse complement strand
GCGCAACCTAACCCGCCCTACGCAGTGAGGATATGATGTCATCCACACAGCTCCCCGCCGGCGACCAGATCTTTCTCGACCATATCGGGTTCTTCGTGCGCGACGTGGAAGGAGCGAACGCCGCGCTGCGCCGCGCCGGCTTTGCCCCGGCGCCGATCTCCATTCAGGTCAATCCAGACCCAGCCGGCGGTGCACCGCGCCTGACCGGGACCGGCAACATCACCGCCATGCTGTCCCAGGGCTATATAGAAGTGTTGTTCAAGTCCGCGGACACGCCGCTTGCCGCCGAGCTCGAAGCCGCCGCCGCGCGCTATGGCGGCCTGCATCTCGCGGCCTTCGCCGTGGCCGATGCGCCGGCGGCGCGCCGCCGCCTCGCCGGGCAGGGCTTTCGTGTGCGGCCGCTCGCCAAGATGGAGCGGCCGGTGGACAACGCGGGCGTGGCGGGCACGGCCGCCTTCACCCTCGCCCGCGTGGAGCCCGGCGAGATGCCCGAAGGCCGCATCCAGATGCTGACCCATCACACCGAGAGCATGGTCTGGCAGCCCCGCTGGCTTTCGCATCCGAACGGCGCGCTCGCACTCGCGGGCATCGTCATCGCGGTCGGCGATGTGGCGGAAGCGGCGCAACGCTACGCGCGATTCACCGGCCGGACGTCGCGCGCGACGCCGTTCGGGGAGACCCTCGCGCTCGATCGCGGCCATGTCGATCTCGTGAGCGCCGACGGCTTTCGCCGCATGCTGCCGGAGATATCTCTCCCGTCGCTTCCTTTCATCGGCGCCTGCGAGATCCGGGTGCGCTCGCTGGCCGCGCTCGCGGACATGTTAGAACAGCAAGACATCCCGGCGCGCCGGAGGCACGGCATGCTGGTGGCGGAATTTCCCGCAGAAATAGGACAAGGGGCCTGGCTGTTCAGGGAGTGACCCCATCCATGCCCAAGGCGCTCGACGCACTGCTGCAACGGCGGCCGTACAACGCCGTTGCCGACTTTGTGGACGCCAATGTCGATGGCGGTCTCGGGCAGAAGATCGCGTTCACCGATGGCGAGCGCTCCCTCACCTATGCCGAGCTGCAGGAGAGCACGTTTCGCTTCGGCGCAGCGCTGCGCAGTCTCGGGTTGCGCCAGGAGAATCGCATCGTGCTCATCCTGCACGACACCGTCGATCATCCGGTGGCATTCTGGGGCGCCATCCGCGCCGGCATCGTGCCCATACCCGTCAATACGCTGCTCACCGCCGAGCAATACAGATATCTCCTGGCCGACAGCCGCGCAGCAGCGGCGGTCGTTGCCGCGCCGCTCGCTCCTGCCGTGCTGGCGATCCGCGCCGACCTCCCACATCTCGGCGCGGTAATCGTGGCGGGAGCGAATGTGCAGCAGCGGGGGCAACTGCCCGGGGCGCTCTTGCTGGACGACCTGCTGCACCAAGCCCCGCATGAGCGATTCACCGCAGCGACACTGTCCGATGAGGTGGCGTTCTGGATGTACACGTCCGGCTCGACCGGGGATCCCAAGGCGGTAAAGCACGTGCACACGAGCCCGATGGCCGCCTCGCGGCTCATGGGTCAAGGGGTGATCGGCATCAGCGAGAACGACGTCGCATTCTCGGCGGCGAAGCTCTCCTTCTCTTATGGCCTGGGCAACGGCGTGCTCTTTCCCCTGTCCGTCGGTGCAAGCGCCGTGCTCCTGCCGGAGCGCCCCACAGCCGCGGCCGTGCTGGCAACTCTGCGCCGGCATCGTCCCACGATCTTTTATGCAGTGCCGTCGCTCTATGCAGCGCTGCTGGCGCATGCGGAGATCGGGCGAGGCGCCGGATCGGACCGCTTGCGGCTGTGCATCTCGGCGGGCGAGGCGCTCCCGGCAAAGCTGGGAGAGCGATGGCGCGCGATCGTCGGAGTGGACATTCTCGACGGGCTGGGCTCAACCGAGATGCTGCAGACCTTTCTCAGCAACCAGCCCCACGACATCCGCTACGGCTCGACCGGAAAGCCGGTGCCAGGCTACGAGCTCAGGATCGTCGGCGAGAACGGGCAGGAGCTCCCCGCCGGCGAGATCGGAGAGCTGGTCGTACGCGGCCCCACAGCCGGGGAAGGCTACTGGAACCAGCGGGCGAAGAGCCGGCACACCTTCGCCGGCGAATGGACCTACACCGGCGACAAGTACGTCCGCGACGGCGACGGCTACTATCACTACTGCGGGCGCACCGACGACATGTTCAAGGTGAACGGCCTGTGGGTATCGCCGTTCGAGGTCGAGGCGGCGCTGGTTTCGCACGACGCCGTGCTGGAGGCGGCGGTGATCGGCAAGGCCGACGGCGACGGCCTGATCAAACCGAAGGCCTTCATCGTGCTCAGGAACGGAGTGAGCGCCGACGAGCAGCTGTTCGAGGCGCTGCGCGCCCACGTGAAGGAGCGCGCCGGCGCCTGGAAATACCCGCGCTGGATCGACGTGCGCCCGGACCTGCCGCGCACCGCCACTGGAAAGATCCAGCGCTTCAAGCTGCGGGAATGATAAAGATGCGTAGGGGCGACCCATTGGGTCGCCCGGCCACAAGCACCGCGCTGGCAAGGGGCGAGGCATGCCTCGCCCCTACCGACGGAGAGAGTCCCGCCCCTACGAGGATGGCGCCTCGAACAACCGCGTCACCAAGCGGCGCGCGAGCACGCCGGCCACGCGGCGGCGATAGTGGCCGGGCGTGAATGTGGTCTTCATCGACATGATCTGATCGCGCACCAGCCGGTCGAGCCCGTCGAGCACGCGCGCATCGAGCGGCCCGCCGCACAATGCATCGGTGCCTTCGAGCAGCACCGGGCGCGGGTTGGTGCCGGTGAAGGCGACGCGCAGCTCGATCAGCGCATCGCCTTCGCGCCGCAACGCCACCGCAACCCCGGTCACGGGATATTCGATGGAGCGGCGAATGCGGATCTTGTCGTAGGCGGAGCGCAGGCCGGGCGTGCTCCTCGCGCGCACCCGCGCGATCAGCTCGCCCGGACGCAGCGCGAGATAATATTTGCCGTCGCCCTGCGTGGCGGTGATCGGCTGGTCCTGGCGGGAATAACCGATGTAGATCGCGGGCAGGGGAAGCGTGCGCGTACCGCTCGGACCGGCGAGCTCCACTTCCGCGCCAAGGGTCATCAGCGCCGGCGCAAGGTCGCCGCTGAAGGTGGCAAAGCAGATGCCGCGACTTTTCGGGGCAACGTGGCAGACATCGCCCGTGGTCTTGAGGCAATGATTGTTGGCGGACCGCCACCACTCGCTCTGGTTATAGAACAGGCAGCGGGTGTCGAGACACAGATTGCCGCCGACCGTGCCCATCTCGCGATGGGTCGGGCCGGCAATGTGAGCCGCGGCCTGCGCGAGCACGGGATAGCACCGTGCGATCTGCGGATGCGCGGCGACCTCGGCGAGGGTGACGGCGGCACCGAGCTCGACCCGATCCGCGTCGGCATGGATAGCGCGCAGCTCGCTCACGCCGGTGATGTCGATGAGGCTGTCCGGGGCGACGATACCGCGCCTGATGTTGACGACGAGATCGGTGCCGCCGCCGAGCAGCCGGCCCTCGGGATGGTCCCTGCGCGCTTGCAGCGCCTCATCCAGCGTGGTCGGGCGAAGGAGCCGGAACGGCGCCAGCGCATCCATCAGGCGCCCCCTCCCTTACAGCGGAGGAGGGACAGGGTAGGGATTGTGTCCGCGCCGGCGCTTCTCGATCGCCGCGAGGACGCGGTCGGGCGTCACCGGCAGATCGTTGAAACGCACGCCGACCGCATCGGCGACGGCGTTGGTCAGCGCCGGCAGGAATGCGGCGAGCGAGCCCTCGCCTGCCTCCTTCGCCCCGAACGGTCCATGCGGGTCGTTGCTCTCGACGATCCCGACCTCGATGGGAGGAGAATCGGCGATGGTAGGAACCCGGTAATCGAGCATGTTGCCGGTGATGAGCAGGCCCTCGTGGTAGGCGGTCTCCTCGCTCATGGCCTGGCCCATGCCCATCCACACTGAGCCCTGGACCTGGCCTTCCACGGTGAGGCGGTTGAGCGCCTTGCCGCAGTCATGCGCCACCCAGACCTTGTCGACGCTCACCACGCCGGTGTCCGCATCGACGCTGACCTCGACCACCTGGGCGGAATAGCTGTAGCCCATGGTGCCGCCGATGGCGGCGCCGCGGTATTTCTTGCCGCCGTGGGATGCCGGGATGGTGGAGTAGTTGCCGGTCACGGTGATGGTGCCGGTGTCCTTGAGCGCCTCGCTCACGACCTCGTTGAAGGTCAGGCCTTTGTCCTGCGCGCCGGCGCGATAGACCTCGCCGAGGCATTCGATCTCCTCGGGCCTGGCCTCGAGCTTGCGCGCCGCAGCCGCGACCAGCACGCGCTTGAGGCTCTGCGCCGCGTCGAGCGCGGCGTTGCCCACCATGAAGGTCACGCGCGAGGAATAGGAGCCGTTGTCCTTGGGCACCACCTCGCTGTCGCCGGTGACGACGCGGAGCCGGGAAAGGTCGAGGCCGAGGACCTCGCCCACGGTCTGCGCCAGGAGCGTCGTCGAGCCCTGCCCGATGTCGGCCGCGCCCGAAAGCACGACGATGGAGCCGTCGAAATCGAGCTTGATCTTCACCGTGGCGTGCGGCTCGCCGGTCCAGTTCACCGGCTTGGAGGCGCCGCTGATGTAATGCGAGCAGGCAAATCCGAGCCCCTTGCCTTTGCCCAGCTTGCCCCTGCGCGCTTTCCAGCCGCTCGCCTGCTCCACCCAGTCGACGCATTGGGGCAGCCCATAGCTGTTCACCATCAGGTCATTGTCGGTGAACGTCGGCGCGGTGAGATAATTGGCGCGCCGCACCGCGATCGGGTCGAGCGCAAGCTCGTGCGCCATGGCATCGAGCAGGCTCTCGAACGCGAAGCGGATATCGACGGTGCCGTGGCCGCGGAAAGCGCCGCAGGGCGGGGTGTTGGTGAGCACGCGCTTGCCGATATATCTGACGTTGTGCAGGTCGTAGATGGCGTAGAGCATCGATCCCGCATAGAGGATGGTGACCACGCCATAGCCGGAATGGGCGCCGCCGCGCTGATAGCATTCGCATTCGACCGCGGTGATGCGCCCGTCTCTGCGCATGCCGAGCTTGAGCCGGATGTCGGTCTCGGGGCGGCCGCGGTGGGTGACGAACGTCTCCTCGCGGTTGGTCACCAGGCGCACGCATCCGCCGGCGCGCCTCGCCAGCAATGCGGCGATCAGCTCGACGTTGAGTGCCTCGGTGCGGCAGCCGAAGCCGCCGCCCACATGCGGCTTGATCACGCGGATGCGCGACATGTCCATGTCGAGGATCTGCGCCAGCATGAGATGGACGTAATAGGGTACCTGGGTGCTGGCATGCACGGTCAGGCGGTCGCGCTCGCGGTCGTAATCGGCAACGGCGGCGTGCATCTCCATCTGGTTCTGGCACACCTCGGCGCAGTTGTAGCTCGCCTCGCGCACGAGATCGGCCTCGGCAAAGCCCTGCTCGACGCTGCCGAGCTCGAACAGCACATCGCGCTCCACATTGCCCGGGCGGTGCACGTGGATGTTGCAGGCGCTCGTCGCCAACGCCGCCTGCGAGGTGTAATAGGCGGGCAATTCGCGCACCCTGAGCCGGATCAGCGCGATCGCGCGCTTGGCCGTGGCGTCATCGACCGCCGCGACGGCGGCCACCGGCTCGCCGCGGTAACGCACCTTGTCGCGTGCCAGCGGGTGCTCGCTGCGCGCAACGGGAAGGACGCCGAAGGTCCGCTCGCAGTCGGCGCCGGTGACGATCGCCTTCACCCCGGGAAGGCGAAGCGCCTCGGCGGTGTCCACGTCCAGAATCTCGGCGTGGGAATAGGGGCTGCGATAGATGCGGCCAGCCAGCATGCCGGGCGCGATCAGATCGGCGGTGTATTTGGCCCGGCCCGAGACCTTGTCTGGCCCATCGATCATCGGCACGTAGGAGCCGATATTGCGCGCGGGCACGATCTCGTTCACGGCGACGCTCCGGCGGCGTGCAGCGCGGCCGCGTATTTGACCGCCTCGATGATTTTCACATAGCCGGTGCAGCGGCAGATGTTGCTGCCCAGTGCCGCGCGGATCTCATCCTCGTCGGGCGAGGGATTGTGGCGCAGGAGCCCGGCGGAAGCCATGATGAAACCCGGCGTGCAGTAGCCGCACTGGGAGCCGAGCTTCTCGTGAAAGCCGCGCTGCACTGCCGAGAGCCGGCCGTCATGTGCAAGCGACTCGATGGTGTCCACGCGCCGGCCTTGCATGGTCGCCGCCAGAGTGAGGCAGGAGAGGCGCGGGCGATCATCCACCAGCACGGTGCAGGCGCCGCATTCGCCGCCGTCGCAGCCCGTCTTGGTGCCGGTGAGGCCTGCTACCTCACGCAGGTAGTCGAGCAGCAGCAGGTTGTCCGCCACCGCATCGGCGCGCGGGCGGCCGTTGAGCGTGAATTCGAGCAGGCGTGCCATTGGCCTTGACCTAACCCGGATTCGGCTTTTGGCAAGCAAACCCGGGCGTTAGCAAACGAAATATTCTCTGCCGCGGAGCATAAAACTCGGTCGCGAGCTGCCGCAATTCCCATCCCTGTCATTCCGGCCGAGCGCGCCGGGCCTTGCCCGGCGTGCGAGAGCCGGAATCCAGTAACCGGCGTAGTTCGGCATTCGGGCCGGCCGTCGCTTACTGGATCCCGGCTCGCGCGATCCCGGCAGAGCCGGGCTCGCTTGGCCGGGATGACACCGAAGATCCGGTCGCCTCCCGCGCCTCCTTTCGCGCGGCGGCGAGTATGGCGCGCAGGCTTTCGCTGCGGGTATTGTGGGCGTGCAGCACTTGCGCGACCGTAGGGTTGCGCTCCGCCGCGCTGCGTTCCGCCGGCGGCTTGCGCTGGGCCGACAGATAGGCGCCTTCGCGCCGGCCCTCAGCGACGAGTCCGCGCCCGAACGGCTGCTGCTCCCGTGCAAAGCGCAAAAGCCCGGCGGCTACGTCCTCGCCCCGCACCGCCTCCGCGAGGCTTGCAGCCTCGAGCGCCGCCTTGGTTACGCCCGCCCCGACATGCGGGCGCGCGACAAAGGCGGCATCGCCCAGAAGCGCGACCCGGCCGAACACGCTGCGCGGGCTTTCGAGATCGAAGATCGGCTGAAAGAACGGTTGCGCGCGGGCGAAGATTTCAGCGAGCTGCGGAGCGACCAGCTCCCGCGCGGTCGCCTTGATTGCGGCAACGACGTCGGCGCGAATGAGCGGCGGGGGAATGGCGGCGCCGTGGTCTTTCCCGCTCGCATCGGTGCAAAGGTCGACGAGGGCATCAGGATGAGTCGGCCGGTACCACACGATATTGTAGGCGCGCCGGCCGACCTCGGTCTCGTTGTTGCGGCCCGGTACGGGGTAGGCGAGGAAGAGCTCGCCTTCCGGCAGGCAGAACGTGTAGCGCTCGAAGATCTGCGCGCGAATAACGGCGGGCATCTCCTTCTCGTCCAGCATGGCGCGCCAGGCGACGTAGCCCGCATATTGCGGCGCCACGCCGGGGAGAAGCTGCTCGCGCACCGTGGAGCGCACACCGTCGGCGCCGACGAGCAGCTCGCCTTGGGCGCGCTCGCCATTGGCAAACACGGCGGTCGCGGCACGCGCGTCCTGCTCGACGCGCACGAGCGACATGCCGAGGCGGTAGCTTGCAGCCGGCAGCGGATCGCGCAGCGCGCGATGGAGCCTGCCCCACGAGCTCATCAAGCGTGAGGTGCCTTCCTCGACCAGCACGCGCCCGTTCGCAGCGAGGACGACGATGCGGTCGAGCCTCACCCCCATGCTCGCATCGAAGTCGATCCCGATGCAGCCGAGGACCTCGAGAAGCTGCGGATGCGTGCTCAGCCCTGCGCCGCGCCCGGTGAGATCCTCCGGGTTGCGCTCGAACACCATGACATCCCAGCCTTTGCTGCGCAGGAGATGCGCGGCGAGGAGCCCGCCGAGCGAGCCGCCGATCACCAGCGCGCGTCGAGCAGGTGTGGCCATCCTGTCCAGTATGACGGCGTAGGGGCGGGTTTGAAACCCGCCCCTGCATGCGGCCAACATGCGGCCGGGCGCAGAACGTTTCGGAGGGGCGAGGCATGCCTCGCCCTCTGCACCGAGAGATTATTCACATCGCCCAGGACATGCTGTCGTGGCCCGGCCGGTAGTTGCGGTTGGTCAGCGCAGGGTTGCGGTTGATAAGCGGCCGGCCGTAGAGCGGATGGGTCTGGCTGCGCACCTCGTGCTCGACCGTGAACAGCACCTCGCGGCTGTCGACGTCGACGATGTCCTTGAAGCGATATTCGTGCTGGCTCACCTCGAGCGTGATCAGGCCCAGGGCCTCGAGCTTGCGGTGAGGCGCGGAGAAATCGCCGATGTAGATCTGCACGTGGTGGCGGTCGTACGGCTGCTCGGGCGTATCGGTCTCGCAGAACTCCCAGTACTGCTTCTCGCCCACCTTGACGCGAGCCGATGGCCCGCTGCCGTTCTCCGCGACGCTGACGAGCGCGCCCATGACCTCGCGGTAGAAGCGCGCGATGCGCGATGCCGTGCCGAGGCGCACATCAAAGCGGATGTACGGCATGCCGAGCGCGATGCGGCCGAAGCGCGCCTCGTCGGGCGCATGCAGGTTGATGCGGTTGCCCCAGGGACAGACGGTCTCGACGCAGTCGTTGCTCTCGCGGAAATCGAACCGCGTCCCCGCAAGCGGCTTGCGCATCTGCGCCAGCCGATCGAGCAGTGCGGCGCGATCGGGCACCACCAATCCGGTGACGCCGCGCAGGACATCGGGCTTGCCCATCGGCAGGTGGAACTGGCTTACCCCGACATTGACCCACATGTTCCCCGCCCCGGTATTGAGGAAGGGGTCGCGGGTGAGCCCCAGCCCGGTGATGTAGTAGTGCGTCGCGAGGTGCTGATCGCTGATGCAGACGTTGACGTGGCCGAGATTTACGATGTTGCCGAGGTCCTCGCTCGCGCGGTCATATTCTTTTTCAGCCATTCCAGATCCCGCATGGTTCAGGGCGTAGCCCGGATTGCTCTTGCAGTCCGGGGATACCTTCCCGGATTGCGCGAAGGCGCGCAATCCGGGCTACGAAATCAGCTGCCTACTCCGCGGCGCGCAGGAGCGGCGCAGGACCCGCGCGGAGCTGCTCGAGCAGCGCGGCTTCATCCGCCTTGGCGGCCTTGAGGTGGCGCATCTTCACGTGGCCGAAGCCGCGAACCTTCTCCGGGATGGCCGCAAGCCCGACCGCGACGTGGTGGTTGCCGGGGTCGAGCTTCGCCAGCACTTCCTCGAGCATGCTCTCATACTCGGTCACCAGCCCGCGCTCGGTCCTGCGCTCCGGCGTGTAGCCGAACGGATCGAGCACCGTACCGCGCAGGAACCGGCAGCGCGCGAGCCACTTGAAGACCAGGAAAATCCACGGCCCGAAGGCGAGCTTTTTCGGCTCGCCCGTCGCCTTGTTCATCGGCGCAAGCAGCGGCGGCGCAAGATGCACGGTCAGGCGCAGCTGCTCGCCGCCGAGCTCGCTCTGCACCTGTTTGATGAACGCGCCGTCGGAATAGAGCCGCGCCACCTCGTACTCGTCCTTGTAGGCCATCAGCTTGAAAAGATAGCGCGCGACCGCCTCCGCGAGCCCGCTCTTGCCTGGGGCACGTGCCGCCTCGGCGGCTTTGACCCGCTCGACCCAGTCCCGATAGCGCCTGGCATAGGCTGCATTCTGATAGTCCGTAAGAAAGGCCTCTCGCCTGGCAGTCATCTCATCGAGCGATTGGGAAAGCTTGCGGGCGCCGGTCGCGGCCTCGGCGGGCTCGAGCAGGCTCGCGACCGCGGCGGGATCGGCAGCGGCGCGCCGCCCCCAGCGGAACGCCTGCTTGTTCATGTCCACCGCCTCGCCGTTGAGCTCGATCGCCTGCTCGATCGATTCGGCTGCAAGCGGCACGGCGCCGAGCTGATAGGCGTAGCCCACCAAAAAGATATTGGCACCCACGGTGCTGCCGAACAGCGCGGTTGCCGCGCGCGAGGCATCGACGAAATGTGTCTTGTCGCACCCGGCATCGGCGATGATCGCGCGCTTGAGCCGCTCGGTGGGGAGGGAGAAATCGGGATTGCGGGTGAAGTCCCCGGGCAGAAACTCGGCGACGTTGACCACCATCTCGGTCGAGCCGTGCTTCACCGCGGCGAGCACCTTCTTGTTGCCGGCAACGACGATGTCGCCGCCGAGCACCAAGTCGGCGGCGCCGGCGGCAATGCGGATGGCGTGGATGTCCTCGGGACGCTGGGCAATGCGCATGTGGCTGTGCACTGCGCCGCCCTTCTGCGCGAGGCCGGCCATGTCGAGCACACCCACGCCCTTGCCCTCGAGATGCGCGGCCATGCCGAGAATGCCGCCGACGGTGACGATCCCGGTGCCGCCCACCCCGGTGACGATGATGTCGTAGGTCTTGTCGATCCGCGACCGCTTCGGCTCCGGCAATGGGGCAAACTCGACCGTGGGAGTGGGGTGCGCAGGCTTCGCCCCAGACTCCGCCTGCTCCCTCCCCCCTTGTGGGGGAGGGCTGGGGAGGGGGGAGCAGACGTTAACTTCGGCAGTGGCTCTGGACCCCCACCCCCAACCCCTCCCCACAAGGGGGAGGGGAGCAGAAGGGGTGCCGCGCTGGAGCTTGGCGCCGCTCACCGTGACGAATGACGGGCAGAAGCCCTTCACGCAGGAGAAATCCTTGTTACAGCTCGACTGATCGATGGTGCGCTTGCGCCCCCATTCGGTCTCCAGGGGCTGAACCGAGACGCAGTTCGATTTGACCCCGCAATCACCGCAGCCCTCGCACACGAGCTCGTTGATGATCACGCGCTTGTCCGGGTCGGGAAACCGTCCGCGCTTCCTGCGCCGGCGCTTCTCCGCCGCGCAGGTCTGGTCGTATACCAGCACGCTTACGCCGGGAATGGCCGCGAGCTCCTGCTGGACGGCAATCAGATCGTCGCGGTGATGGATGGTAAGACCGCGCGGCCACTCCTCGTCCTTGGCGTATTTCCACGGCTCGTCGGTGACGACTGCGACCCGCCTGGCGCCCTCGGCCGCCACCTGCCGCGCGATCTGCGGCACCGTGAGCCCGCCGTCGTTGGACTGCCCGCCGGTCATGGCGACGGCATCGTTGAACAGAATCTTGTAGGTGATGTTCACGCCCGCGGCGATCGCGGCGCGAATCGCCATGTAGCCGGAGTGATTGTAGGTGCCGTCGCCGAGATTCTGAAACACGTGCGGGCGGTTGCTGAACGGCGCCTCGCCGATCCAGTTGGCGCCCTCGCCGCCCATCTGGGTGTAGCCCAGCGTCGAGCGGTCCATCCACTGCGCCATGTAATGACAGCCGATCCCCGCATAGGCGCGCATCCCCTCGGGCACCACGGTCGATGAGTTATGCGGGCAGCCCGAGCAGAAATAGGGGGTCCGTACCGCGATGTCCTCGCTCTTCGCCAGGATGGACTGGGCCTCTTTCAGTCGCGCGACGTGGGCCGCGATCTCCGCGTTCCGCCCCACGCGTTGCAGGACGCGCTCGCCGATGCAGATTGCGACCTCGTTGGGATCGAGCGCTCCCTTGACCGGGAACAGCCAGTTGCCCTGCTCGTCTCTCTTGCCGATGCAAACGGGCTGGTTGGCGGTGCCGTAAAGCTCCTCGCGCACCTGCACTTCGATGAGCGAGCGCTTCTCCTCGACCACGATGATGAGCTCGAGCCCCTCGGCGAACTGCTGCAGGTCGGATTTGCTGATGGGCCAGGGACAGCCGATCTTGTAGAGGCGGATACCGAGGTCGTTGCAGCGCACCTCGTCGAGACCGAGCTCGTCAAGCGCCTGGCGCACGTCGAGATAGCTCTTGCCCACGGTGATGATGCCGATGCGCGGCCTGCGCCCGCCCGAGGTGATGTATTGGTTGAGCTTGTTGGCGCGCACGAAGGCGAGCATGGCATCGCGCTTGTAGTCGTGGAGGCGCGCTTCCTGCCCGAGGATGCTGTCGCGCAGGCGAATGTTGAGCCCGCCCTCAGGCATGGCGAAGTCCTGCGGGATGACGACGTCGACGCGCTCCAGGCTGCCGTCGATCACCGCGGTCGATTCCACCGTCTCGTGCATCGACTTGAGCGCGACCCAGCTGCCGCAGAAGCGCGACATGGCCCAGCCGTAGAGGCCGTAATCCACGATCTCCTGCACCCCGGCGGGGTTCAGGATGGGGATCATCACATCGATGAAGTGATACTCGGACTGGTGCGCGGTGGTGGAGGATTCGGCGGTGTGATCGTCGCCCATCAGCGCGAGCACGCCGCCATGCTTCGAAGTGCCGGCAAAATTGGCGTGGCGGAAGACGTCACCGGTGCGATCGACGCCCGGACCCTTCCCGTACCAGAGGCCAAACACGCCGTCGAACCGGCCTTCCCCGCGCAGCTCCGCCTGCTGCGAGCCCCACAGCGCGGTCGCGGCGATATCCTCGTTGATGCCGGCCTGGAACTTGACGTCGTAGCGGTCGAGATGACGCTGCGCCCGGATGAACTGCTGGTCCAGCGTTCCGAGCGGCGAGCCGCGGTAGCCCGTGACATAGCCTGCGGTGTTGAGCCCGGCGCGGCGGTCGCGCTCCTTCTGCATCAGGCATAGCCGCACCAGCGCCTGGAACCCGGTGACGAAGATGCGGCTCTTGCCGAGGTCGTATTTGTCTTCGAGGGTGACGTGATTGAGCGCCATTGCGCGCCTCTCCGGGGCACGCGCCCGCGGGCACGGTCAGCGGCGCATGCGCCGCAAGAGATATAATCGAAGTCGCGCACCGGCAATGCGCCATATCTCCCCCTGAAAGGGAGAAGGGGGGAGTAACCCACCGCGCGGTGGTGGTGGGTTACGCGGCGCTCATTGGAGCGCCGCTACCCCCCCCTACAAAGTTCGGGGAGGTATGGAGCAGGCCGCGGGCGCGTACGGCGGTGTCGCCGAAGTCGGAGAACACGCCGTCCACGCCGAGGCGATAGAAATGCAGATATTCCCGCACCGGATCGAGCTGATAGTCGGGCGCGAGGAACTCGGGCTCGTCGCGAAAGGTGTAGGGGTGCACGAGGAGCCCGGCCGCATGCGCATCCGCCACCAGGCTGGCCGGCGGCGCGAGCGCGCCGGCCGCGCGCTGCGGCACGATGCTGCGTTTCCACGGCCCGATGCCGTGGGCGTAGCCGGCGATCCCGACGAGTGCCTGCGGCGTCATGAGGTCGCCGTAGGTGCGCGCATCGCCGGCCATGACGAAGTCGTAGGGCTGCAACGCTGCGTCCTCCATCAGCTGAATGCGCCGCACCCCCGTGTGCCTGCTCAGCTCCTTGAGGCTCTGCACCTCGAAGGACTGGATGAACACCGGCGCGCGCGCATCGGTATAGCCGTTAGCCTCGAGCACGTTGAGCAGCAGCGGCTCGAGCGCAAGGCCGATCGAGCGGAAATAGCTGGGATGCTTGGTCTCGGGATAGACGCCGATGACCCGCCTCTCCGCCGCGCTTCTGCTTCTGGCGAGATCGATCACCTCCTGGAAGGTCGGGATCTCGTACACCCCGTTCCACGCCTGGCTGCGAAACGGCAGCCGCTCGCGCGCACGCAGCGTCTTGATCTCGGCGAGCGTAAAGTCCTCGGTGAAGAAGCCGGCGATCTTCTGCCCGTCGATGGTCTTGGCCGCCCGGCGCTGCGGGAATTTCTCCGCCACGTCGGTCGTGCCGGAGATGTCGTTCTCGTGCCTGGCAATCAGCACGCCGTCCTTGGTGGCTACTAGATCGGGCTCGATGAAATCCACGCCGTAGTCGATGGCGAGCGCATAGGACGCGAGCGTATGCTCAGGCCGGTGCCCGGCCGCGCCGCGATGGCCGATGACCAGCGGCAAGTTGCCGTGAAGCGTCGGGACGACTGCATTCTGCGCCTTAGTCGCCATGATCACAACTGGGCTCCATACCGTCACAAGGAGCAGCTGCTCGGGCTTTTCCTGTTTATTTATATTCGGGTTGCAAGCCGATGACGCGCTTCAATAATCCCGCACGACCAAGTCCTGGAACAGCGCGCCCGTGGGCGCTATCCTCGCTGTAAATAGCGAGAAAGCCAATGGACCGCTCGACTGTCCTCGCCTTGCTGAAGCGGCATCAAGCGGAGCTGGTCGAGCTTGGAGTGGTATCGCTGTCGATCATCGGCTCGACCGCGCGGCAGGAGGCAACCAGCGCATCCGATGTCGATCTCGCGGCGACGCTCACGCCTGGGCCGCGCGGCTTTGCCCATCTCGAACGCATGGACCGGCTCCGAGCTCACCTCAGCAAGATGCTCGGGTGCGCGGTTGACGTCATCGAGGAGCCATCGCCATTGCCACGGGTCCAGCGGGCCATCGAGCGGGATCGCGTCCTTGCCTTCTAGAAGACCCGCTGAGCGGATCGAGGAGATCATTGACAATATCGAAGCTATCCATCGCTATACAACGGGCCTCGATGAGAGTGGCTTCATAGCCAATACGCTGGTAGTCGATGCGGTGGAGCGCTGTCTGAGCCGGATCGCTGAGGCGGCGGCGAAGCTTGGAGCGCTGGCGCCGCAGCTGATGCCGGATCAGCCATGGCACAACATACGAGGCCTCGGGAATCGGCTGCGGCATGACTACGACGTGATCAACCCGCGCGATCTCTGGACAATCGTCGTCGAGAGCCTGCCGCCATTACGGACAGCGTGCCAGCACGCGCTGCGGCAACTCGGGGATAGCACGCGTTAGACAAACCGCACGGTCGGCTGCCGTCCCGGCCAAGCGAATCGCGGCCCGGAAAACGCGGCCGGCTTGAATACAGTGCCGCGGCTTCTGTTCCTCTGTTTCGGCTCTCGCCGGATGAGCGCTACGGTCGGGCCGGAATGAGAGGCAACTACTTCAATCCTTGGGGCGTTTGCCGACGGCCTCGGTCTGGCGCGCGCGCCACGCGTCGAGGCGCTCGGCCAGTCCCGCATCGGAGAGAGAAAGCACCGCCGCGGCAAGCAGCGCCGCGTTGATCGCGCCCGGCTTGCCAATCGCCAAGGTGCCCACAGGAATGCCCGCCGGCATCTGCATGATGGAGAGGAGGCTGTCCTTGCCCTCGAGCGCATGGGTGCTCATCGGCACGCCGAGCACCGGGAGCGACGTGAGCGCCGCGGTCATCCCCGGCAGATGCGCCGCGCCGCCCGCGCCGGCGATGATGAGCTTGAACCCTTTGCGACGCGCCCCCTTGGCAAATCGGTAGAGCCGCTCCGGGGTGCGGTGGGCGGAGACGATCAGCGCATCGTAGTCGATCCCGAGCTCCGAAAGCGTATCGGCCGCGTGCTTCATGGTCGCCCAGTCCGACTGGCTTCCCATGATGATCGCGACCGGCTTGCCCGCCATCGTCCCCGCTCTCCCGACGTGATGCGCGATTATAGCAGCAGCATGCAGGGCGGGTTACCGGGCGATCTCACATGTGGCGAGATCGCTGCGTAACCCGCCGCGCCCGCGCAGCCGGCCGAAGCGTCGGCGAACGGCGCCGTCACCCGCTTCGAAGCCTGCCCTGTTGATGTCAGGCAATTTTGGGCTCTATTCGCTTTACCCGAATAGCTGACGCCCGCCGTCTGATGCGCGCGAGCTCATAATTCATCTGCATCCTGAGCCAAGTGTCGGCGGT
>DATBKV010000163.1:0-20059 GCA_036555745.1 Xanthobacteraceae bacterium | reverse complement strand
AGCCTGCGCCATCCGCACGACCCGGGCCGCTATCTGCTGCCGCGCTCGCGTTCACCGCAGCTCATCGAGCCCGCCGACGTGCTCGAATTCACCCTCGATTCAGAGCCGATCAGAGCGACCGCGGAAAAGCTCTTTGTCGAGCGCGTGATCCATGGCTGCATCTATGAGGCGCGGCCGGACGTGATGGCGGTCGTTCATCACCATGCCGCGGCAGTGCTCCCATTCTGCATTGCCGAGTTTCCGCTCGTGCCGGTGTTCCATCTCGGCGGGGCGGTCGGCGAGGATATTCCGTTCTGGGACCAGCGCGACGAGTTCGGCGATACCAACCTGCTGGTGGTCAAGCCCGAGGAAGGCCGCTCGCTCGCGCGCGCGCTCGGCAAGCACAACGCGGTGCTGATGAACCACCACGGCGCCACCGTGGTCGGGCGCGACCTGCGCGAGCTGGTCTCGCGCGCGATCTTCATGTGCCACAACGCCGAATATCAGCTGCGCGCGCAGCTGCTCGGGCGGCTCGCAACGCTCACTCCCGGCGAGACCAGGCTCGCCGGCGTGATCAATGCCATGCCCAACGTGACCAACCGGACCTGGGAATACTGGACGCTGCGGCTCGACAAGGCCGGCGGACTGCCGGCGCGCGCCGCCAGCCCCAAGGCGCGGCCGCGGGCCGCATCGGCGCGCGCCGCCGCCTCGCGTAAAACGCCGCGGCGCGATCGCAACCGCAAGACCACAGGGAGACCACGATGACGTCGACGCCTGCCGCGAAGCCTAATGGGATGCATGCACTGCCCGCCGTGCTGGGCGCCACCGTCGCCTTGATCGCCGCGCTCGCCGGCCCGTCGTCGGCGTCCGCCCAGGACCAGCTGAAGGTCGCGATCGGGCAGATCAACAACTGGGAGAACCAGGCCCCCACGCTCGGCCAGGACGCTGGCATCTTCAAGAAGCACAATCTGGTGCTGGACAATGTCGGCACCCAGGGCGCTGGCGAGACCATGCAGCCCGTCATCTCCGGCAGCGCCGACCTCGGCGCCGGCGTCGGCGTGGCCGGCGTCATGCGCGCATTCGCGCGCGGCGCCCCGGTGCGCATCCTGCTGCCGGCTTTCACCGGAACCGGCGATCTTTACTGGTACGTGAAGGCGGACTCTCCGCTCAAGTCCATCAAGGACATCACCGCTTCCAACACGATCGCCTATTCCACCAGCGGCTCGAGCTCCAACAACCTGGTGCTCGCCTTCGTCGACGAGCTCGGCGTCAAGGCCAAGCCGACGCCGACCGGCGGCCCGGCCGGCACCCTGACCCAGGTCATGTCCGGGCAGATCGACATCGGCTGGGCGGCGCCCCCGTTCGGCATGAAGGAGCTCAAGGAAGGCAAGATCCGGATTCTGATCCGCGGCAGCGATGCCCCGTCGCTGCGTGGGCAGACCGTGCGCACCATCATCGTCAATGCCGACGCCTTGAAGAACAAGCGCGACGCGATCATGCGCTTCGTCGACGGCTACCGCGAAGCGGTCGACTGGATGTATTCCGACCCCGAGGCGATCAAGCGCTACGCCGCCAAGATGAAGCTCGATGAGGCGCTAATCGCGGACTCGATCAAGCAGTTCCATCCCAAGGACGCAATGCAGACCGACCAGATGAAGGATATCGACGGCATCCAGCGCGATGCGGTCAAGCTCAAGTTCATCGACGCGCCGCTGAGCAAGGAGCAGCTCGCCGAGCTCATCCAGATTCCGCCGCGCAAGAAGTAATGCGAAGATGGCTCGATTTGCTCGACTGTCGTCCCCGCGCAAGCGGGGACCCAGTAATCACAGACGATCCCGTCTGGTCGCCCCCGCTTGCGCGGAGACGACAATGCGAGAGGAGGGGAGAATGAGGCGCCGTCGGCTCTTGTCGCTTGTTTTGGCGGGTGCGATGGCGGCGGCAGCAGCGCCGGCAAGGGCGGAAGACGCCTTCAAGGTCGCCATCGGCCAGCTCGAAATCTGGAGCGGGCAGGCGCCGATCCTCGGGCAGAAGGCCGGCATCTTCAAGAAATACGGGATCACGCTGGAGAACTTCGGCACCGCCGGCGCAGGCGAGACCGTGCAGGCGGTCATTTCCGGCAGCGCCGATTTCGGCGTCAATGTCGGGACCCAAGGCGTGCTGCGCGCATTCGCCAAGGGCGCGCCCATTCGCGTGATCGGCGCGAACTTCACCGGCGCCGGCGACATCTATTTCTACGTGCCCGCGGATTCTCCGATCAAGAGCCTCAAGGACACGACCGAGAAGAACACCATCTCGTATTCGACCGGCGGCAGCACCACCAACACCGTCGTGCTCGGCTTCGGCAAGGAGCTCGGGATCAAGGCGGTGCCCACTGCCACCGGCGGCATGCCGGCCACGCTCACCGCGGTGATGTCGCGGCAGGTCGATATCGGCTGGGGGTCGCCGCCGTTCGGGCTCAAGGAGATCGACGAGGGCAAGATCCGCGTCATCGCCAGCGGCAACGAGGTGCCCTCGCTGCGCAGCCAGACCATCCGCGTCGAGGTGGTCAACGACAACGTGCTCAAGAGCCGTCGCGATGCGGTGCTGCGCTTCGTGCGCGCCTTCCGCGAGACGCTGGACTGGATGTACGCCGATCCCGAGGCGATGCGCATGTACGCCGAGGCGATCAAGGTGCCGGTCGCCATCGCCAAGTCGTCGGTGGAGAAATTCCAGCCCAAGGAGGCCAAGCAGTTCGACCGCATCCTCGACATCGACGGCATCATGGCGAACGCGGTCGCGACCAAATTCCTCGACGCGCCGCTCAGCAAGGCGCAGCTCGCGGAATTCATCCAGATCCCGCCGCGGCAGTAGCGCGCGCCGAAGTTCGCTCGCGTGTCCCGGATGCGGTGCAGCGCGAGAGCGTACTGAGACGCCTTCACGAATCGTGGCAGTGAGCGCGCGAGTGGTGCACCGCTGATCCGGGACCGCCACGAAGCGGAACGGTCCGGGTTCTGCAGCGCGCCGCGGCGCCTATCCGCCGCCGAAAAATAGTGGCCGAGCTGCGCTGCGCCTGGGACACGCTGCCTCGACCCGGCCGGCCTACCCGCCGCGGCGGCCGCTGAATGCGGGCGCGCGCTTTTGCAGGAACGCGCGCACCCCTTCGGCATAGTCGGCGGTGAGGCTCGCCTCGTGCTGGGTTTCGCGCTCGAGGTCGAGCTGGCTGTCGAGATCGTTGCTCCAGGATTCGTCGAGCACGCGCTTGATCAAGGCGAGCGCCACGGTCGGAGCCTCGGTGAAATGTACACAGAGCCTATGCGCCTCGGCCATCAGCTCGAGATCCTCGACCATCCGCCAGATCAGGCCCCAGGCTTCGGCCTTGTCCGCCGGCAGCGGCTCGGCGGTGAGGGCCAGGCCACGGGCGCGCGCCGGCCCGACCAGGCGCGGCAGGAACCAGGTGCCGCCGGAATCCGGAACGAGGCCGATGCGGGCGAAGGCCTGCACGAACGTCGCCGAGCGCGCCGCCAGCACGACGTCGCAGGCGAGCGCGATGTTGGCGCCGGCACCGGCGGCCACGCCGTTCACGGCGGCGACCACCGGAAACGGTAACGCGCGCAGCTTGCGCACCAGGGGATTGTAGTAGGCCTCGAGCGCAGCCCCGAGCACGGTCACCTCGCCGTCCGCGGAAATGCGGTCGTTGAGGTCCTGGCCGGCGCAGAACGCGCGGCCCGCGCCGGTCAACAACAGCGCCCGGCAGTCGGCGTCGGCCTCGGCGTCCGCGAGCGCCTGCTTGAGAGCCTGGTGCATCGCCTCATTGAAGGCATTGAGCCGCTGCGGCCGGTTGAGCGTGAGCACGCGGTAACCCGCGCGGCGTTCGAGAAGCACGGGAGCCTCCGCCATGGACGCCTCCTCCGATTGGAGTGCAATCGTCGCCCGGATCGAGCTTGGGTGTCGCCATCGTAGCGCGGATGCACGGGGAAATCCGGCAGCGCGCGCGCACTCGCAGGCGGCGGCGTCAGCGATCGAAATGTTGCAGGGCGGCCAGGAGCAGTTTGCGGCGCTCGCTGCCGAGCTTGTCGGCCAATTGCAGCTCATGGCCGGCAGCCAGCGTCATCGCATCTTTCAAAGTCCGCTGGCCTGCGCGCGTGAGGCGCAGCGCGTGCGAGCGCCGGTCGTTGCGCGAGGGCAGACGGCGGGTCAGGCCGCGCCGCTCCAGCCGGTCCAGCACCCGCACCAGCCGGGCGCGTTCGATGCCGAGGCGATCGGCAAGCTCGGATTGCGACAGTCCGGGATTGGCGGCGATCACCACCAGGACCGAATACTGCGCCGGACGGATGTCGATCGGAGCGAGCGTGCGGATGAAGTCCTGAAAGACCCAGACCTGCAGGCGTCGGATAAGATAGCCGAGATGATCGCTGAGGACGCCGATCTCGAGCGGCCGGCGCGCGCGTCCCGGCGCGGGCGCCCGCAGGCGAGTCCGCTGCCGCTGCTGCCGCGCCAGCTGCCGATTCGACATGTACCTTCACTCCCGCGTTCGATCCCTGGCGCGCGGCGGCACCTCGCCGCGGCGCAATTGTTGTTGACGACATCTATTGTCGTGGTCAACAATTATTCGACGGTTGCGCGCCGCAGGCAAATCGCGGCTCTTCGCCGCGCGCACAGTGCGGCGCCGGTTGCCCGCGAGTCCGGGGTGCGTCGCGGCGCCGAGCGGCGAGATTAAATTTGCTCAATGCGCGCCGGCTCGATTGCGCCGGCGGCGCCCGATGGCCAACTGCAGGGGAATGCGATGTCTTGGCCCATTGCATCCGGCAGCGAAGAATAAGAGAACTAGCGCAAGCGAGGGCTGAAAACCGCGATCTTGGGAGGACCACAATGATCCGCACGCTACCGATTGATTCTGCTCGTCCCGGCATCACCCGCCGCGGCTTCGCCGCCGGCGCGGGCGCCGCCGGATTGCTCGCCGGCAGCGCGCCGCTCCGGCTGGCGCGCGCGCAGGGCGCGCCGCTCAAGGTCGGCGTGCTGCTGCCGCGCTCGGGCGCGCAGGCCGGGATCGGCCAGGACTGCCAGCGCGGCGTCGAGCTCGCGCCGGCGATCTTCAAGCAGCTGGGTCTGCCGCAACTGGAAATCATGAACGCGGACACCGAGACGAACGTGGAGGTGGCGCGAACGCGGGCCGAGAAGCTGATCGGCGACGGGGCGCAGCTCCTGGTCGGCGCCTTCGATTCCGGCCAGACCACCGCGATTGCGCAGGTCGCGGAGCAGAAGGGCATCCCGTTCGTGATCAACATCGCCGCCGCTCCGCCGATCACCGAGCAGGGCTACAAGTTCGTGTTCCGCAATTTCCCGACTGCGCCGATGATCCTGCGCGACGCCTTCGCAAACCAGAAGGAAATATTCGCGGCCACCGGTACCGCACCGAAGTCGGTGGTGTTCATGCACGTGAACGACACCTTCGGGACGTCGATGCAGAAGGGCATCAGCGCGGTGATGCCCAAGTTCGACATGCCCTACAAGGTGGTCGAGACCATCTCGTACGATCCGACCGCGCGCGATCTCTCGGTCGAGGTGGCCAAGGCCAAGGCCACCGGCGCCGACGCGCTGCTCATGGTCAGCCGCCTCAACGATGCCATCCTGATTACGCGCGAGCTGGTCAAGCAGCGCTGGAGCCCGATGGCGGTGCTCAGCATGGGGCCGGGCTGGTACGAGGACCAGTATCTCAAGACGCTGGGCAAGCTGTCCGACGGCCCGCTGAGCTTCGTGCCGTGGTACGATCCCAACAAGCGGTTGAGCAAGGTGCTGGAGGCGGCGCTGGCCAAGGCCTATCCCGACATCAATCTCAATACCAACCACGTCTTCACGTTCGAGGCGCTGCTGGTGGCGGCCGACGCCTACAAGCGGGCGCGCTCGAGCGATCCGAAGGCGCTCGCGGACGCGATCCGCACCACCAACATCACCGACAATGTCAGTATCGGTCCCGGCATTCAGTTCGACGCCAAGGGCCAGAACGACAAGCTCAAGGATGCGGCCATCCAGAACCGCGGCGGCAAGCTCCTGACCGTGGCGCCGCAGGCGGCGGGGAACGCCAAGCCGGAATTGCCGATGAGACCGTACGACAAGCGCGGCTGAGATTGGGTCGCGCCGCTTTCGCTGCGGCCGCAACCGCGGCCGGAGCCCCGCTTGGCAGGACCGCTCGGTGGCCGCAGCAATCTACCTGAACGTCGCGGTCAGCGGAGTGTTGACGGGCCTCGTCTATGGCCTGATGGCGCTCGGGCTGTCGGTCATCTTCGGCGTGGTGCGCGTGGTCAATTTCGCTCACGGCGAGATGATGACGATCGCGATGTATCTGGCGATCGTGCTGTTCGGCGCCTTCGGGCTCGATCCGCTGCTGATGCTCGTTCCGATCGCGGGCGTGCTGTTCGTCCTCGGTTATGCGCTGCAGGCGGGACTCATCAACCCGTTCATCAATCGGCCCGAGCACAGCCAGTTCATCCTGCTGGTGGCGGTGGCGCTGATCATCGTCAACCTGCTGCTGATCGTGTTCGGCCCTGACGCCCGCAACGTGCAGACGTCTTATGCGTTCGACAGCTTTCTCGTCGGGCCGCTGATCGTCGACGCCACCAAGGTTTATGCCGGCGCCGCCAGTCTGCTGGTGGCGGGCGCGCTGTTCGTCTTCTTCCGCTTTGCGCCCGTTGGGAAGGCGATCCGTGCCTGCGCCGACAACTATACCGGGGCGTTGGTCGTGGGGCTCGACGTCAAACGGCTGTACGCGCTCACCTTCGGGATCGGCGCCGCCTGCGTCGGTGCTGCCGGCTCGATACTGGTGCTGCTGTTCGACGTCACTCCGGCGCTGGGACCGAGCCTGACCTTGCTCGCCTTCATCATCGTGATCACCGGCGGGCTCGGCTCGATGCCGGGTGCGCTCCTCGGCGGCGTGCTGATCGGCCTCACCGAGGCGATGGCCGGGCTGCTGTTCACCCCCTCGGCCAAGAGCATGTTCTCGTTCGGCCTGCTGGTGCTGGTACTGCTGTTCCGGCCGCAGGGAATTCTGGGAAAACGGCTGTCGTGGTGAAGACGCTGCTCGAGGGAGTGTCGCGCCGCGGGCTGGTGCTGCTCGCGCTGCTGCTCGCCGCCCTTGTGGCGGCGCCGTGGCTTGCCAACGATTATCTGCTCACCGTGCTGATCATCATTCTGTATTTCGCCTATACCGGCCAGGCCTGGAACGTGATGATGGGTTTCGCCGGCCAGCTCTCGCTCGGTCATGCGCTCTATGTCGGACTCGGCGCCTACACCGCGGCGGCGCTCTACGTGCACGTCGGCATCGGGCCGTGGCTCGGGCTGCCGGTGGCGATCGCGATCGCCGCGGCCGCCGGCGCGGCGATCGGCTTTCTCGCGTTCCGCTTCGGGGTGGGTGGGATCTATTTCGCGATCCTCACCATCGCGTTCGCGGAGTTCGCGCGCATCGGCTTCGATCACTTCGGCTGGGTCGGTGCCTCCAGCGGCTTTTTCCTGCCGGTCGCCAACTATTCCCGCGACGACCTTTGGAATCTGCGCGGCGATCCCACGATGTTCTACTACGTCATGCTGGCGCTCACGGCCGCGGCGTTCGTGCTGTGCCATCTTCTGCTCAAGAGTCGCGTCGGCTACTACTGGCGGGCGATTCGCGAGGACGAGACCGCAGCGCGCTCGCTCGGCATCGACACGTTCCGCTACAAGATGTACGCGGTGGTCATATCCGCCGGCATGACGGCGGTCGCCGGTGTGTTCTTTGCATTCTACTACAACAACCTGTTTCCGGAGCAGGTGTTTCACATCTCGCGCTCGATCGAGCTGATCCTCCCTGCGATCATCGGCGGCGTCGGCACGCTGTTCGGTCCGGTGATCGGCGCGTTCCTGCTGACCGGCCTCTCGGAAACCATGCAGGAGCTGTTGACCAGGCTCGGGCTCGACGTGCCCGGCGCCAAGCAGGTCTTCTACGGGATCTGCCTGCTCGCGGTCGTTTTGGCGCTTCCGGAGGGAATTTGGCCCTGGCTCGCCCGCAAGCTCGGCGTGACGGAGCAGCGCCCATGACGGCGCTGCTTGCGGTCGAGGCGCTCAGCAAGCGCTTTCGCGGGCTGCTGGCGGTCGACAAGGTGAGTTTCGCCGTGGGGCAGGGGGCGATCTTCGCGGTCATCGGCCCGAACGGGGCCGGCAAGACCACGCTGTTCAACGTGATCGCGGGCATGCTCGCGCCCGACGAGGGCGCGATCACCTTCGGCGGCGAGCGCATCGATGGGCTGGCGCCCGATGCGATCTGCCGCCGCGGCGTCGGCCGCACCTTCCAGCTGGTGCGGCCGTTTCCGGCGCTCTCGGTCGAGGACAACGTGATGATCGGCGCGCTGCTGCGCCGCCGCGATTTGGCGCAGGCGCGCGCCCGCGCGCAGGAGGTGCTCGTGCAGCTGGACCTGTATGCCAAACGCGCCCAACCGGCGGCGGCGCTGACGCTGCCCGACCGCAAGCGCCTCGAAGTCGCGCGCGCGCTCGCCACCGAGCCCCAGCTCCTGCTGCTCGACGAAGTGATGGCGGGGCTGCGGCCGGCGGAGACCGACCGCATGGTGGCGATCCTCAGGGAGCTCAATCGCGACACCGGCATGACGATCCTCCTGATCGAGCACGTCATGCGGGCGGTCATGGCGCTCGCGGCGCAGGTGCTGGTGCTGCACCACGGCGCCGCCATCGCGCAAGGGGCGCCGGCGGCGGTCGTCCGCGAGCCCGTCGTCGTGCACTCCTATCTCGGCGCCGAGGCGGTCGACTGATGCTGCAGGTCGAGCATCTCGACGTGTTTCACGGCGACGCCCAGGCGCTCGACGGCGTGTCGCTCGAGATCGCGGAGGGCGCCATCGTCGCCATCGTGGGGGCGAACGGCGCCGGCAAGACCTCGCTGATCCGCACCATTGCCGGCATGCACCGGCCCGCGCGCGGGCGCATCGCCTTCCGCGGCGTCGACATCGCCGGCTGGGACAGCCACCGCGTCTGCAATCTCGGCATCGGCCAGGTGGCGGAGGGACGGCAGGTGTTTCCGACCCTGTCGGTGGCGGAGAATCTCGAGATCGGCGCCATGCTGCCACGCGCGCGGGCAAGCCGCACTCGCAACCTGGAACGGATACTCGCGCTGTTTCCGGTGCTGGCCGAGCGCGCGGGCCAGGCCGCGGGCACCTTGTCCGGCGGCGAGCAGCAGATGCTGGCGATCGGGCGCTGCCTCATGGGCGCACCCGAGCTCGTCATGTTCGACGAGCCGTCGTTGGGCTTGGCCCCGGCGATCGTGCAGCAGCTGCTGCGCACGATCCGCGACCTCAACCGCGAGGGCCTCACGTGCCTGCTGGTCGAGCAGAACGTGGCGGTGTCGCTCAGGCTCGCCGTGCGCGCCTACGTGCTGGAGAACGGGCGGATCACGCTGTCCGGCGCGGGCGAGCAACTCCTCGCCGACGACCGCGTACGCCAGGCCTATCTGGGCATGTGAGGCCTCGCATGCGCGCCTTGCGCGCTGGCGCGCCGCGCGGCATGGTCCGGCCCGCCGGCATGGCCGGCGGTCTGAAGGAGGTAGCGATGAAGCTTTACTTTGCGCCCGGCGCCTGCTCGCTCTCGCCCCACATCGTGATGCGTGAGGCCGGCATGAAATTCGACCTCGAGCAGGTGAACAATCAGGAGAAGAAGACCAAGTCCGGCGTCGACTACTGGACGATCAACGGCAAGGGCCAGGTACCGGTGCTGGAATTCGACAACGGCGAGCGGCTGACCGAGGGGCCGGTGATCGTGCAATGGATCGCTGACCAGAACCCGTCCTCCGGGCTGGTACCGGCCGCCCGCAAGCCCGAGCGCTATCGCGTGCAGGAATGGCTCAACTTCATCACCTCGGAGTTGCACAAGAGCTTCGGTCCGATCTTCCGGCCCACCACGCCCGACGCCTACAAGGCCATCTCCAAGGAGAACCTGGGCAAGCGTTTCGACTGGCTCGACAAGCAGCTCGCCGGCAAGCAGTACCTCATGGGCGACAAGTTCACCGTCGCCGACGCCTACCTCTACACGGTGCTGCGCTGGACCGGCCGCATCGATGTGGATCTCGGCAAATGGCCGAATCTGAAAGCCTATGTGGAGCGCGTGGGCGCCCGGCCGAAGGTCCAGGAAGCGCTGAAGGCTGAAGGCCTCGCCAAATAACCGCGCGGCTGACGGCGGATGACGGAAAGCGAGTTCCGAAGTCCGCCGTGCTCGCGCGTTCCCGCATGCGCTATTTGGCCAGCGGTCCGATCGTCACGGTCAGGCGGCCCACGCCTTCGATCTCGCATTCGATCTTGTCGCCCGCGACCGTCGCCGCCACGCCCGACGGCGTCCCGGTCATGATGATGTCGCCGGCGGCGAGCTCGACCATTTCCGAGAGCTTGACGATGACCTCCGGCACCTTCCAGATCATCTGCGCGAGATCGCCGTCCTGGCGCATCTTGCCGTTGACCTTGAGCGTGACGCGGCCCTTGCTCGGATGGCCGACCTTGCTCGCGGGCTGCAGCGCTCCGCAGGGCGCCGAGGCATCGAACGCCTTGCCGATCTCCCACGGCCGCTTCATGTCGCGCGAGGCGATCTGCAGGTCGCGGCGAGTGAGATCGATGCCGACGCCGTAGCCCCAGATGCAATCGAGCGCGCGCTCGAGCTTGATGTTGCGGCCGCCCGATTTGAGCGCCACCACCAGCTCGACCTCGTGGTGCATGTCCTTGGTGAGCGGAGGGTAGGGCACGCTCGCGCCGTCGCCGACGACCGCGTCGGCGGGCTTGGCGAAGAAGAACGGCGGGTCGCGCACGTCGTGGCCCATCTCGCGGATGTGCTCCTCGTAGTTGCGGCCCACGCACCAGACGCGCCGCACCGGAAATACCTTGTCGGTTCCGGCCACCGCGATCACCGCCTGCTTTGGCGGCGTGATGACGTAGCTTTGCTCGGCGCGTGTGGAGACGTCGACGCTCATGATCTGTCTTTCGTTTGTCGAAGGTTCAGGCGGAAGATGCGATGGCGATGGGCGGGGCGCGCTCCTGGTCGCGCAGCTGCAGGCGGTAGAACGAGGCGTAGCGCCCGTTCCTGCGCAACAGCTCGTCGTGACGGCCCGATTCGGTGACCATTCCGTCCTCGATGACGAAGATGCGGTGCGCGTCGACCACGGTGTGCAGGCGGTGCGCGATCACGATCGTGGTGCGGCCGTGACAGAGGTGCTCGATCGCGCCCTGCACTTGCCGCTCGGATTCGGAATCGAGCGAAGCCGTGGCCTCGTCGAGCAGAATGATGGGCGCATCCTTGAGCAGCGCGCGCGCCACCGAGATGCGCTGACGCTCTCCGCCGGCGAGCTGCAGGCCGTGCTCGCCGACCGGGGTGTCGTATCCGCGCGGAAAGGCCGTGATGAAGTCGTGCGCATAGGCCGCCTTGGCCGCAGCCACGATCTCCTCCTCGCTGGCGCCGGGACGGCCGAGCGCGATGTTTTCGCGCACCGAGCCGCGAAACAGGAAAACGTCCTGGCCGACATAGGCGACCTGGCCGCGCAGGGAGCGGCGCGACACCGTCGCAATGTTCTGCCCGTCGATGGCGATGATCCCGCCGTCGACCTCGTAGAAGCGCAGGATCAGGTTGAGGATGGTCGATTTGCCGCCGCCGGAGGGGCCGACCAGCGCAGTGACCTTGCCCGGCTCGGCGACGAAGGAGAGGCTCCTGATCACGCGCTCGTGCGGGCGATAGGAGAACTGCACGTCGGTGAATTCGACGCGCGCCGCAGAGAGCCGCAGCGGCGGCTTGTGCTCGTCGGGCGCTTCGCTCGGCGGATGATCGATGATGTCGAAGAGGATGCGGACGCCGACCAGCCCGCTGTTGAGGTCGATATTGAGGCGGGCGAGCCGTTTCGCCGGCTCGTAGGCCAGCATGAAGGCGGCGAGAAACGAGAAGAATTGGCCGGGCGTGGCCCCGGTGTCGATCACGCGGAAGCCGCCGTAGATGAGGGCACCGGCGATGGCGAACCCGCCGAGCGCCTCCATCAGCGGGCCGGAGCGATAGGCGACGCGCGCCCATTTGTTGGATTCCTGCTCCAACTCGGCGACGTGCCCGTCGAAGCGCATGCGCATGGCGTCTTCCAGCGTGAACGCCTTCAGGATGCGGACGCCTTGCACCGTCTCCTGCAGGGTTTCGAGCACACGCGTGCTGCCGGTGAACTGATGATGCGCGATCGTTTTGATGCGCCGGACCATCTTGCGCAGGATCAACATCGCCGGCGGCACCACCACGACGCTGAGCAGCGACATGACGGGATCCTGTACTGCCATGACGGTCGCGAGCCCGATCAGCGAGAGCAGATCGCGCCCGATCGAGGTGATGAGCAGATTGAGCACCTGGCTTGCGGCGGCGGCCCCCGTGGTCAGCCGCGCCATGAATTCGGAACTGTGGCGGTCCGCGAAGAAGCCGATATTCTGTTGCAGCAGTTGCGCGAACATCCGGCGCTGGTTGTCGGCGACGATCCGGTTGCCGATACGCGCCAGGGTGAGCGCCCCGCCATAGGTGGCCATCGCCTTGACCATGAAGATCACGGCGGTGACCAGGGCGAGAATGACGATGCCGGGCAGGTTCTTGTGCACATAGGCCTGATTGATGACGTCGCCGACGAGATAGGCGCCGAGCGCGGTGCTCCCCGCCGCGATCCCCATCAGGCCGAAGGCCAGCACATAGCGCCGCCACAGGCCGGCGGCCTGTTCCACCAGCAGGCGTCGGACCAGTGCGGCCGTGCTGTTGGGATCGGCAAACAGCCGCTGAAAATACGCCTGGAGCATGCACCTCCCGTTGCGCTGCGCGGCGAGGGCCGCTGCACTGCAGCGAGCCGTTCTTGCCCAGGCCGAGGGCGTTTTCAAGCGGAATCGGCGGCCTTGCGATGCGCGTCGGCGCGTTCCGAGAGCTTGCGCTCCCATGCCAGCGCATCGCTGATGATGGTTTGCAAATCGTTAAAACGTGGTTGCCAGTCGAGCGTGGCGCGAATGCGCTCGCAGGCGGCGACGAGCGCAGCCGGATCGCCGGCGCGGCGGCCGGCGGGCGCGACCTTGAAATCGACGCCGCAGACGCGCTTGACGCTCTCGATCACTTCGAGCACGGAAAAGCCGCGGCCGTAGCCGCAATTGAGCGTGGTCGAGGCGCCGCCGGCGCGCAGATAGGCGAGCGCGGCGCAGTGCGCGGCGATGAGATCGGAGACGTGGATATAGTCCCGGATGCAGGTGCCGTCGGGGGTCTGGTAGTCGGTACCGAATACCTTGAGTGCCGGCCGCAAGCCGAGCGCGGTTTCGATCGCGACCTTGATCAGGTGGGTGGCGCCGCGCGTCGACTGGCCGGCACGGCCGAGCGGGTCGGCGCCGGCGACGTTGAAGTAGCGTAGAATCGCGTGCCGTAACGGGTGCGCGGCGCTGGCATCGCGCAGCATGATCTCGGTCATCAGCTTCGAAGAGCCGTAAGGCGAGCTCGGCACCGTGGGATCGTCCTCGCGCACGGGGATGCGCGTTGCATTGCCGTAGACCGCCGCACTCGAGGAGAAGATGAAGTGGCGTATCCCTTGCCCGACGGCGGTCTCGATCAATGCGTGGGAATTGACGGTGTTGTTGCGATAGTAGTTGAGCGGATCGCGAACCGAATCCGGCACGACAATCGAGGCGGCGAAATGGACGACGGCGTCGATCTCGTGCTCGGCAATCAGGCCCGTCAGGCGCGAACGATCACCGCAATCGCCGATCGCGAAGGTCGCGCCCGGCGGTGCCGCCCAATCGAACCCGGTGGAAAGATCGTCGAGCACGACCACCCGCTCGCCGGCGTCGAGCAGCGCATGCACCATGTGGCTGCCGATATAACCGGCGCCGCCGGTGACCAAGACCGTCATGGCGTGGATCGGCTCGGGTCGACTGCCATCGCTGCTGCACCCGGGATGAAAACTCCGCGCCCGCGTGAATGCACGCGTTCGCCCCGGATGACAAGGCGGCGCGGGGCCGTGTAAGAGCGCCGGGACACTGGCCCATGTCCGACATCCTGTTCATCAAGACCTCCTCGCTCGGCGACGTGATCCATCACATGCCGGCGCTCAACGAGGCGCGGCAACGGCGACCCGACGCCCGCTTCTTCTGGGTGGTGGAGGAGGCGTTCGCGCCGCTCGCTCGGCTGCATCCGGCGCTGTCCGGCGTCATCCCGGTGGCCGCGCGCCGCTGGCGGCGGCGGCCGCTCGCGCCCTCGACCTGGCGGGAGATCGCAGACTTCAGCCGCGCCGTGCGCGTGCGCGCTTACGACGCCGTGGTCGATACGCAGGGCCTAGTGCGCTCGGCGCTGATCGCCGGTCTCGCGCGCGGCGCCCGCCACGGCTATGACGCCGGCAGCGTGCGCGAGCGGCCGGCCGCCTGGTTCTACGACGTGCAGCACGGCGTGGCGCGCGCGCTTCACGCCGTCGCGCGCAATCGCATTCTGACCGGCTATGCGCTCGGCTATACCCCCGCTGGTCCGGTCGATTTCGGGCTCCCGCGGGGCGCGCCTGACGCTGGCCGGCCTCCCTATGCGATTCTGCTGCACGCCACGGCACGACCCGAGAAGGACTGGCCGGAGACCTCATGGGTCGCGCTCGGCCATGCCCTGGCCGCACGTGGCGCCGGGCTCGTGCTGCCATGGGGGACGAAGGCGGAGCACGCGCGCAGCCGGCGCATTGCGGCGGCATTGCCCAATGCCGAAGTGCCGGACCGGCAGCCCCTCGACCGCATGGCGCGCCTGATCGGCGGGGCCGCTTTCGTCGTCGGCGTGGATACCGGTTTGCTGCATCTGGCGGCGGCGCTCGGCGTGCCGCTGGCCGGCATCTTCGTCGGCAGCGAGCCAGGCCTGACCGGGCCGGTGGGGCAGGGCCCGATCGCCGTCATCGGCGGCAGGGACAGGCCGCCCTCGGTCGCCGAGGTGCTCGCCGCGCTCGAAAGACATGTGTGGCGCGGATGACAGGCTCGAAGTCACCATTTCGCGCGAGCTTGTTTGCGTGTGATCTTTCCGAACATCCGCCCTGCGCAATCACGCGCTCGCGTCGGGCGCAGTCTCAGTTGGCGGAACGGGCCCGTGTGCCGGCAAGGGTGCGGTGAATCGCGAAGGCAACCTGCTCAACTTCGATCTGGCGCATGCACAGATGATGCCCAAGGCGGCACACGGGCTTGTGGCAAGGCCGGCAGGCGGGCGCGTCGGCCGCCTCGATCACCGCGGCAATCGGGTTGAGCGGAGCCCAATGCCACGGGCTGGTCGGGCCGAAAATTCCTATCGCCGGCGTGCCGAGCGCGGCCGCCACGTGCAGCAGACCGGAATCGTTGGACACCGCGGCATCGGCGGCGGCGAGCGCGAGGATCGCATTGCGCAGGTCCGCTCCCGTCAGGTCGCGGATGTCGCCGGCGCCTGGACGCGCGATCTCTGCCGCCAGCTGCTTCTCGCCGGGCCCGCCGATGACCCAGATCCAATTGCCCTCCGCGGCAAGGCGTTGCGCCAGATCGCCATAGCGTTGCGCCGGCCAGCGCTTAGAGGGGCCGACGGCCCCCGGCGCGAGCGCGATCACCGCGCGGCCATCGGGCGCGAGCCCGAGCCGCCGGCGCCACTCGGCGATCTCGCCCGGCGATACCTCGAGCTGCGGCAGAGGCCACGCGGCCGGCGCGCTGACGTTCGTGGGCAGTGCCAGCATCGCACAGCGGTCGACCATGCGCGGGAGCCGGCGCTCGCCGAACCGCAGATCGTTGATCAGGCCAATGCGGGCCTCGCCGATGAACCCGGTGCGCCGGGGAATTCCGGCGAGCCAAGGCGCCAGCGCGGCTTTCCACGTCCGCGGCATGATGAGTGCCTGCCCGTAGCCTTCCGCCCGCAGCCGGCGGCTCAGCGCGCGCTGCCGGACGAGGGCAAGGCGGGTCCGTGGCAAGTCCACCACGATGCCTTTGCGCACGCCCGGCATGTAATCGAGGAGCGGCGCCACCATGGAGGTGGTCAGCACGTCGACCGGCCGGCCTGGAAACTGCTGTTTAAGCAGCCGGACCACTGTGTGACAGCGCACGAAGTCGCCGATCCACATGTAAGGTATTATCAGGATTGGCGATTCATCCATGGGGTCGCCGCAAGTTGCGCTCGCACCCTTATAATGGGGCGCGTCGGCGCGGCCTACGCCCACGAACGGGCCGGGTGCGTTCTATGCCGGGGACTCGATCCGGAGCCGAAAGAGCGTTAAGGCGCCGCGGCTGGCCTGGCCGGCACGCGCGCCGCAGCTCGGGCCGGCGCGTTCGAAGGAGGGGCATCCCATGTTGCGGGTGGATGCGCCCTTGGGCAAAGAAGGATGGGCAGGCGGGGCGGGTGCGAATGCTGTTGGTCACCGGCGGGGCCGGTTTCATCGGGTCCAATCTGGTCGCCAGCCTCAATGAGGCCGGGCGCACCGACATCGTGGTCAACGACGTTCTCGGTGATGGGGATAAATGGCGCAATCTTGCTAAGCGCCGGCTGCTTGACGTGGTGCCCCCCGCCGAGCTGATGGACTGGCTCGACAACCGCAAGCTCGATGCGGTCATCCATCTCGGCGCCATTTCCGACACCACCGCAACCGATGGCGACCTCGTCCTTGCCACCAATTTCCGGCTTTCCCTGAAGCTTTTGGACTGGTGCACGGCGACGCGCACGCCCCTGATCTACGCCTCCTCCGCCGCGACCTACGGCGACGGCGCGCAGGGCTTCGATGACGACTGGTCACCCGCGTCGCTGCAGCGGCTGAGGCCGATGAACCTCTACGGCTTCAGCAAGCACCTGTTCGATCTCGCGCTCGTCGATCGTTTCGCCAAGCGCGCGAACATGCCGCCGCAATGGGTGGGGCTGAAATTCTTCAACGTGTTCGGCCCGAACGAGTACCACAAGGGCGAGATGGCGAGCCTGATCGCGAAGCGTTTCGGTACGGCGAAGGGCGGCAAGTCGGTGCGCCTCTTCAAATCCCACCGCGACGGCATCGCCGACGGCGAGCAGAAGCGCGACTTCATCTACGTCGACGATGCGATCGCGGTCGTGCGCTGGTTGCTCGACATGCCCTCGGTATCGGGCATCTTCAACGTCGGCACCGGCAATGCGCGCAGCTTTCGCGATCTGATCGCGGCGCTTTTTGGCGCGCTCGGCCGCGCGCCCGAGATCGAATACGTCGACATGCCGCCGGAGATCCGCGACCAATATCAATATTTCACGCAAGCCAAGGTCGAAAATCTCCGCCGGGCGGGCTACAACGCCGGCTTCACCTCGCTCGAGGAGGGGGTCGGCCGATACGTCAAGTCGTTCCTCAACCAGCCCGACCCTTACCGGTGAAGCGGATGTCGGCGATAATGCAGCGCTAACGCCATGTTCAACATCGAGGAATCGCTCAAGCTGATCTCCGAGCAGACCATCATCTGCGTCGGCGACCTGATGCTGGACGATTTCATCTACGGCGAGGTCTCGCGCATCTCGCCCGAGGCACCGGCCCCGATCCTGGCGGTGACGCGCAACGATCTTTCCGTCGGCGGCGCCGGCAACGTGGCGCGCAACGTCGCCGCGCTCGGCGCGCGCTGCATCTTTCTCGGTATCGTCGGCGAGGACGAGGCGAGCCGCACGCTGATGCGGGCGCTCGCCGCCGAACCACTGATCGAGCCCCATCTCGTGGTCGATCCCGCGCGCCCGACCACCCGCAAGGTTCGCTTTGTCTCCGAGCACCATTCGACGCATTTGCTGCGCGCAGACTGGGAGTTGGCGGAAGCGCTCAATGCCCGTAGCGAGAAGATCCTGATCGATCGCGCGCTGGCGGCGTTGCCGCGGGCCGGATGCGTGGTCCTCTCCGATTATGCCAAGGGCGCGCTGACGCCGCGGCTCATCCGGCAAGTCATCGATGCCGCCAGGACCGCGGCGATACCGGTCATCGTCGATCCCAAGGCAGTCGATTACGCGATCTATCGCGGCGCAACCGTGATCAAGCCGAACCGGAAGGAACTGGCGGAAGCGACCCGCCGGCGCGCCGATTGCGACGAGGACGTGATCGCGGCCGCATCCGAGTTGAACCGGCTGGTGAGCAGCGCGGCGGTCGTGGTCTCGCTCGGCGCCGGCGGGCTGATGCTGGTCCCGGCAAGCGGCGCGCCGGTCCACGTCCCGGCCTATCCGGTCAAGGTCAAGGATGCGTCGGGCGCGGGCGATACCGTGGTCGCCACGCTCGCGGTGATGCTCGCGGCCAAGGCCGACTACGAGCCGGCCGTGCGCGCTGCCAATGCCGCGGCGGCCGTGGTGGTCGGCAAGCGCGGGACCGCGACGGTATCGGCGGCGGAGTTGCGCTCGCGCATACTTCCAGCCGCCACGCTCGCTGCCGAGGAGAAGATCGTCTTCGACTGGTCCGTGCTCGACGAGCGGCTCGCCGAATGGCGCGACCTGCGCATCGGGTTCACCAATGGGTGCTTTGATCTGCTGCATCCCGGCCATATCAAGCTGTTGTCGGAGGCGCGCGCCGCCTGTGACCGCCTCGTCGTCGGCCTCAACGGCGATGCCTCGGTGACACGCCTGAAGGGCGAGGGGCGGCCGATGCAGAGTGTGCACGCGCGAGCCGAGGTGCTGGCCGCGCTCGAGGCGGTCGACCTTGTCGTCGTCTTCGATCAGGACACGCCGATCGAGCTGATCCGCCGCGTGCGTCCCAAGGTGCTGGTCAAGGGCGGCGACTACCGGCGCGAGGAGGTGGTGGGCCGCGAGTTGGTCGAGCACGACGGCGGCGAAGTGATTCTCGTCGATCTTGTTCCGGGCTTCAGCACGAGCAAGATCGTGCGTCAATCGCGCGCGCGCCGCTCGGGCTAGCGCGCCGCAGGGCGCGGAGAAAGGTCGTGGGCAGGCGCTGGCCGGAGGGACGCGAGCAAGAGCTGGTGCGGGAATTCTTCGGCGGCGCGTCGTCGGGCTTTTTCGTCGAGGTCGGGGCCAACCGCCCGCGCCAGGAGTCGCAGACCTGGCATCTCGAGCGGCTCGGCTGGACCGGCGTGCTGATCGAGCCGCAGCCAGAGCTTGCCGACGAGCTGCGGCGCATGCGCTCGGCCAAGGTGTTTGCGGTTGCGTGCTCTTCGCCGGAGAACGCCGGCCGCCGCATGCGCCTGCATCTTGCCGGCGCGCTTTCCGCCCTCGACAGCGAGCGCATGGCGCCCGGCGCCCGGGCGGCTCGCAGCATCGAGGTTCCGGTGTGCCTGCTCGACGACATCTTGCGCGAAGCGCGAGCTCCGGCCGAATTCGATCTGCTTTCGGTCGATGTCGAGGGCCACGAGCTTGAGGTGCTCGGCGGCTTCGATTTCGCGCGCTGGCGACCGCGCCTGATCCTGCTCGAGGATCACGTCGGCAGTCTCAAAAAGCACCGATTCCTGCAAGCTGCCGGCTACCGACTGGTACGCCGGGTCGAAAACAACGGCTGGTATATTCCGCGCGCTGCGCCGGCCGCCATCGGCCTGCGCGAGCGCTGGGAGATCGTGCGCAAATACTACCTCGGTCTGCCGTTCCGGATCGCGCGCAACGCCTCGCGCGCGCTGCGCCGGCGCCTGCGCGCGCGATGAGCTACCCGGCTGGCGTCGAGCATTCTCGCGGGCGCGAGGCGCGCAGGCTATCCACTCTCGGTCGGCGGCGCGCCCGGATGCGACGGGCTTGCGGGAGCGGCCGCCGGGCGGCGCAGCGGCGTCGTCGTGGGCGGCGACCAGGCGCTCATCTCCTCATAGCGCTTGGCATACCGGTAAAACGTGCCTTCGAAATTTCCCAGCGCAATCACGAACCCGGCCCAGCCGTCGCGGTAACCGCGCTTGAACAAGTAGTGCTTGATGAAGGCCCAGATTCCATGTCCGAGCGCGCCCGCCATCGACACGCGCCTTTCCGCAAGTTTGCGCGCGCCGAGCGAGGAGTAGCGGTTCATCTTGCTGATGACCTCCTCGAGGTTGCGAAACGGAAACTGCCAGATGGCGTTTCGCAGTCGTCCGAGCGTGCGCGGCGTCGACAGCTCGTAGCCTTCGTGAACGGGGCTGTCGTCGTAGCGCATTGCGCCTTTGCGGAAGAGCTGGGGCTG
>DATBKV010000162.1:0-11946 GCA_036555745.1 Xanthobacteraceae bacterium | reverse complement strand
CCGATGAAATGAATGACATTGGTGCCGCCTTCACGCATATAGGCGCGCTCGATCAGGTCGCCGAGCGCACGCTCGTTCAGTCCGGTTTTCAGCCCGTCGCGCAGTCCCGCCATGCCGCGATCGCTCAGCCAGGCGCCGATGCGCAGCCAATCGATCTCTTCCGCCGACTTGATGCGGCGCAGCCGCACGTAGGTGCGATTGAGATTGACGATTGCCCCGAAACGCGCCGCGAGCGCCGCGTGCTGCTCGAACGGGAGGGCGCCGATGACGCCGACACGGTCGGCGCGCGCACCACGCTTCTCCAGCGTCGCGATGACGGCGCGGATGGAGGATTCGCCGCCCCAGGCCACCTCGGCCTCCTCCGCGAGCCGGCGCGCGAGCGGTGCATGATTGATCCATTGCACGAACAGCGCATCGCGCTCGCGCGGCGTGAGCACGCCGATCGCCTCGACGGTCGCTGGCCATTGCGTGAGCCATTGCACCGCGGAGCCGGCGCGGTTGGCGCCGTAGAATACGAGATGGTCGCATTCCGCCGCGGCGAGCGCGGCCTCCACGGCGGCGCGGCGCCGCGCCATCTCGCCGGCGCTAAACCGCGGATACTCGGCCTCGATGATCTGCCGCAGGGGCGCTGCCAGCGGCGGCAATGCCTGCGCGCTGCTCGTCATCCGGTGGCACGCGCCATGGCGTCGGGCTTGGCGGCGAGGCGCTCCTGCACGAGCTTCGCCGCGGCGATGGTGTCGACCTTGCCGGAGCCCAGCAGGGGGAGCTTGTCGACGATCCAGACCTCCGATGGCATCATCAGTTCGGAGGCGTGCCTGGCTTTGGCGAAAGCCTGGAGATCGGCGCGCGTTGCGCCTTTCTGCTGAATAACGAGAATGAGCCGCTCGCCCTTGCGCAGATCAGGCACGGCAACCACGGCCACCGGCGCGTTCGGCCACAGCTCGGACGCCAGCGCCTCGACCGCCGCGAGCGAGATCATCTCGCCGCCGATCTTGGCGAACCGCCGGGCGCGGCCCTTGATCGTGATGAACCCCTGCTCGTCGATTGCGACGATGTCGCCGGTGTCATGCCAGCCCTCGGCCGGCGGCTCCAGCACGCCCGGGTTTTCGACCCGCAGGTAGCCGAGCATCACGTTCGGCCCGCGCACATAGAGGCGGCCGCCGTCGTCGACGCCCTCGACCTTCTCGAGCCGCGCCTCCATGCCCGGCAGGAGACGGCCGACGGTGCCGAACTTGTTGAACATCGGAGTGTTCAAGGCGAGCGCGGGGGCAGTCTCGGTGACGCCGTAGCCCTCGAGGATGCGCAGGCCGAACTTTTCCATGTAGGTGCGGCGGGTCGATTCCTTGACCGGCTCGGCGCCCGCAAGGATGTAGCGCAGGGAGCGGAAGTCATAGGCGTGCGCCACCCGCGCGTAGCCGGCGAGAAACGTGTCGGTGCCGAACATGATGGTCGCGTTCACGCCATAGATGAGCTCCGCGACGGTCCGGTAATGCAGCGGCGACGGATAGAGATAGATGCGCACCCCGAACACGAGCGGCAGGATCACGCCGACCGTAAGCCCGAACGAATGGAATACCGGCAGGACATTGAAAACCGTGTCCTCGCGGGTGAAATCGATGCGCGCGGCAGCCTGCGCGGCATTCGCCAGCATGTTGCGGTGAGAGAGCACGACGCCCTTCGGCACCCCTTCCGACCCCGAGGTGAACAAAATTGCGGCCCAGTCGTCGGGCTTGCGCTCAAGGAGCGGCTTGTTGGCGTTGACGAGGCCGCGCAGCTTGTCGCCCGCGGTGATGGTGGCGCGAACGTCCTCGAGAAAGACGATCTTGACCTCCTTCTCGATCGCTGCGACCAGGTTGCCGAGCCTGCCCTTCTCGATGAAGGCGCGCGAGCTGAGGATGATGTCCACCTGCGCCGCCTTGCACGCGGCGAGGATGTTCGCCGCGCCCGCGGTAAAGTTGATCATGGCCGGCACCCGCCCGGCGGTCATCAGGCCGAGCACCGTCACGACCGCGCCGTTCGCGTTCGGCAGCATGACGCCGATCGCGCGTCCCGGCGCGGCCATCGGCATGAGCTTGGCGCCGAGGATGGCGGCGCCGGCGAGCAGCCGCTTGTAGCTGAGCGCGCCGCTCACGGGATCCTCGATCGCGACCCGGTCGCGGCCGTGGGTGGCCGCGGCGTGGATCACGGCTTCGACCACGGTGCGGTCGGTCGAGGTGGTGCGGAACACGAGGTCCGACATGATGCGGTACAGCGCCGCGCCGGCTGCCAGGCGCCGCTTGCGGCCCTTGAGATCGGGATCGACCGCAAGCCTTACCGGCTCGAGAATGGTCACCTTCACCTTCGGAAACCACCGCCGGCGCACCTGGCTCCTGGACAAACGGCTGAACGGCGTCTGCTCCAGGCCCTCGATACGCACCGGCACGATCTCGGCATTGGCCTTGTCCGCAATCATGGCGGCGCCGTCGTAAACCTTCATCAGGCTGCCGGTGACCGTGATGCGTCCTTCCGGGAAGATGATGAGGGCGTTGCCGGCCTTCACCGCCTCGATCAACGAGCGCAGCGCCATCGGCTTCAATGGATCGAGCGGCACCGCATTGGTCAGCTTGACGAACGGCCGCACCCACCAGCGTTTGGCGATGCCGACGTCGATCGCGAAGACCGGCTTGCGGTCGCGCAACGACAATGCCAGCCCAGCGTCGAGGAAGCTCACGTGGTTGAGCGCGATGATGAGGTTGGGTCCGGCCTTGGTGAGATTGTCGATGCCGATCACCTGGATCCGGAACAGAGCGCGATAGATGATCGAGAGCGCGTCGCTGAGCGCGCTCGACGGCATGGTGCGGCCGATGATCAGCGCAACCACAAAGCTCGCCGCGCCAAGCAGCAGAAACAGATGCGAGGTGGTCATGCCCGCGGTCTGCAGCAGCGCCACGAGCACCGTGCTCGCCGCCATGCAAGCGGCGTTGAGGACGTTGACCGCCGCCACCACGCGCGCGCGGCGGTCGGCGCCGGCCCAGGCCTGGACCGCCGCAAAGGTCGGCACGATGAACAGGCCGCCGGCAATTGCGAGCCCGGCGAGATCGAGCGCAAAGCGCAGCCCGCGCCAGGAGACGAAGATCGCGAGATAGCTGTCGAGGCCGGGAACCGGTCGCGCGCCGAGGGTGGACCAGCCGAGATCGACCGCGAACACGCCAAGCAGCACCGCGCCGATGAGGGTCGGCAGCAGGATGATGCGCCCGGCCGCCAGCCAAGCCGCAAGTCCGGAGCCGATCGCGATCGAGACCGAGAAGATCGCGAGGCAAGTGGTGACCACGTCCTCGCTGCCACCGAGCACGTTCTTGACCAGCGGCGGCATCAGCGAGAGCGCGACCGCGCCGACCAACCAGAACCAGCTCGTCACCAGTGCGCCCCACCACAGTCGCGGATCCTCGCGCAGAAAGTTGAGCAATCCGACGGTCGAGGCCAGGATGTTCTTTTGCACCACGAGGTCGGGGGCTGCTTCGCCCGTGCGCGGAATGAGCAGGCTCGCGCCCCAGCACAGCAGCGAGAACACGATCATCAGGAAGGCGAAATGGCTGGGGCCTCCGTGCGTGGCGGCGATTCCGCCCACGATCGTGCCGAGCAGGATCGCGATGAACGTCGCGCCTTCGACCAGTGCGTTGCCGGCGGGAAGCTCCGAGCGGGCCAGATGGTCGGGCAGGATTCCGTACTTGATGGGGCCGAATAACGAAGCGATCACGCCAAACAAGAACAGCGCGACGAACAGCAGCGGCACCGAATAGAGCGCAAAACCGGCGACCGCGATGAAGGCGATCCCAATCTCCGCGAATTTGAGCCGCCGCGCGACGATCGCCTTGTCGTAACGATCCGCGAGCTCGCCTCCGAGCGCAGAGAGGAAGAAGTAGGGCGCAATGAACACCGCGGCCGCGAGCGTGATCAATGCTTCGGCGTCGGGGCCTCCGACATGAAACAGCACCAGGAAAACCAGCGAGTTCTTCAGAAAATTATCGCTGAACGCCGAGAAGAACTGGGTCCAGAACAGGGGCGCGAAGCGCCGAGTCATGAGCAAGGACGAGGACATGACCTTTTCCGCTGGTTCGGTCGGGCGGCGCGATTACAGGCGCATGTGACTACAGCGGCAAGAGCCGCCAGCCAAGTCACACAATCAAAAGTCCGATAATCCCCGCCGAACGAGCAATCGCGCCGTGCCAACGGACCCGAGAGCGGCCGGCCCGGGCGGTCGACGCAGGAAAACGGTGGAGCCCGGGGCGTCCATTACTCAGTCTCACGATGCGGTCGGTCATCCGCGAAAGAGTCGCATCAACACGACCGCTTCGGTCCGACGACGGTCGCGCTGCCGACGCGCATGCTGGAAGTCCGCACGAGGCGGATCTCTTGACGCAGGCATCATCGTCGTGCGGTGCGCGGCGAGAACGCGGCGCGCCTGTCTGGGGCCCGGGTATTGAGGTAAAATGCTACCGAAACGCGCCAGCCCGGGCCGCGGGCGTCAGCATGCCTACGGCGCGCCCAGCGTGAATCTGCTGGTTTTGACCTCATCGCATCGATGCGCGACTATCCCGAAGCGGCCCGCCCCCTGCCTCTGGTCCCGCCTCGGGCCGCGTTGCCGAGGCTCGTCGGTTCGCGTGCACGAATGTTCGCCAGAGCTGAAGACCGGCGGCGCGAGCGGCAATCGCCGTCTCGACGTGGTGTGCGCCTGTTTGGCACGGGCCGGACCGGTTCAGCGCGATCGAGCGGCTCCATTGAACAGGCGCAAGCACCACGCCAATAGAAATCGCTTGCGCGCCGAGTAGCCCATGAAATTTGCCGGCAACCTGTCGATCGACGCCCCGCGCGAGGCCGTGTTTACAAAAGTGCGCGAGGCGCGCTTCTTCGCCGCCTGCGTAGATGGCGTGCGAGATCTGAGCGAGATCGATCCCAACCACTACACCGCGGTGCTGGACACCAAGGTCGCGTACCTCAAGTTCAAGTTCAACGTCGCAGTCGAGGTGGTGCGCGCCGATCCGCCGCGCGAAATCGAAGCCAAGATCGAGGGGACGCCGCTTGGGATCGTCGGGCGGCTCACCGCACGCTCAGTGACCCGGCTCGAGGAGGAAAATGGGGGAACCAAGGTGAGCTACGAGGTCGATGCGGCATTGACGGGCAAGCTCGGGAGTCTCGGCCAGCCGGTGCTGCGTGCCAAAGCCAAGGAGATGGAACGGGTGTTTGCCGAGCGCATGCGTGCCGCCTTTGCCAATTCGAAATCCGAGACTGCGACATGACCCCGTTCGAACTGGTTGAGCCTGCCTCGCTGAAGGAAGCGATTACGCTGCTCGAACCCGACGATCCGACGGTGCGGCCGATCGCGGGCGGCACTGCACTGATGCTGATGATGAAGGCCGGCGTGTTCCGCCCGACCCGGCTCGTGAGCCTGCGCAAGCTCGCTCCGCAACTTGGGCGCATTGCCACGGCGGCCAAGGGCGCGCTCGCCATCGGCGCCATGACACCGCTGGCGGAAGTCGAGCGCTCGGCCGAGGTCGCGCGCGCCGCGCCCGTGATCCCGCGCGCCATGCGGCGGCTTTCCAATATCCGCGTGCGCAACGTGGCGACCGTCGGCGGCAATCTTGCGCATGGCGACCCGCACATGGATCTGCCGCCGATACTCATCGCACTCGGAGCCGAGGTCGCCGTCGCCGGTCCGACAGGCCAGCGCACCATCGCGCTCGAGCATTTGTTCGCCGGCTATTTCGAGACCGTGCTGGCAAAGAACGAGCTGATCGTCGAGCTACGCATTCCGGCGCAAGGCAACACGCGCGCCGCCTATGTCAAGGTGACCACCGGCTCGGCCGAGGACTGGCCTGCGCTCGGCGTCGCGGTGGCGCTCGAAACCGCCGGCGCCGCGATGAAGTCCGCGCGCGTCGTGGTCAGCGCCGCCACCGAGAAGGCCGTCCGGCTCGCGAATGCGGAAGCGGCCCTCGCCGGCGCGGCTGCCGACGACGCCACGCTGGCGCGCGCCGCCGATGCCGCAGCCGCGGAAGCCGAATGCGTGTCGGACGTGCGCGGCTCTGCGGTCTACAAGCGCGAGCTCATCCGCGTCCATGTGCGACGCGCCATACGCCAGGCGCTCGATCAGGGCGCGCACGGCAACGGAACGAGGCGGTAATGGCGACCAGCATGCAAGGCGGAACGAGTGGCGCGCAGGTGGCCGGCCCACAGGTCGGCCGATCGCTGCCGCGGCTCGAGGCGCGGGAAAAGGTCAGCGGCCGCGCCGAATATACCCACACCATGCGGCTGCCCCGCATGCTGCATGGCAAGATTTTCCGCAGCACTGTTGCGCACGGTCGCATCAAGGCGATCGATACCGGCGCTGCCGCCGCGCTACCGGGGGTCTATCGCGTCGTGACGTCGGAAGACGTGCGCAAGCTCATCCCCGAGCCCTACTACGGTCCGGCATTCCACGATCAGCCGATCCTCGCAGTCGACAAGGTGCACTACGTCGGCGAGCCGGTGGCGGTCGTGCTCGCCGCCGATCCCCACGTCGCGGAGGAGGCGGCGCAGCTCGTCGTCGCCGAATACGAGGAGCTGCCGGCGGTGTTCGACGAGCTCGGTGCCGCCGACAATGCGATTCTCGTGCACGCGGAGCTCAAGCCCGCCGGCACGTTCGCAGATCTCAAGCATCTCAAGGGCCGCAAGGGCACCAATATCGCGCTTGATTTCAAGCTGCGGCGCGGCGACGTCGACAAAGCGTTTGCCGAAGCGGCGCATGTGTTCGAGCACACTTTCCGCACGCAGAAATGCCTGCATGTGGCGCTCGAGCCATACGCCTCGATCGCCGACTGGAGCGAGAGCGGAGTGACGATTTACAGCGGCGCGCAGGGTCCGTCGTTCGTGCGCACCGAGATCGCGCGCCTGCTCGGCTGGCCGGAGAACCGCGTCCGCATCAAGGTGCCTTATCTCGGCGGCGGGTTCGGCGGCAAGCTCTACATCAAGCTCGAGGCGCTGGCGACGGCGCTGTCCATGATCGCGCGGCGCCCGGTCAAGATCGCGCTCACCATGGAGGAGCAGTTCTATACCATCACCAAGCATCCCAGCACGTTCCGTATCAAGACCGGTGTTGACAGCGGCGGCCGCATCACCGCACGCAAATGCGAGGTGTACTGGAACGGCGGCGCCTACGCCGACATCGGCCCGCGCGTGACGCAGAAGTCGGGCTTCACGGCGTCGGGCCCCTACGACATCGAGAACGTCTGGATCGATTCCTACGCGCTTTACACCAACCTGCCGCCGGCCGGCGCGCTGCGCGGATTCGGAATTCCGCAGCTGGTGTGGGCCTACGAAAGCCACACCGACATGATCGCGCGCGCGATCAAGCTCGATCCGGTCGAATTCCGCCGCAGGAACGTTTTGCGTGAAGGCCGGCCGCACGCCACCGGCCAGATTGTCGAGAACGCCAAGCACGAAGCCGCGCTCGACCGCGTTGCCGAGCGGCTCAATTGGGGCAAACCGTTCGACCGCGGCTCCGGCACCTTACGTCGCGGCCGCGGCGTGGCGATGGCGATCAAGGCGGTGATCTCGCCGACAACATCGGTGGCCAACATCAACATCGCCGCCGATGGCAGCACGACGCTCTACTGCGGGACCATCGATATGGGCCAGGGCTCGGACACCGCGATGGCGCAGATCACGGGCGAGGTGCTCAATATTGCGGCCGAGAGCGTGCGGATCGTGCCGCGCGACACCGATGTGACGCCCTACGACATGGGCACGCTCGGCTCGCGCTCGCTGTTCCACATGGGGCACGCCGTGCGGCTCGCGGCGGAGGAGGCGCGCGACAAGATCAAGGCGATGGCGCGCGACGTCGGCGAGCCCGAGGGCAGCAACATCCCACTGCCCGAGCTATTCCGCAAGAAATACGGGATGCAGGCGGGCAACATCATCGGCACCGGCATCTACAAGCCCGATTACGTGCCGCCCGACCCGGCGACCGGGCTCACCCCGAACGTTACCCCGTTCTGGATGTGCGCCGCCGCGGGCGCCGAGGTCGAGGTCGATACCGAGACCGGCCAGGTGCGCATCCTTCGGCTCATCAACGTGGTGGACTGCGGCCGGCCGGTGAACCCGCGGATCGTCGAGACGCAGATTTCCGGGGCGTCGCTGATGCAGCTCGGCTTCACCATGTTCGAAAAGATGCACATCGACGCCGGCCAGGTGACGAACGCATCGCTTGCCGACTACAAGATCCCCGGCATTCTCGACGTGCCGGCGGTGATGGAGAACGAGGCCGTCGAAGCGCGGCAATCGAACGGACCTTTTGGTGCCAAAGGCGTCGGCGAGACGGCAACCTTCTGCGTGTCGCCGGCCATCGCCAACGCCATCGAGGACGCCTGCGGGGTGCGCCTCACCGAGCTTCCGCTCAACGCGGAGGCGGTGTTCCGCGCACTGCGCGCCCAGGCCGGCCGGCCACTCCGAGACGCGTCATGACGCGTACCATCAGCTTCACCCTCAACGGTGAGCGGGTGGCGGCCGAGATCGAGCCGCATCACAATCTCGTCGAGGTCCTGCAGCGCGAGTTCAATCTGATGGGCGCGCGGGAGAGCTGCGGGCAGGGCATGTGCGGTTGCTGCACGGTGCTGGTCAATGGCACCGCCGTCTCCGGGTGCCTCTATCTCGCCGCCTTCATCGACGGCGCAGCGGTGACCACGGTCGAAGCCATCGCGGGCCCGCAGAGCAACAGTCTCAGCCCGGTGCAAGAGGCCTTTATCGAAGCCGGCGCCTTCCAATGCGGCTACTGCACGCCGGGCTTCGTGCTGATGGCAACCCAGCTGCTCGACGCCGATCCCGATCCCGACGATGAGGCGATCCGGCACTACCTCTCGGGAAATCTCTGCCGCTGCGGTGCCTATCCGCAGATCGTTGCCGCGATCAAGCTCGCTGCCCGCAAGCGCCGCGCACAACCAGTGGCCTGATGCGGGGGCGGTTGCCGCAGCCCGACGCTCAATCCTCGAGCGATTCGATGGCGTCGCCGCGCCGGATCGTGCCGCCCTGCTCGATGCGGCAATTGAGCCCGGAGCGGTTGAAGAGCGGCTGATAGACCGGCAGGCCCACCAGTTTCTCGAGATATTTGCAGGGATAATTCAGCCGGCCGCCTCTGATCACCACCTCACCGATACGAAATCGTTTGCCGACCAAATGGCTGAGCGGAACACCGCGCACGGTCAGATTGCGCCGATGGTCGCCAGGCGCAATTCTGATCGGTCCGGCTTGCAGCGGCGGATCGTTGCGGGCGAGCGCCTCCAACACCTCGATTTCGAGCAGCGTGACCTCACGCGCATCGGGCTTGGGCGAGTAAGTGCCGGTACCCAGGAAATAGCGGTCGCCCTCGATGCCGCGCCCGGCGACGAGATTGGCCTGCTCCAACTCCTGCATTCCGGCGGACGCGGCCGGCGCAATGTGGATGTGCAAGAGCCGCCCGCGCCATTCGATCGCCCGATCGCGGTGGTCGGAAGGCAACGTGCTTGCCGACAGCAGGGTCACAGCGGCTCCCGGTTGCGGTGCCTGAACTGCGTCATTATCACGCGTATTGTCGGATTCGTCCATCGTCGGGCGCGCAACTGCATACCTCGGGGAGCAACGATGCGGCGATGGCGTGAGGGGCTTGCTACAAGACTGGTATACTTTCCAACATGACTAGCCCGCGCGCTGAACCCATGCATGTCGAGACCGATGTCCTGATCATCGGATCGGGCGGCGCCGGCATGTACGCGGCGATCGAGGCGGCGCGTGCCGGCTGCAGCGTGCTGCTTGCCGAGCGCAGCCTGATCGGCCGCGGCGGCGCCACCGTGATGGCGCAGATGACGGTGGCGGTCGCGCTCGGCGAGGAGACGCCGGACCACTGGAGATTCCACTACGACGACACGCTCGCAGCCGGCCGCGGGCTGTGCGACGAGCAGTTGGCACGCCTCCTGTGCGAGGACGCTTCAGCGCGCATCCGCGAGATGGACGAGTGGGGCATCGGCTGGGCGCGCCGGAACGGGCGCATCGCGCAGGCGTTCGCCCCCGGCCATGACCGGCCGCGCTGCGTGTATGTCGACTTCCTCAACACCGGCCCGGCGGTCTCGAAGACGCTGCGTGGCGTGGTCACGCGCGCCAAGGCCATCCGCAAAGCCGGAGACCTCGTGGTCGTCGATCTCGTACGCGTCGATGGCGCCGGTTCCAACGGAGAAGTGGCCGGGGCGGTGGCATGGCACGTCGCGAGCGGCGCGCCGGTCACCATCGCCGCAAAGGCGACCATCATCGCCACCGGCGGCCTGACCCGGCTCTACCGGCGCAACAGCGCCTCAGTCAACATGGGCGGTGACGGCTATGCGCTCGCGCTGCGCGCGGGTGCGCCGCTCGTCGACATGGAATTCGTGCAGTTCTTTCCGATCGGTCATCTCGCGCCCCGGCTGATCGGGATGGACCCGATCATGTGGGACCCGTTCCGTTACAAGCTCGGCGGGCGGTTGCTCAACGGCGCCGGGGAGGAGTTTACGGCGCGCTACGGCGTCAGCGAGGAGGGGCGCTACGTCATCACCCGCGACCTCGCCACCTACGCCATCGTCAAGGAGGTGGAAGCCGGGCGCGGCTCGCCGCACGGCGGCGCCTATCTGAGCTTCCAGCACTGCAGGGAAGCGGAGTTGCGTGCGGCCTTCGGCCCGGTGATCGATCGGCTTGCCAAAAACCACATCGATCTCACGAAGATGCCGGTCGAGGTCGCGCCCATTGCGCACTACCACATGGGCGGCGTCGTCGCCGACGCGCGCATGGCGACCGAAATCCCCGGTCTGTTCGTGGCGGGCGAGGCGGTCGGCGGTGCCAATGGCGCCAACCGGCTCTCAGGCAATGCCATCACCGAGGCCCTCGTGTTCGGCGCCCGCGCCGGCAAGAGCGCGGCCGAGCGTGCCAAGCGCATGCGCGCGCACGCCTTCCGTGTGGGGGCGGCGATGGCGGCGCTCGATCTCGTCGCTGCTGCGGGCGATAGCCGCGAGATCAACACCGCCAGTATGATCCAGCAGCTGCAGACCACCATGTCGGAAAACGTTGGGCCGTTCCGCACCGCGGCCAAGCTCGAGCGCGCGCTTGCTGCGATCGACGAGATGACGCGCACACTCGGCAGCCGCCCCGCGGGAAATAGTGGGCCTTTCGACCTGCGCCGGCTGGAATGGTACGATCTGCGCAATATGCTCCTGGTCGCGCGCACGGTAGCGATGTCGGCGTTGCCGCGCCGGGAAAGCCGGGGCGCGCACCAGCGCGAGGATTTCCCGGGCATGCTGCCGCAATGGCAGATCAATCAGGTGATGCGGCTGGCCGCGGACACCCTTGCGCTGACCTCGGTCCCCGCAGCCGCCAAGGCGGCCGCGCAATGACCTCGATTGCAACATTGAGAGTGTGGCGGGGCGCAAGCCGCGAAGCTGGGCGATGGGAACTCTATCAGGTGCCGTTCGAGCCGGGCCAGTCCGTGCTCGACGGCCTGCGCTGGATTCGGGCCAACCGCGATCAGAGCTTGGCCATCCGCTTCTCCTGCATCAATGCCAACGCGTGCAAGGAATGCATGATGGAGCTCGACGGCAAGACGGTCTATGCCTGCACCGAGCGCCTGGCAGAGCGCGAGATGGCGCTTGCCCCCTTATCCAACAAACGGCTCCTGCGCGACCTGGTCACCGAGATCGCGCCGCCGGCGGAGAGGCTGGTAAAGTGATGCATCGGCGTTGCGCGGCGTCAAACTGTCGTGCCCCGCGGAGGGGGGACCCATATCCGAGAGGCCCTTGCGTATGGCACGATGGGTCCCCGCTTTTGGGAGACGACAATCGTCTTTGACGGCCCGAGAGTATTCGTGACCTAGGATAAAATCACAGCCATGTTCCAGACCCGAAAAGAACAGATGTCCGTCGAACGCTCGCCGACCGCCTTCGG
>DATBKV010000161.1:0-5910 GCA_036555745.1 Xanthobacteraceae bacterium | reverse complement strand
TTCGCCCGCCACCGCGTCAAGCCGGGGATCACCGGCTGGGCGCAGATCAACGGACTGCGCGGCGAGACCGACACGCCCGAGAAGATGCGCGCGCGCGTCCAGCACGACCTCTACTACATCGACCACTGGTCGCTGCTGTTCGACATCAAGATCCTCGCGCTGACGCCGTTCCGCGGCTTCATCAACCGCAACGCCTACTGAACGCCGCTCCCCGGCCCTTGCGTCGCGCCGACGCCGGTGCGCGAATCGGCGGCACCGGGAACCCCGCGGCCGGAACCGGGATTGGTGACGAACCTGCTGACGAGGCCGGGGAGGGCTGGTCGATGGCCTACGCGGTGACGGTCAACGGCACGACACGCAGCGTCGACGTCGATGCCGACACGCCGCTGCTGTGGGTGCTGCGCGACGAGCTCGGGCTGACCGGAACGAAATTCGGCTGCGGGATCGCGCAATGCGGCGCCTGCACCGTGCTGGTCGACGGCAGGGCGGTGCGCTCCTGCGTCACGCCCATCGCGCTGGTCGAGAAGAGCGAGATCACGACCATCGAAGGTCTCGGCTCGGCCGCCAAGCCGCACCCGCTGCAGCAGGCCTTCATCGACGAGCAGGCCGCCCAATGCGGCTACTGCATCAACGGCATGATCATGGCGGCGAAAGAGCTGCTCGACCGCAACTCGCACCCGAGCGAGCCGGAAGTACGCACGGCGCTGGCCGGCAATCTGTGCCGGTGCGGCACGCACAACCGGATCATCCGCGCGGTGCTGCGCGCCGCGCATGCCAACGGGAGGACCTGACATGAACGCTCCCGCTTTCAATCGGCGCCAATTTACGACGGGTCTCGGCGCGCTCATGCTGGCGTTCTCGCTCGACCCGAAGGTCGCGCCGGCTCAGGGACGGCTGCCCGGCAGCCTGCAGAACAACCGCAAACTGGACGCCTGGATCGGTATCAACGCCGACGGCACCGCAACCGTATTCACCGGCAAGGTCGAGCTCGGCCAGGGCATCCTCACCGCGCTCAGGCAGATCGCGGCCGAGGAGCTCGATTTGCCGCTCGATCGCGTCACCATGATCTCCGGCGATACCGGGCGCACCCCAAACGAAGGGCAGACCGCGGGCAGCCAGTCGATCGAGAACAGCGGGACGGCGTTGCGCTTGGCCGCAGCCGAGGTGCGCGCGATGCTGCTCGATCTCGCGGCCAAGAGGCTCGGAGTGCCCCCGGATAAGCTGACCGCGGCCGACGGTGTCATTGCGGCCGGCGACGGGCGTAGGCTCGGCTACGGCGAGCTCGTCGCCGATCTCGACCTCGATCGAGAAGCGACTGCCAAGGCTGCGCCCAAACTGCCGGCGAGCCACCAGCTCGTCGGGAAATCCATCCCGCGCTTCGACATCCCGGCCAAGGTCACCGGCGACGCGGCCTTCGTGCAGGACCTGCGGCTTCCCGGCATGCTGCATGGCCGTGTGGTGCGCCCCCCGCGCTACGGTTCGAAACTCGACAGCGTCGACGCAGCCGCCGTCAAGGCGATGCCGGGCGTCCTGGCCGTCGTACGCGACGGCTCCTTTCTCGGCGTTGTCGCCGAGCGTGAGGAGCAGGCGATCAAGGCGCGCGAGGCTTTGCGCAAAAGCGCGCGCTGGACGCCTGGGCCCGAGCTCCCCGATCCCGCCCGTATCTTCGACGTGATCAAGTCGCTGCCGAGCGAGGACACGACCATCGGGGTCAAGCAGGGCCCGGCGCCCGAAGGCGCGCGCCGGTTCGAGGCGGTCTACACCAAGCCGTACATGTCGCACGGCTCGATCGGGCCGTCCTGTGCGGTCGCCGAATTCAAGGACGGCAAGCTGACGGTGTGGACCCATTCGCAGGGCGTATTCCCGCTGCGCGCCGAGCTCGTGAAGATGCTGAAAATGCGGCCTGCCGACGTGCGCTGCGTGCACCTCGAGGGGTCGGGCTGCTACGGACACAACGGCGCGGACGACGTCGCCGCCGACGCGGCGCTGCTCGCGCGCGGCACGCCGGGTCGGCCCGTGCGCCTGCAATGGATGCGCGATGACGAGTTCGGCTGGGAACCTTATGGGCCGGCCATGGTGATGCAGGCGAAGGCGGCGCTCGGCGCCAACGGCAAGATCGCGGACTGGGAATACGAGCTGTGGAGCAACACCCACTCGACCCGGCCGGAATCGACCACGGGCACGAACGTGCTCCCGGCGTGGTATCTGGCCGACGCGCAGAAGATGGGGCCGCCGAGCGCGATCCCGCAACCGGCGGGCGGCGGCGACCGCAACGCCATCCCGCTGTACGACTTCCCGCGCCAGCGGGTGATCCATCATTTCGTTCCGGACATGCCGATCCGGGTGTCGGCGCTGCGCACGCTCGGCGCCTATGCCAACGTATTCGCTCTGGAATCATTCATGGACGAGCTCGCAGCCGCAGCCGGCGCCGATCCGATCGCGTTCCATCTGGCGCATCTGAAGGACCCGCGTGCGCGGGCAGTGCTCGAGGCCGTGGCCAAGAAGGCAGCCTGGAAGGAGGGCGAGAAAGGCGACGGTGCGCGCGGGCGCGGCATCGGCTTTGCCAAATACAAGAACCTGGCCTGCTACGTGGCAGTGGTGGCTGAGGTCGAGGTCGAGCGCGGCAGTGGCAACGTGCGGGTCCCGCACGCCTGGGCGGCCGTCGACTCCGGGCTGATCATCAATCCGGATGGACTGGCCAACCAGATGGAGGGCGGCATCATCCAGTCCGTGAGTTGGACGCTCAAGGAGGAGGTACGGTTCGACCGCACTGGGATCCTCGCGCGCGACTGGGCGAGCTATCCCATCCTCACCATGCCGGAGGTGCCCAAGGTCGAGATCGAGCTGATCAATCGCCCGAGCGAGCGCCCGCTCGGCTCGGGAGAGGGATCGCAGGGGCCGGCGGTCGCCGCGGTCGCCAACGCGTTTGCCAACGCGACCGGCAAGCGCATCCGCGACCTGCCGCTGCATCCCGCGCGGGTGAAGGCAGCGCTGGGATAAGCCACCCCGAAGCAAGACGCGAATCCGGCGCCAAGTCGGGTCGGGCCGCACGCAGGCCGGGGCGCGAACCAAAGGAACAAGCAGGGAGAGACGACGATGCAGCGAACCGGGTCGATCCGCCGCAGCGGCGGTGTGATGGCGGGCATCACCGCGGCTTTGATGGCGTTGACGGGGGCCGCCGCGCTCGCGCAGACGCCGAAGCTCGGCCATCCACCGGAAGCCAAGAACATGCGGCTCGTCGGCTACAACGACCTGCAGGGGCGCAGCGCTTATCAGCCGACCATCCATCATCAAGGCAGCCGGTACATCGCCTATGTGGGTCATCACGGCGGAACGCCCGACGTGCCCAAACCGATCAACCGGCTCACCGGACAGCCCGAGTACAACGGCACTTCGATCGTCGACGTGACCGATCCGGCACAGCCCAAATATCTCGCGCACATTCCCGGGCTGCCCGGCAACTACGAGGAGGGCGGCGCGCAGATGGTGCGCGTCTGCGACGGCAACACCCTGCCGAAGGGCGATCCGGCCAAGACCTATATGCTGCGCGTGTTCGGCGGCCAAGCGCATGAGATTTGGGACGTCACCGATCCGGCAAAGCCCGCGCTGGTGACGCGGGTGGTCGAAGGGCTCAAGGACACCCACAAGAGCTGGTGGGAATGCGACACCGGCATCGCCTACTTGGTCTCCGGCGTTCCCAGCTGGCGCGCGCGCCGCATGACCTCAATCTATGATCTCAGCGAGCCCGCGAAGCCGGTCAAGATCCGCGATTTCGGGCTCGTCGGGCAGGAGCCGGGATCGAGCGGTGCGGTGCCGACCGATCTGCATGGCCCGATCTCGACCGGCCCGCAGGGCAACCGCGTCTATTTCGGCTACGGGACCAACAAAGGCGGCGTGCTGCAGATCGTGGACCGCGAAAAGCTCTTGAACGGGCCGAAGGAGCCGACTCCCGAGAACCTGCGCTATCCCGTGGTCGGCGAACTCCACATGCTGCCGTTCAACGGCGCGCATACCGTGTTTCCGATGCCGCACATGGCACTCTCCGAGTTCGCCCACGACAAGGACGGCAAAATCCGCGATTTCGTGATGATCGTCGACGAGCAGATCCTCAACGAATGCCAGGAAGCGCGGCAGATGGTGTTCTTCGTCGACGTGACGATCGAGTCCAAGCCGATGGTGGTGTCGAACTTCTCGGTGCCGGAGGCGAGCGGGAATTTCTGCCAGCGCGGGGGCCGCTTCGGCTCGCACTCCTCGAACGAGAGCATGGCGCCGGTGTTCTACAAGAAGGTCGCTTTCATCACCTATTTCAATGCCGGCGTGCGCGCGGTCGATGTGCGCAATCCGTATCAACCGAAGGAGATCGGCTATTTCATCCCGTCGATCACCGAGGCGACCGACAAGCGTTGCATCAAGGTCGATGGCCAGGAGCGCTGCAAGATCGCCATTCAGAGCAACAATGTCGAAACCGATGACCGCGGCTACATCTATGTCGTCGACCGCGCAAACACCGGTATGCATATCCTGGAACTGACCGGCGAGGCACGCGCGGTGGCAGGCCTGTAGGATGCGTTGAACGTAGCGAAACCCGTCGCGGCGGCTTCGGAGCGAAGATCATCGCGGGACGGCGTATGGCGGGACGACGGGTATGGCTTGTGCTCGACGCGCCTGGCGCGGCGCGCGATGCTCACATTCCGCCGTAGAGCCAGGCGATGCCCTCGTAGGATTGCTCGGGCGTGCGCGGGCCGAGCATCTGGTTGCGCAGCTCCGCCGCCGGTCCGCGCGCATGGTAGAAGTCGCCGTAGACGCGGGCCATGATCTGCACGCGCGCGGTGCGCAGATAGCGCTGCTGGACATAGGCGCGGAACGCTGATGGCAGGTCGTTCGGTTGCTCGGCGGCCTTGTCCGCGAGCCAGACCGCGTCCTCGGTGGCCATGCACGCGCCCTGCGCGAGATATTGCAACATGGGGTGGGCGGCATCGCCCAGCAGAGTGACGCGCCCCTTGGTCCATTCCTTCACCGGCTCGCGGTCGCACAGCACCCACATGCGCCAGGTTTCGATGCGCTCGAGCATGCGGAGCACCTCCGGGCGCTGGCCGCGGAAATGCTCCCACAGCGCGTCGGCATCGGCTTCCGCGTTCCAGCCTTCGACGTAGCGCTTGGAATGGAACACGGCGACGAGGTTGTAGATTTCGCCCCGTCGCAGCGGATAGTGCACGAGGTGAGTGCGCGGACCGGCCCACAGGATCACATCCGGGCTCCACAGGTCCGCCGGAACCTCGTCGCGCTTGAGCACGGCGCGGTAGGCGATATGGCCGGAGACCAGCGGCGCGCCGTCGCCGACTACACTGGCGCGCACCTTCGACCACATGCCGTCGCAGCCCACGAGCGCACATCCGCGGACGCGCTCGCCCGACTGCAGGATCGCCGTGACGCCGCCGTCGTCCTGCGCGAGGTCGTCGACCGTGCGGTTGGTCTCCAGCGTGATTAAATTGTTGTTCTTGCACGCCTCGATGAAGACCGAGTGCAGATCGTGCCGGTGGATCACCGCGTAAGGCTGCTGGAACTTGGCTTCGAAGCGCGGGTCCGCGAGCGGGATGCGGGTGACGCGCTCGCCCGATAGCGCGCAGCGCATTTCCATGGCGGGCGGCAGATGCACATCGGCAAGCACCGCCTCCTTGAGGCCGAGGCGCTCCAGCGCGCGAAACACGTTCGGACCGAGTTGGATGCCGGCGCCGATCTCGCGGAACTCGGGCGCCTGTTCCAGCACCCGCACGGTAAATCCCTTGCGGGCGAGCGCGTGCGCGGCCGCCAATCCCCCGATGCCACCGCCGACGATCAGGATCGGGAGCGCCTGACCATTGCCTCTCGCCATCGTCACTCCAAGCACGCTGCAACGCCGCCGCGGACGAG
>DATBKV010000160.1:0-6000 GCA_036555745.1 Xanthobacteraceae bacterium | reverse complement strand
AATTCAAGCTCGTTAGCGGCCACTCGTTTAGCCACAGAACCAAGGACGGCGTTATCACGAGCATAGCTGCCAGATCGCCTGACCACCACGCAACCCAGGTCGAAGCGAAGTTTTGCCGATCCATTCCAATCGAGGTGTCGGGCTCGAGAGCAAGGTACGAGCCGGCACTTGCGCTGATTCCCGCGATGAACATCGCAATCAAGACGAATCTCGTTGTCGCAGCAGGCGTCGCAAAAGCCTTGCGCCCCGCAGCCCACCAATTGACCAGAAACCCCGCGCCGATTGCCATTACTGTATTGCCCAGCGCGGCTCCAACTGCCGCATGCGGCCCGGGCGAAAACCAGTTGGCAAAATAGGCACCGGCCAAAATCGCAGGTGCAATTTGGTAACCACCCAGCAGCACGGCAGCCAACGCAAATGCAGTCGGAGGCCAGATCGGAGTCGCGCCTGGATACATTGCGATGAGCTCGAGACTAAATCGCACGACAAAAAAATAAATCACGCCGGCAGTTGCCAGTCGGATTGCGTATTTCAAGCTGCGGAACAAGGCAGGTGCTCCGTTGCAGCGATCAGATTCAAGAGTAGCAACCTGGAATCGGTAGACCTGCGACTTCGAGACTGCCGAAAAGCATGACGTCCATCGGATTCATGCGGTGGTCTGTGCGGCATGCCAGTCAGTATCGATTTTATCCAGCATAAAAGTATCGCGCTTTCGCTTGACGCCCCGAACGACAAGGCTGTTGCGGCCTCTGACGTCCGTACACTACACTACTCCGCCGGGGATCGCATGATCGCGCAAACGTTGAGCCGGCTCGTGGTGCTCGCGCCGGCAGCGCTGGCCGCGCTGCTTCTGTGCTACGGGGCGATCCTGCTGCTGCGGCCGTGGCTGGCACGCCATGCCGTGGCGCAGCCGAATGCGCGTTCCTCCCACTCTGTGCCGGTCCCGCAAGGCGGAGGCATCGGGGTTGTCATTGCAACCCTGGCGGTGACGGCTGGAGTGATCCTTCTCTCGCGCAACCTCGCCCGCGGCCAGGCGGAACAACTTCTGTTCGTGAGCGCCGGCGCGATCCTCCTGACGGTCCTAGGCGCGATGGACGATATCCGCGCCCTGCCGGCGGCGGCGCGGCTTCTGGTGCAATCCGCGGCAGTGGCGGCCGTCGTGATCGCGCTGCCCGAGCAGATCAGAGCGCTCCCGGAGCTGCCGTGGTGGCTCGATCGGGCGTGCCTGCTCATCGGAGGCGTCTGGTTCGTCAACCTCACCAATTTCATGGACGGCATCGACTGGATGACGGTGGCGGAAGTGGTGCCGGTGACCGGCGCAATGCTCCTTCTCGGCATCGCCGGAACCATCGATCTCGTTGCGTCCGCAGCCGCTGCCGCGCTCCTGGGCGCAATGCTCGGCTTTGCACCTTTCAACAAGCCGGTGGCACAGCTCTTCCTGGGTGACAGCGGAAGCCTGCCCGTCGGGCTCATCCTCGCCTGGCTGCTCATGCTCCTTGCCGGTGAGGGCCATCGGGCAGCGGCACTGATCCTGCCCCTCTACTATCTCGCCGACACCACGGTCACGCTCTTGCGCCGCCTCGCCAATCGGGAGCCGTTCTGGCAGTCGCACCGCACCCATTTCTATCAGCGCGCGACCGATAACGGCTTCACCGTTCCCGAGATCGTCGGCCGGGTGCTCCTGCTCAATCTGGCACTGGCCGCGCTCGCGCTCACGGCGGTCGCTGTGGGCGGGGTGCTTGTCCCCGTGTCGGCGCTGGCGGGCGCCGCCGCGCTCGTCGCCATGCTGTTGACGAGCTTCAGCCGCGCCAAACCCAAGCGCTAGCTCCCGGTGGAAAGCGGCCATCTTGCGTGCTACGCGCGGGCGCGCCAGCTATGCTGCGGCAGGCGACGCGAGCAGCTGGCTGTTTGGAGAGGTCATGGCTCTCATCGATGATGTGCTCAAAGCCGGTCCGGTGCCGCTCCTCGGGCTGGGTGTCGTGGCGCTTGCCGTCCCCTTTTTCTTTCCGGCGCTGCGCCCGCAGCTCGAAGCTGTCCTCAAGTCGGGCGCGAAGCTTTTCCTTGAAGCTGAGCTCGGCGCCGACGACGCCATTGCGGATCGCTTCGTCAATGCCGCGGTGGACGCCCTGTTTCACGCAACCGCACATGGCACCGACGAGGAGCGCAAGCAGAAGGCCGAAAGCCAGATCAACCGGTTTGTCTCCCGCGCCCATGCCGGCGCCCACCGGCGCGGCTGGGACGACCAGGACGCGGAGCGCCGGTATCATCGCAGGCTGCGCAAGCTGGACCACGCGATCGAGCGCGCGCGCCATCGCGCGGGCCCCCGCCAGCGCGCCGCGCTCGCGCATGCATCGGAATCGCTCGAGCGGCACCGTCCCAAGCCGAAACAACCGAGCCCGCCCATGCTGGAGCAACCGGCCCCGCATCCGCAGCCCGCTCGCATCGCGGGGCAAAAGCCGAGCGTTGGCCGCAATACATGAGTTGCCATCCACGCGCTCTCGCTGTTGGCCCGGCGTAGGGGCGGGTTTAAAACCCGCCCCTACAAGCCCCAAACCAAGATGGCGCAAGTCACAGCGGACACTGCCCAAGAAAGCGGCGCCGCCCGCGCAAAGTTCGGAGTTGATTGTGGCAGCGTGGCAGCGCAATCTCTGCGCTGCGCAAGGAACTTGCCGGGACGGCTGATGTTGATCCGCGTGGAGTCTGCGGGGCGAGTTTCGGTAAATCGCGGCGACTGGAGAGGAGAGGCTAATGGCTTTGTTCGACGACCTGTTCAAAGGCGGCAACATCGTAGCGGGCCTTGCGATCGGAATTGGCGCCGCGGTCGTGGCTCCGGTCATCATCCCGGCGCTGCGACCGGTTGCCAAGTCGGTCATCAAGGCGGGACTGATAGCCTATGATCAGGCGCGCGTGGCCTTGGCCGAGCTCAACGAGCACACCGGCGACATCATGGCGGAGGCGCGCTCCGAGCTTGCGGAGGTCGGCAAAGCCGGATCCCACACGGGCGTCTGAACCTTTACGCTACAACCTCCCGGCTCGGATGACGCGGACGTTGCCCCCGCTCCCTGCCGCCGGCGCGCGGGGAGCGGGTTGACTGCCCGGGTAAAGCCGTCCGGCGAGAGTCTCTGACCGGCGGGGTCATCGCCCGGCTAATCGCGGAATTATCATGGGCCCGAGTCTAGTGGCGCCTGCAGGTGAGAGACCTGCCGGCGCGCCTGAGGCGACAGCGCCGGAACGCATTCCGATTCCGATCTCGATCGTGCCGCTGCACACCGTCGTGCCGGGACGGGCGCGGCTTCAGATCGGCGGATTGCGCGGCGCCCCGGAATTGGCGGCTCTGCTCGAGCGGGGCCTGACCGGCTTCGGCGGGGTACATGAGGTTTCCGCCAGCGCGCTCACCGGCAACATCACGCTGCGCTACGAGCCGACCGCCGCGCGCGAGCCACTCATCGAGCGAATCCGCGGGCTGCTGCGCGGCGAGATCGCGCCGGCGCGGGATGAGCCGGGTGAAGGCGACTGGCACGCGAGCGATGCGCAGGCCGTCGCCTCCGAGCTCGGCACGTCGCCTTCGGACGGCTGGTCGGCCGCCCGCGCCGGCGAGGAGCTCGCACGGGTTGGTGCGAACACGATCCCGATGCCGCACCAACGCTCGGACCTGAGCATTCTTCTCGGTCAGTTCCAGAGCCTGCCCGTCGCGCTCCTGGCCGGGGTCGCGGTGGTTTCGCTGGCGACCGGAACCCTGCTCGAGGCGGGCGCGATTCTGGCAGTCGTGGCGCTGAACGCGGCGATCGGCTTCACCACGGAGACCCGCGCCGAACGCACCATCAGGAGCCTTGGAGCGCCCGCATCCCAGACCGCCCGCGCGGTGCGGGACGGCACCGAGATGGACGTGGCGGCCGAGACGCTCGTGCCGGGCGACATCATCGTCCTGCAGCGCGGGACGGTGATCGCGGCAGACGCCCGCCTGATCAGCGCCCGCGCGCTCACCGTCAGCGAGGCCGCGCTTACGGGCGAAAGTCTGCCGGTCACGAAATCGACCCAGGCGCTCGGCACGCGCAGCGTTCCCCTCGGCGATCGCGTCAACATGGTCTATCGCGGCACCATCGTGACCGGCGGCAGCGGTCGTGCCGTCGTGGTAGCGACGGGCGCGCGCACGGAGTTGGGACGCATCCAGCGCCTGGTCGGGGCGACGCTCGCGCCGGAAACCCCATTGCAGCGCCAGCTCGGGGAGCTGGGCGAGCAGCTGGTCTGGGTCACGCTCGCCGCGAGCGGCGCCGTGCTCGGCCTCGGCTTGCTGCGCGGCTTTGCGCTCCTTCAGCTCGTCCGCTCCTCGCTTTCGGTTGCGGTAGCGGCGGTCCCGGAAGGACTGCCTATGGTCGCCACGACGACGCTTGCGCTCGGCGTCGAGGACCTGCGCCGGCACGACATCCTGGTGCGGCGGCTCGAGGCCGTCGAGACCCTCGCGGCGGTGGATGTCGTTTGCTTCGACAAGACCGGGACCCTCACCCACGGGTCCATGTCGCTCGAGGCGGTGGCCGTAGGAGACCGCATCGGCCGCCGGAACGGCGATGCTCTCGTCGATCAGCGCGAGCGGTCCCTGGACCCGAGGGATGATCGCCGTTTCGGCATTCTGCTGTCGGTCGTGAGCCTTTGCAGCGAATGCGAGATCGAGGAGGGCGATCAGCAGACGCGCCGGCACCGGCTCAGCGGCTCGGCCACCGAGAGCGCACTGGTCCAGGCCGCGCTCGATCACGGCATCGATGTCACGGAGCTGCGGCGCAAGTCGCCGCGGCGCGCGGTGCAACATCGCAGCGAAACCTACCGCTTCATGGCGACCACGCATGCGACCGAGACCGGGCTCTGGATCGCAGTCAAGGGCAGCCCCGGCGAAGTGCTGGCGCGCTGCGCCTGGGAGGCCCTGCCGGACGGCGGCCGGCGCGTGCTCGGCTCCGAGCGCCGCCGCGCGATCGAGGCGCAGAACGCCGCCATGGCGGCGCGGGGGTTGCGCGTATTGGGTACGGCCTATCGCGACGCCCCCGGCGCGATTGACCACGGCGGAGAGCACGCGAGCGACATCGACCGGCTCGTCTGGACCGGGCTGCTGGGCCTTGCCGATCCGGTCCGGCAGGGGCTCCCGGCGTTGATGCAGAAGCTCCATCGCGCCGGCATTCAGACCATCATGCTCACCGGCGACCAGAGCGCCACCGCCCGCGCCGTCGCCGAGCAGATCGGCTTGCGCGCCGATGGGGCGGTGGAGATCATCGATGCCTCGGATGTCGACCGCCTGACCGCGGCCGAGTTGCCGGTCGCTGCGCGGCGTGCCTGCGCTTTTGCGCGGGTCAGCCCCGCGCAGAAGCTGCGCATCGTGCGCGCGCTGCAGCAGGCGGGTGCGGTCGTTGCGATGATCGGTGACGGCATCAACGACAGCCCGGCCCTGCGCGCTGCCGACGTGGGCATGGCCATCGGACAGCAGGGGGATGCCGCCGCCCGCGAGGTCGCGGACGTATTCTTTGCCGGCGAGGACCTGCAGAAGCTCCCGCTCGCCATCGAGCGGGGCCGCGGCACCTACACCAACGTGCGCAAGGCCATCCACTACATCCTGAGCACGAATACCAGCGAGGTCCTGCTCATGCTCGCGGGCATGGCCGCGGGGTTCGGCGAGATGCTCTCGCCGATCCAGCTGCTTTGGATCAATCTCATCTCCGACGTGCTCCCGGCAATTGGCCTTGCGATGGAGCCGCCGCAGCCCGATGCCCTGGAGCGCGGCCCGACGCAGGCCAACGAGCCGATGGTGCGCCGTGACCAGATGGGCCGGCTCGGCACCGAGGCTGCGATGTTGACTGCGAGCGCGTTCGGGGCCGGGCTCTTTGGGGCGGCCCGTTACGGGTTCAGCTCGCCCCAGGCGCGCACCATGGCCTTCGGCAGTCTGGCCAGCGCCCAGCTTCTGCATGCGCTCACCTACCGTTCCTCGGACCGGAGCGTGCTCGAGCCCGGCGGGCTTTC
>DATBKV010000159.1:0-4237 GCA_036555745.1 Xanthobacteraceae bacterium | reverse complement strand
AAAAATTGCTATTCTTCAAACATGGCATTGAATTCGCGCGTCTTGGCTTCGGGTCCGGGCTGGAGCGTCAGCGACGTGGTGTGCGCCGCCGGCCCGCACGACCCACCGTTCGAAGAACGCCACCACGCGGCCTGCATCGCGGTGGTGACAGACGGCACTTTCCGGTACCGATCGAGCCGAGGCTCGGCTCTGCTCGGCCCAGGCGCCTTGCTGCTCGGCGACGAAGGGACTTGCTTCGAATGCGGCCACGAGCACGCAACCGGCGACCGCTGCCTCGCTTTCCACTTCACGCCCGATCATCTCGAAGCAATCGTGGCCGCCACGCCGGGTGCGCGGCGGACCGCGCTCGCGGTCCCGCGGCTGCCGCCGTTGGCCTCGCTCATGCCTTTGGTCGCCGCCGCGGAGGCGGCGCGCGATGGCGGCGACGCCGCGGAGCTGGAAGAACTAGCCCAACTTGCGCAGTTTGGGGTCGGTTTTCGTGATTCCACAAGATGCTGCGCGAGTCGGATCAAGGGCTTAGGCAGCGCGCCAGGCTGATTTGGGCGTGTAGTGACGACCTTGGGCATTTTCTTTTGCCGCGGAGCGGTTCTGATGGCGCATGTACCTGCGCCACACGATTCGGAAGAAGGACGGGAAGGTTCACCGCTATTGGTGTCTGGTGCGCAGCGTGCGCGTTGGGCGGCGTGTTATCCAGCAAACAATGGCGCATCTTGGCGAGCTCGACGAGCATGGCCGCATTGAGGCGCGCGCATTGGCGCGCCGGCTGATCGGTGCGCCCGAGCAGGCGCCGCTGTTCAAGGACAGCGGCGCAGATCTGACGGTGCCGGTGCGGCTGAAGGGCGTCCGCATCGAGCGCTCGCGCCAGTTTGGCGATGTGTACTTGGCGCTTGCGCTGTGGCGCGGGACGGGCCTTGAGGCGCTGTGCGGGCGACTGCTTCCGGTAGGCAAGGAACGCATCGCCTGGGCGAAGATGGTGGCGGTGCTGGTGGCCGCGCGGCTGTGCGAGCCGTCGAGCGAGCTGCACATTGCCGAGGATTGGTACCGGCGCACGGCGCTCGCCGATCTGCTGCAGCTTGGGGACGAGCAGGTCAACAAGGATCGCCTTTACCGCGCCCTCGATCATCTGCTCGCGCACAAGGCGGCGATCGAGGCGCATCTGTCGCAGCGGTGCGGCGAGCTGTTCGCGGTGCAGAATGAGGTGCTGCTGTACGATGTGACGAGCACCTACTTCGAAGGCGAGGCGGAAGCCAATCCGCTGGCGCGGCGCGGCTACTCTCGGGATCATCGACCCGACTGCAAGCAAGTGTGTATCGCGCTGGTCGTGACCTTCGACGGCTTCCCTCTGGGCTACGAGGTGTTCGCCGGCAACACCCATGACTCGCTGACCCTGCAGACGATCGTGGCCACCATGGAGGCCCGGCACGGCATGCTGGGACGCGTCTGGATCGCCGATCGCGGCATGGCCAGCGCCGCCAATCTGGCGTGGCTGCGCGAGACCGGCCGGCGCTACATCATCGGGGCGCCGAAGTCGGAGCTGAAGAAGTTTGGCCCTGTGCTCGCTGCCACAGACGGTTGGCGGACGGTCCACGAAGGCGTCGAGGTCAAGCTCACGCGCCACCCCGAGACCGGGGAGACCGTGATCCTGTGTCGCTCCGCCGACCGGCGCAGCAAAGAGCAGGCCATGCATGACAAGTTCAGCCGGCGGATTGAGACCGCCCTCGCCAAGCTGGCGGCCCGCGTGGCGCGCTCACAGCGACGCCTCGATCCGGCTCCGGTGAACCGGCAGATCGGCCGCATCCTGCAGCAGAACCAGCGCGCTGCCGCCCGCTTCATCGTGGACCTCGAGCCCGATGCGTGCCCGGCCGGTTTCCGCCTCCACGTGACCCACAACGCCGCCTTCGATGATTGGGCCGCGCTCTCGGAAGGCGCCTATCTGCTGCGCTCCAACATCACCGATTGGAGCGATGAGCAGCTGTGGGAGGCCTACATCCAGCTCACCCAGGCCGAAGCCGCGTTCCGGATCCAGAAGGATCAGCTGAGCGTACGTCCGATCTGGCACCAACGCTCTGAACGCGTGCAGGCCCACATCCTGGTCTGCTTTCTCGCCTTTGTGCTGTGGAAGAGCCTCGAGATGTGGCAGAGCCGCGCCGGCCTCGGAAACTCGCCCCGCACCGTGCTCGAGGAGCTCGCACGAATTCAATCACACGACGTGGTCTTGCCGACCACCACCCACGGTCAGATTCGCCTGCGCTGCATCACCCAACCCGATGCCGCCCAGGCCGCGCTCCTCGACCGCCTCGGCATCGTCTTGCCAAAGCGCATGCGCCTCGCCGAGCACGAGCTACCAGCATTTGCCGCCAGCGCCTGACCCGCACTCCACCCAAAATGTAGTGACGACTTTTCGATTAACTCATTGATTTGATTATTGTGGGGTCTCGATTCTGCGCAAGTTGGGTTAGGCAGCGTCCCCGAACCTCCGGACGACGGCGATCGCTACATCGGGCTGTGGAAAAATTCGCCGACCGGCATCGGCGGCCTCGGCACGTCGCCGAAAATCCTGTCGTTGTCGGGCATGAACCAGGACGGAATCTCCTGGAGGCGGGCGAGCAACGGCCGCTCCTCCTCGCGGCTATTCGGCGCGGAGGCCGCAAATCCATCGCGCCCGAGCAGGGTTGGCGAGGGTTGGGCCGTCGCCTTCGGGGCGGGATTGGCAGCGGCGACGGGCGGCTGGATCGGCGGCGGCTCGGTTGAGCGCGGCCGGAATTCTCCCGGCGCCTGTTCCGCCTTCTGATTGCGGCGCGCCAGAGCGGCTGGCGCCGGCCTTGCCGGCTTCGTCGCGGAGGTGGCCGGCGGCGCCGGCGCCGCATGTTCCGGTTTGGTCGCGGCAAGGGCGTCCTTGCGCGCGAGCGCGGCGAGCAAGGCATGATCGTCGCGGGCCATCCGGATGGCGTCCTCGCTCGCGGGAAGCACCTGCACGATCGGTGACTGCCGCGAGACCGGCTGCTGCCCGATCTGACCCAAGCAATAGGCGCAAAGCGCGCTGGCGAGCCCGGCGCCGGCAACCTCGACGAATTTGACGCCGAACCTGGACAAGACGGCAAACGTGGACGGCACGATCCCCTCCCCGATTTTCAAACGAACGACCTATTTTCGAACACTTGTTTGAGACAACTTCGGGGCGAAAAGGAAAGCCGAGCGTGGCAAATCGGGGGAAAAGTGACGCTGCTGCGCGCTAATTTAGCTCCGCGCCGTCCCCGGCAGTTGTCCGAGGCCGCCGGCGGCCCACGCTGCGATCGTATCCGCGAGCCAGTCGACGAAAGGCTCGTCGAGCGCCAGGCGGAGCGGCGGATGGGCGAGCTGCTCGGCGTTGCGCACGAAGATGCTGCACTGCCCGAGCAGCCAGAGCGCGCCCACGATCGCCTGCCTGTCGGGCGCTCCGTTCGGCAGGAAGCGGCGAACCAGATCGGTCGCGGCGGCGAAGAACGGGGCCGCCTCGCGCGCCATGAATTTGTGGAAGACGGGACTCGGCTTGAGCGTTTCCCAGCTGAAGATGCGCACATAGGCGCTGAGATCGTCGCCCGAGATCATCGGCCGCAGCTGCTGGCGCACGAAGCGGCGCAGCGCCGCCTCGCGCGGCAGCGCGGCGGCGTTTGGCGCGGCGTCGCCATCCTGCATCAGCGCCAGCAAGGCCGCTTGCAGCACCGCGCGATAGAGCCCGTCCTTGCTGCCGAAGTGATAGTTGATCGCCGCCTGATTGACGTCCGCCGCCGCGACGATGGTGCGGATGCTCGCACCCTCGTAGCCGTTGCGCGCGAACGCGCGCGATGCCGCCTTGATGATCTTCTCCCGCGTCGCCTTCGAGGCGCGCGTCACCTTGGCCGAGCGCGGCATGCCGAATCTCGATTTTCAAACGTTCGTTCGCAGATAGCGCGCGCCGAACGCGCCGGCAAGATCGCCCCCCGTTACTCGTGCACATACTTCATCAGACGCTTCGGGCCGACTTCGGCGCCGTAGATGATGCCGTCCTTGTCGGCGGCGCAGCCTTCCGCTGCGCTCGTGCCCTTTTGCGGATGATCGGGATCGGGAATCAGATATTTGACCGAGCCGTCCTTGGCGGAGCCTACGCGCATGCCGCGCAGCCAGTCCTGATGCGCTTCGGATGCGGTTCCGGATTCGGAATCGCAGACATACATGACATCGTTCTTGTCGATATAGATGCCACTCGGCCGCGAGAACT
>DATBKV010000158.1:0-36118 GCA_036555745.1 Xanthobacteraceae bacterium | reverse complement strand
CCGGTCGAGCGCGTGGTCGACGCCACCGGGGCGGGTGACCTGTTCGCCGCCGGCTTTTTGGTGGGGCTCGCGCGCGGCGCCGACTATCGCACGGCGGCGCGGCTCGGGGCGCTGTCGGCGGCCGAGGTGATCCAGCACCTCGGGGCTCGGCCCGAAACCTCGCTCAGAGAGTTGGCGCGCGACAACGGCTTCGAGCTTTGAGGCGGGCTGGATCGGAAGAAATCAGCGCGGCCGGTCAACGCGTCGCTACTCGATCACCTCGTCGGCGAGCGCGAGCAGCGTCGGCGGGATGGTGAGGTCGAGCGCATGCGCTGCTTTCAGGTTGATCACCATCTCGAAGCGCGTCGGTTGCTGGACCGGCAGGTCCGCCGGCTTCTCGCCGTTTAAAATCTTGCCGAGATAGACTCCGGCCTGGCGATAGCCGTCCGCGAAGTGCGGTCCATAGCTGATCAGGCCGCCGGCGGTGGAGTATTCCCGCTGGTTGTAGATCGCCGGCAAACGATAGCGCGCGGCCAGCGCGGTGATCTGTTCGTTGCGGCTGTTGAAGAGAATGTCCTGGGCGACGACCAGCCCGGCGGCGTGCTGTCGCGCCAGTGCGGCAAACGCGGCATCGATCTCCGCCACGGTGCTGGCGTTGACGAAGACGACCGCACGCTTGAGCGCGTCCGCGGCGGTCTGCAGCTCGCGCCGCTCGCCCGCGAAGTCGGGATAATTCGGGTTGATGAGCACGCCGATCGGCGCTGCGTCCGGCACGAGCTGGTTGAGAAGCCCCAGGCGCTTGGCTTCCAACGCCGATCCGATCAGGCTCACGCCGGTGACATTGCCGCCGGGTCGACTGAGGCTTGCGACCAGGCCCGCTTTGATGGGATCGGCGGCGCTGATGAACACGATTGGAATCGTCGAGGTCGCCGCCTTCGCCGCTTGCGCCGGGGCGCTGCCGCCGACCGCGAAGATGACCGCGACCTCCCGGCTCACCAGATCCTGCGCCAGTGCTGGCAAGCGAGCGGGCTTGCCTTCGGCCCAGCGATACTCGATCCGCACGCCTTGGCCTTCGGTCCATCCGGTCTCGCTCAGTCCTTGCCGGACCGAATCTTGGAATTTCGCGAAATAATTGAGCGACGTGCTGTGCAACAGCCCGATGGTCAGAGGAAGCGGCGCTGGGTCGCGCCGCTGCGCACGTGCGATGTACGGCCACGCCGTCGCAGCGCCGGCGAGCGCCGAAATGAACTGCCTGCGCCTCATGGCCTGCCTCCGAGCACCGGGCGCTGCATAGCATGAATGGTCGGTCCCTCAGGCCGATATTGGCGAACAAATGCGAGGAGTGGCCCGCGCGGGCGGCGGCTTCGCTTGTCCACAGCGATTCACAGGAATCTGCCGGCGTCGCAGAGCTGTCTCGGAACTGTCGCGCTGATCCGGCATTACTGCACCGACCAAATGAGTTCCCCAGGAGGACTGCCATGAGTTCGTCCGTCGATCGTCTTCCGAGCCGGTTTCCGGTCGGTACGCGCTACGTCGTGGAAGGGCGCGGCGGCGGTCGGGGCCGGCTTCGCATCGATTCCCGCTATCTCGTCTTTCCCGATGGCCGCCACGTCGAGCTGCCGGCCGATCCGGCGGAACGAAGAACCGTGCGCCGGTCGCGATCGCGGCGCCGCACGGCGAGGCGAAAATAATCGCGCGGTCGGAACTGCGGGGGACCCAGCCGCGTTGAGGGGACGACGCCGGGTGGCGTGCCCCCAGCCCCCAACCCCTCACCCATCCGGCGACAGACCCTGGCCCTACGGGCGCCGGGGTCTTCTTTTGCGCGGCGCATCGCCCGCATGCCGGGCATGATCCGAAAGTGCCGGTTTCCGAAAAATCAGGCGCCGGCATTGTGGAAAACGGCGATTGTGCGCGGAACTCGTTGCCGCGCTCGCGATTGCATCCTTGGCGCGTTAGCCTGTGCGGGCGGGCGTCGGCGCCGGGTCGGCGGACCTGTCCCTGCGGATGAGACCCGGCGCATTTTTTTCTTCCTGGCAAGCGCCACGCCTCGGCAGCCCGGTAACGCAATCGTGATCCCTCTGGGGAAGGGCGCGCCCCGCTCGCCGGGCGGTGTGGGCCAGGGTTCCGTCCCTGCAATCGCGCGGGCGGGTGCTAACCGCGATCGACCACCAGATTGTCCCGGTGCACCATCTCGGTGCGGCCGCCGAAGCCGAGGATCGTGGCGATGTCGGCAGACGAGCGGCCGGTGATGCGGACGGCGTCCTCCGCGTCGTAGGCGACGAGTCCGCGGCCGATCTCGGCGCCGTCGGGTCCGCGGATCACGACCGCATCGCCGCGCGCGAAGGCGCCGTCCACGCGAACGACCCCGGCCGGCAGCAGGCTCTTGCCGCTGCGCAGCGCCGCCACCGCGCCGCCGTCGATGGTCAACGTGCCTTTCGGCTCCAACGAGCCCGCGATCCATTTCTTGCGCGCGGTCACCGGGTTGGCCGGGGTGAGGAACCAGGTGCAACGGCCGCCGGCCGCGATCGCCCGAAGCGGATGCGCCACCCTCCCGGACGCGATCACCATGTGCGTGCCGCCCTGGGTCGCGAGCTTGCCGGCCTCGATCTTGGTCTGCATGCCGCCGCGCGAGAGCTCCGAGCCCGCCGCGCCCGCCATGGTCTCGATCGCCGGCGTGATGCGCTCCACCAGCGGCACGAGCTTGGCGGCGGCGTTGCCGGCGGGGGGCGCGTCGTAGAGGCCGTCGACGTCGGACAGCAGCACCAAGAGATCCGCGCTCGCCATGGTGGCGACGCGCGCGGCCAGCCGGTCGTTGTCGCCATAGCGGATCTCGTTGGTCGCCACGGTGTCGTTCTCGTTGATCACCGGCACCGCCCGCCATTCCAGGAGCTTGTCGATGGTGGAGCGGGCGTTGAGATAGCGGCGGCGCTCCTCGGTGTCCTGCAGCGTGACCAGGACCTGTCCGGCGGTGATGCCGTGGCGGCCGAGCATCCCCGCCCAGGTGCGTGCGAGCGCGATCTGCCCAACCGCTGCGGCGGCCTGGCTGTCCTCGAGCTTGAGCGGTCCCGGCGGCAGCTTGAGCACGGCGCGCCCCAGCGCGATCGCCCCGGACGAGACCACCAGGAGGTCGCGTCGCTCCCGCTGCAGCCCGGCAATGTCCTCGGCCAACGCCGCCAGCCAGTCCTCGTGCAGGCGGCCGCCGTCGCTGTCGACCAGGAGCGAGGAGCCGACCTTCACGACGATGCGGCGGAAGTCGGTCAGCGAAGGGGCGGTGCGGGACATGCGCGCGCGGGAGCCGGCGGACGGCGCGACAACCATTGTCCCCGCCCGCGCGTTGTTTAGCGCATGTCCCGGAAAAGTGGGAACCGGTTTTCCGGCAACGACATGCGAAGACGAACGAATGAGGAGCGCCGCGCTTCCAGCCAACCAGGGACGCGCGAGTGTATCTCACGCTGCATCCCGCGTGTCCCGGGCGCAATGCAGCGCGCAGCGGTGCGTTGCAGACCCGGGAGCGTTCCAAAGATGGTATCCGCCAGGGCGTAACCGCATGACTCGAATCTGGATCGGCACCTCGGGGTGGACCTATGACGGCTGGCGCGGGTTGTTCTACCCCAAGACTCTCGCGAAGAAGGACTGGCTCGCGTGGTACGGCAACCGGTTTCCCAGCGCCGAGATCAACGGCTCGTTCTACCGCACACCCTCGCTCGCGGCGGTGCGGAGCTGGCGCGATCAGACGCCCGCCGATTTCCTGTTCGCCTGGAAGGCTTCGAAGTTCATCACCCACTGGAAGCGGCTGAACGAGACGACCTGCGCGAACTCGATCGAGCTGATGGAGACGCGGCTTGAGCAGTTGTCGCCGAAGGTGGGCGCGGTGCTGTTCCAGCTGCCGGCGCGTTTCACGAAGAACTGCGAGCGGCTGGCGTCGTTCCTGGCGATGCTGCCGCCGCGCTATCGCTACGCCTTCGAGTTCCGCCACAAGAGCTGGTATGACCGCGAGGTGTTCGCGCTGCTGCGCGCGCATGGCGTCGCGCTCTGCCTCTCGGACCATCACGACGCCCCGGCGCCCTGGGAGGTTACCGCCCGCCACGTCTATGTGCGCGGGCACGGGCCCGGCGGCCGCTATCGCGACCACTATTCGGACCGGACCTTGCGGGCATGGGCGCGCCACATCGTGCGCTGGCGGCAGCAGCGGCGCACGGTATTTGTCTATTTCGACAATGACCACAAGAGCGCAGCGCCGGCCGACGCGCGCCGGCTGATGCAGCTCGTGAAGCTCGCGCCGCGATCGGCGCGCGAGCTCACCCCTGTGGATGCCAGGCGTGCACGCGGGGAGCGCGCCCGTGCTCGTGCGGGCTCGCGTCGATCGCGTTGAGCAGCGCGCGCACCACCTCGCGCACGCCGGCTCCGGTCGCGGCCGAAAGCACGAGCGGCGTCTTTTTGGCGGCGCGTTTGAGCCGCGCGGTCTGCGTCCGGATCGCCTCCGGAGTCAGCGCGTCGGACTTGTTGAGCGCCACGATCTCGGGCTTGTCGGTAAGCCCGTGCCCGTAGGCCGCAAGCTCCGCGCGCACGGTCTTGTAGGCGTCGCCGGCGTGCTCGCTGGTGCCGTCGACCAGATGCAGCAGCGCGCGGCAGCGCTCGATGTGGCCGAGGAAGCGGTCGCCCAGCCCGGTGCCTTCGTGCGCGCCTTCGATCAGGCCGGGAATGTCGGCGAGCACGAACTCGCGGCCGTCGCTGGCGACCACGCCGAGCTGCGGGGTGAGCGTGGTGAAGGGATAATCGGCGATCTTCGGCTTGGCCGCGGTCACCGCGGCGAGGAAGGTCGATTTTCCTGCATTGGGCAGTCCGACGATGCCGGCGCCGGCAATGAGCTTGAGGCGCAGCCGGATCGTGAGCTCCTCCCCGCTCTGGCCGGGATTGGCGTGGCGCGGCGCGCGGTTGGTCGAGCTCTTGAAATGAGCGTTGCCGAAGCCGCCATTGCCGCCGCGGGCGAGCACCAGGCGCTGGCCCACCTCGGTCAGGTCGGCGAGCAGGGTCTCTCCGTCCTCCTCATAGATCTGCGTGCCCGCTGGCACCTTGAGCACGATGTCGGCGCCGTTGGCCCCATGGCGGTCCTTGCCCATGCCGCCGCGGCCATTCCCGGCCTTGAAGTGCTGCTGGTAGCGGTAGTCGATGAGCGTGTTGAGCCCGTCGACCGCCTGCGCGATCACGTCGCCGCCCTTGCCGCCGTCGCCGCCGTTCGGGCCGCCGAACTCGATGAACTTCTCGCGCCGGAACGACACGCAGCCGTTTCCGCCGTCACCGGAGCGAATATAGACCTTGGCCTCGTCGAGAAACTTCATGGCGCAGATATGCGCTGCCTGAGGCGAAAATGCGAGCGGCCGGACGGCAAGCCCTCCGGCGAATGAGTGGCCAAAATCCTAATGAGCGGATGCGAAATGGTGTCAGCAGACACAGGAGCATTCGTCGGGAGGGGCCAAGGCGGGCCATGCCTCACTGATGCGGCCCAATAGGCCGCTCCCGACGCGCCGTTCGCGAATTTTAGCCGCTACGCCGAAGCCCGAACGCTGCCGCGGCGGTCATCGCGGCCCAAGTAGCCCGGGGGCATCGCACCTCCGTTCGGTTGCGCTACGAGGGTCGCCCCGACGAGAGAAGACCCTGCTCACACCATAAATCCTGGTATCGGTCTGCGCGGCTGTCAATGGCGTCGGCGGCTGCAACCCACTCAAATCATGTATCGCCAAGTTTCCGCCCGAAGCTGCCGTTAGTGGAACCCGCTGGCGACGGCGGGGAGTCGGGCATCCCACCTGTTGTCGGCAACGGGGGGGGGGCTCTGCGTGTGGCCGGTGCTGAAGTTCGCGGCGCGTGCGGCTGCGTGGCGCGCGACACTCGATCCGCCGCGCGCCGGATTGTCCGCGCTCCTGGGCTGGACGCTGGTGCTGGCGCTTCTGCGCACCGCCATCCAGTATCTCGATGCCGGACCGTCGCCGGCCTTCGCGCCCGACGGCATCAACGCGCTGCTGGCATGGCTCGCGGTCACGCTCGCAGTGGCCGTATTTTTCGTGCCTGCGGCCGCACGGACCAGTTTTCTCGCCGCGATGATCGCGCTGTCGGTGCTGATCGAAGCGACGCTGGCAGCGATCCGGCCGGGGTTGGCGCTCCTCCCGGCTTGGCCCGCATCGGATGCCGTGCTCGCATTCCTGACCGCGGCGGGCGCCCCGGCCAGCCGGTGGCTCGGCCCCGCGCTTGCAATCTCCTTCTTCCTGATGCCGGTCATCTCCTGGATCGGCGGGATGTTTGCGCTCATCCGCAGCGTCGAGCCCGACGGCGCATGGCGCTCGCTCGTAAAAGCGGTCGCGCTGTGGGGAGCGCTGTTTGTCGCCAAGGCTCTTCTGCCGCAGGCGGCGACGTTCGTCAGTACCGGTGCCGAGGCGCGTGAGGCCGGTTGGTGGGAATATGCCCGCGCCATCCCGCGGCGCGAGCCCGATGTCGACCCGGACGTGCGCCTGGCGCGCCTGCAGGACTTGCAGCCGGCGCTGCTGCAAGCCGAGTTCGCGCATCTGGCTCCGCAGCGCAAAGGCGCGACCGACGTCTATGCGCTTGGGCTTGCCGGCTGGTCCGATCAGGACGTTTTCGCCAAGGAAGTGGGCGGCGCCTTCGAGGCGCTGGAGCGCTCGCTGCCGATCAAGGACCGCACGCTCCGGCTCCTCAACAATCCCGGCACGGTCGACACGGTGCCGCTGGCGAGCCGCCGCAATCTCGGCGCGGCCGTGCACGCGCTGGCCGCGGTCATGGACCGCGACGAGGATGTCCTGGTCCTGTTCATGACCTCCCACGGCGGCAGCGGCGGCATGGCGCTGCGGCTGCCGGGCGGCGGCTCGGCAATGCTGAGCGCGCCGGAGCTCAAGGCGACGCTCGACGGCGAAAGGATCAGGAACCGGGTGGTGATCGTGTCGGCCTGCTACGGCGGCGTATTCGTCGAGCCTCTGGCGACCGACAATACCATCGTGCTGACCGCGGCCGACGCGCGCAGCACCTCCTTCGGCTGCGCGCCCGGACGCGACTGGACCTATTTCGGCGATGCTCTGTTCCGGCAGAGCCTGCGGCCGGGAATCAATTTCAAGCACGCCTTCGAACGCGCCCGCATCCTGATCCGCGGCTGGGAGATGATGGACCGCGTGCCGCCGTCCAACCCGCAAGGCTATTTCGGGAGCGCGCTGGTCGCCAAGCTCGATCCCCTGTTCAAGTCCATGGCCGGTGAATAGCGCGTGATCCCGAAAAGTGGGAACCGGTTTTCGGAAAAGATCACGCGAAGGCCAAAAATTTGGAGCCGGCCGGCGACTGAGGATGGGTCATCCGGTCCTGAAGACGTGCCGGCCGCGCCGGCGCCGGGAATTCGCCCTGCTCGCGTCGCCCCCGGCGCGCGTTCTATGCCACACCAGCCTCGCCGGCGGCCTTCGCGATGTGGCTTGTCGGCCACACGCCGCGACATTCGCGCGCAATTTCGCATTTCGAGCGTGCGGATGCCGCACGCGCGCCTTAGAAGGGTGTCAAGGTTAATTTCTGGGGAGCTTGCTTCGGTCCCAGGCGGAGGGGGTCCGCCCGCGGTCCGGATTTCTCGCCTCGATCGGGGGAGGCGCGGTTGACTGAGTTCATATCAGTCTACGGCATCTGGGTGGTGGCGGCGTTCATCGCGCTCGAAAGCGTGGGGATTCCGTTGCCCGCCGAGGCGGCCTTGATGGCGGCGGCATTCTTCGCCGCCAGGACCCACGACCTGAGCATCTGGTCGCTCATCTCCATCGGGATCCTTGCCGCGATTCTCGGCGAGCTGGTCGGCTTCTGGGTCGGCCGCAGGTTCGGGCGTCAACTGCTGAACCGATACGGCGCCCGTTTCGGCTTCACCGAAGGACGCATCCGAATCGGGCAATGGCTGTTCGTGCGCTACGGCAGCAGGTTCGTTTTCATCGCCCGCTTCCTGCCGTTCTTGCGCAACATGGCGGCAGTGCTGGCGGGCACCAATGCCATGGCGCAGCACAACTTCTATTTCGCCAGCGCGACGGCGGCGTCGGCTTGGATCGTCGGCTATGGACTGGCGGCCTATTCCTTCGGGGAGGCCTTCATACACCTGGCTTCGCCGGCCGCGGTTGGTCTCGCCCTTGCGGCCGCCTCTATCGTGCTGGCGGTGCCGATGGTGATTCTGCGCTATGAGAAGCATCTGCTGGCGCGGGCCGAGCGCGGCCTGTCCGCCCAGGTCGAGCCCGAGCCTGAGCCGGTGATCGCCGCAGTCCCGGTCGGCGAGCTCGCGGCCTGATCCAGCAACGCCGACGCTTCTATCCCGCGTATCCCGCGCCACGAGCGCAGCATCCAGGCGCTCGGCCGCTTGTCGTGAGCGTGTCCCGGGCGCAGCGCAGCGCAAAGCGGTGCGCCGCAGAGCCTAGACTAGCTATGGCGGTCTGGATCAGCGGCGCACCCCTCGACAAGGGGCGGCAAACGGTCCAAGTCCCCTTTTCGCATCAGATCGTCTAGTCTTTGCCCGAGCTGCCCGACCGCGGGACAAGGCCGACGTCTCCGCGCGGTGAAGAACGGGCAGCGCGCGTGCCATCGGCAGGCGCTGTAATCCTGCGTCAGAGCATGATCCCGAAAAGTGGGTAGCGGTTTTCGGACTAGATCATGCTCCAACTAGCGCCGAGCTCTTTTCCGGCGCTGCGGATATTCACGCGAACCGGCTTGGCGGCGCTGCCCACGCAGTGCGCCGTCGCTGCACGCAATCGCAGGAGACCATCATGAGCTCGCGCGCCACCCTCAGTTCGACTTGCCGGAACGCCGCATGCTTGCTGTTGCTGGCGATCGTGATGGCGCCCGCAGCGCAGGCGCAGCCGGCACGCTATCCCGACAAGCCGGTGCGCGTCATTTCGGATTCGGCCTCGGGCGGCGCCGTCGATACCAATCTACGCATCATCGCCGAGGCCCTGAGCAGGAGATGGGGGCAGCAGGTCGTGGTCGACAACCGGCCGGGCGCCGGCGGCGCAATCTCGGCCACCACTGCGTCGGAGGCGCCGCCCGACGGCTACACGATCTATGCGCCGGCCTTGTCGGTATTCCTGACTGTCCCGGGCAAGGCGCCGAATCTTCCGCTCAAGCTGCCGCGCGACTTCACCGCCATCGGGATCACGGCGACGCAACCACAGTCGATCGGAGTCAATCCCAAGCTGGGCATCAACAGCCTGCCGCAGCTGATCGCGCAGGCGAAGAAAGAGCCCGGCAGCATTTCCTACGCGGTGACCGGCGTCGGCCGGTTGACCCACCTCACCGGCGAGCTGCTGCAGATGCGCGCCGGCATCAAGCTGCAGATGGTGCCCTATACCGGCGGCTCCGCCCAATCGCTCGCCGACGTCACCGCTGGCCGCGTGTCAATGGTGATCGAGGGCTATGCCGGATTGGCGGGCGCCTACGAGTCGGGCCAGCTCAAAGCATTGGCCATCGCCTCCGAGCAGCGCCTGCCGCAGCTTCCCGACTTGCCGACGGTGGCGGAAACGCTGCCTGGCTTCGTCGCCTTCGGCTGGCAATGCATGGTGGCGCCGGTCGGAACGCCGGAGCCAATCGTGCGCACGATCAGCGACGACCTGCGTGCGGTGCTCATGCGGCCGGAGATCAAGGACAAGCTCGCGGCCCGCGGCGCCTACGTGCATCCCTCGACGCCGGCCGAGGCCTTGGCCTTCGTCCACAGCCAGCAGGAGCAGTGGGCGCCGGCGCTGGAACGCGTCGCCATGGAGTTCAAGAACAAGTAGCGCGCGCCGGATTGGATCGGCCTTTCGCCCATGCACTGCCCCCCGCGGCGAACAGCCTTGACGGGTGATCGCTGATGCGCCTTTGATCGCGCAGGCGCCGCGTATGTTTCACTGTGGCTGCAGCCTTCGCGCACGGTACGTCGAGGGCAAAGGGAGGTCCGTCGATGTACACCCATGTGCTGATTGCAACCGACGGCTCCGAGCTGGCAGCCCGGGCGCTCGAGCACGGGCTCGCGCTGGCCAAGCGCGACGGTGCACGTGTCACCGTGGTGACGGTAACGGAGCCGTGGTCGGCGCTGGAGCTCGCCCACGAGGCGCGGCTGCGTCATCCCGACCCGGTCGGCCAGTTCGAGGCAGTCGCGGCGGCCGCGGCCAAGCGCATTCTCGACGACGCCGCCCAGCACGCGAAAGCGCATGGCGTCTCCTGCGAGTTCGTCCACGTCAAGGATCAGCATCCGGCCGAAGGCATCGTCGCGACCGCCAAGGAGAGAGGCTGCGACCTCATCGTCATGGGGTCGCATGGCCGGCGCGGCGTCTCGCGCCTCCTGCTCGGCAGCCAGGCGCACGAGGTGCTCACGCACTGCACCGTGCCGGCATTGATCGTGCGATAACCTGTAACGCGCAGCTCTGCTCCGGGACCAAGCCGCGTTGCTTGGTTTCGGCTCCGCGGCTCTGACCCCGGTTTCCGACCAAACCGAGAAGCACCGCACGAATGACCGGCGACTGTCTGGCGCCGCCGATCGGATTGTTGCTCGCTTGCGCGGTCGGTGCGATGGCGATGGCGGCGCCTGCGCCCGGGCCGACCGCCGATTACTGGGCTGACCCCAACTCGAAGGATGCGCGGCCCCTGACTCGCGGCGACATCCGGGCCGTCGCCCTTCGAGGCTCGCTTCGCTCGCACCTCAGGGTGACGGCATTGTTGGCCAGCTCGCAATTGCACTGCCGAGAGAGGGGGGCGTTGGCTCGGTTGCGCGTCAGCCCACCGCGCCGTCGCGCGCGCGGCGGAGCACCTTGCCCGGCAGCGCGCCGGTGTGGGTTGCGTTCTCGACCACCATCACTCCGTTGACGATCACGGTGGTGCGCGCGCCGCTCGGATACTGGTGCGGCTCGGCGTAGGTGGCGCGATCGCGGAAGTCGGCGGGATCGAAGATGGTGACGTCGGCGCGACAGCCTTCGTGCAGCAGGCCGCGATCGCGCAGCTTCAGCGCGCGCGCGGTCGCGCCGGTCATCTTGTGGATGGCGAGCTCGAGCGGGATGAGGGCGAGCTCGCCGACGTAGTGATCGAGCATACGCGGGAAGGTGCCGTAGAAGCGCGGATGCGGCAGGCCCTGGCTCACCGTCCCGTAGGTGGCGACGCAATTGCCGTCGGACCCCACCAGCGCCGTGGGCGAGGCCACGATCGCGCGGATGTCGTCCTCCGAGATCGAGGTGACCAGCACGCGGGTGGCGCCCTGGTCGGCCACGAGGTAGTCGGCGACGGTGTCGATCGGGTCCTCGCCGCGCTCGGCCGCAAGCGCGCCGACGGTCTTGCCGGCGTGCTGCGGCAGGTGCGGCGAGATCGAGATGCGCACGCGATCCCACGAGGGGATGCGGCCCCAGTTATTGAGCCCGTCGCGAGCGATGTCGGCGCGGATGCGCGCGCGCGTGCCTTCGTCCGCGAGCCGCGCCAGCATGGCCGCCACCCCGCCCGCCTGCACCCACTGCGGCAGCAGGTTCTTGAGCGGGTTGCTGCCGGCGGCATAGGGATAGGCGTCGCAGTCGACGTCGAGACCGCGCGCCTTCGCCGCCGCGATCATGTCGAGCGCGCGGCTCGCCTTGCCCCAGTTGTCCATGCCGGAGCATTTGAAGTGCACGATTTCGACGTGCACGCCGCATTTTTCCGCCACCTCGATCGCTTCCGCGAGCGCCTCGAGCACCCGGTTCGACTCGTCGCGAATGTGCGTGAAGTAGCCGGCGTTGTAGCGTTTCACCACCCGGCAGAGCGCGATCATCTCGTCCGGCCGCGCGTAGGAGCCAGGCGCGGTGAACAGGCCAGACGAGAGCCCGAGCGCGCCGGCCTCGAGCGCCTCCGTGAGCAGCGCGATCATTGCGTCGAGCTCGTCTGCGGTCGGCGCCCGCTCCGCCATGCCCATGACCATCAGCCGCAGGGTGTTGTGGCCGACCAGCATGCCGGCGTTCACGGCGGTGGCGGGAAAGCCGTCGAGGTAGTCCTGAAAGCTCGTCTCCTTGAACGGCAGCCAGGGCGCGCTCGGGCTGAGATAATCGCGCAGCAGCTCGACCTTGCCGGCCAGCGCCGGCGCGACCGAGAAGCCGCAATGGCCGATGATCTCGGTGGTGACGCCCTGGCGCACCTTGCTCTCGGCCTTGGGATTGATCGGCAGCGTGAAGTCGGAATGGGTCTTGATGTCGATGAAGCCGGGCGCCACCGCGAGCCCGGCGGCGTCGATGACCTTGCGAGCCGCGTCGCCGACGCCGGCTTCGATGGCGGCGATGCGGCCGTCACGGATCGCGAGATCGGCGCGCCGGCCGGCGGCGCCGCTGCCGTCGAAGACGAGGCCGCCGCGGATCAGGATGTCGTGGGGATCTCGGGACATGCGACGGCCGTACCAGACGTCGTCCGCCGCAGCAATGAGCGCTCCAGACGCGCCTGGCAACGACGCGCGTGACTGCTCGGGAGCTGTTTGTCCCGAAGTCCGCTATCTGATCAGGCGATATGCAGACGCGCCGCGTTCGCGGCGTGGCGGCGGCTGTCACCTGACGATTGATCCAGTGCCCGGATGAGGCTGCGCAGCTCGGGTTCGCTGACTTCCGCGGCCGCGCGTGCGAGGGAAAACCAGGCGCGCCGGCGCTCGCTTTGTTCGCGCCAATTTTGCTGCTCCCGGTGCACCGCCAAAGGAAACACCACAACCTGCAGCGACTGCAGGCTTGCCCCGTCTCGCTTGAGATAAGTGTAGCGGCCGATCGGCCGTGATCGGATGGTGCCCGAGACGCCGGCCTCCTGCGCAGCTTCGCGCGCCGCCGCCCGGTGATCTTTGAGCTGCCTGGAGGGCCAGCCTTTGGGAATGACCCAGCGACCAGTCTCGCGCGATGTCACGAGAAGTATCTGTGTTCGGCCATCCTCGGTCCGCCGGAAGCACAACGCCCCGACTTGTTTAGAACCTGATTTCATCGCGAGCCTCGTACCGCCGTACTTTACACGCAAGCGGCAATGGTTCCGGCATGAAAATCGTTCCTATGACGGATGCCCGACACCAGGTGGAGCGCGCGTCCCGGCCCCGTCCTGGCGCTGCTCGAAGGCGCAGCCCAGCATCTTCATTCAGCGGGATTCAAATTTGCGCGTCATCATCGTGTTGATGTGCGGAAACGTTGCGCCGCGCGGCCGCGAGTGCAACGAGGTTTCGCCGTCGCGCACGAAGCCGACCTTCTCCTGTACCCGCAGCGACGCGTCGTTTCCCACGAAGGCGCCGCAGTAGATGGCATCGTGCGGCAGCGTTGCAAAGGCGTAGGCGGCGACGCCCGCGAGCGCCTCCGTCATGTAGCCGCGATTCCAATACGGCCGGCCCAGCCAGTAGCCGACATTGGGGCCGGCGCCGCGCTGCAGGTGACCGGCGGGCCGCATGCGCACGCCGATCACGCCGATAGGCTCGTCGTCGGCGACGATTGCCAGACGCGTTTCCGCATCAGCGGCCGCCGCATCCGCCTGCGCGCGCACGAAGCTCTGCATATCCGCGCGCGTATAGGGCCAGGGCGGCGAACTCAGCCAGCGGATCACCTCCCAATCCGCGAACAAGACGAACAGGCGCTCGTCGTCGCTCGCAAGCACCGGCCGCAAAGTCAGCCGGGCGGTGCGGATTTCGATCGGCTTCGGCATCACGGGCTGCCTCGTCCCCAGCGCTTGAGAGAAGCCCACAGCCCGCGGTCGAGGCGGAAGCGGTCGGCGGGGGCGGACGAGGCCAGCGCAGGAATCCGGTAGAGCCCGACCCCGGTCCACTGGAAGCCGCACTTCTCCAGCACGCGGCGCGAGGCCGGGTTGCTCACCCGCGCGCGGGCGAAGAGGCGATTGCAGCCGAGCTTGCCGAAGGCATGGTCGATCAGCGCGCGCGCCGCCTCGGTGGCATAGCCGCGGCCCCAGAACGGAACGCCGAGCCAATAGCCGATCTCGGGGTGCTCGCCGTCGCGCTCGCAGATGCCGCAGCCGCCGAGCACCGCGCCGGCGCGGGTGATCAGAAAGACGCGCTCGCCGTCGGCCGCGCTGGCGCGGGCGATGAAGCTCTCGGCGTCGCTGAGCCCGTACGGATGTGGGATGCGCAACGTGTTTTCCGCGATGCGCCGGTCGTTGGCGAGAGCGGCGATCGCTTGCGCATCCTCGCGCCGCGGCGCGCGCAACACCAGCCGCTCGGTGACGAGGGCGGGAGCGCTGCCCTGCCGCATGACCTCGGCCGCGTCGAAATCCAGCAATGTCATTACACGGGCTCCTCGAAACGAAGAGGGGAGCCGGCATCCCGTCTCCCCTCTTGGAACCCGTGTGGGTCCGCCGGTTCGATGGGTGCCGGCGGACGAAATGTCGATCCGCCGTCTACTCGGCCGCAGCCTCCGTCATCGGGAGCACCGACACGAAGACCCGGCCCTTGGCCTTGGTACGGAACTCGACGCGACCGTTCACCCGAGCGAACAGCGTGTGGTCCTTGGCCAGCCCCACATTGGCGCCCGCATGCCACTTTGTGCCGCGTTGGCGCGCAATGATGTTGCCGGCGAGCACCTGCTCACCGCCGAAAATCTTCAGGCCGAGCCGCTGACTGTTGGAGTCGCGGCCGTTGCGGGATGATCCGCCTGCTTTCTTGTGGGCCATGGCTGAATTCCTTGTCGGATGCTTATGTAATCCAACTTTGTGACGAAATCATCACTTGTTCTTGCCCTTCCCGCCTGCTTTCGGCCGCGGCGGCTTCTTGGCCGCCTCCTTGGCCGGTTTCTTCGCGGCGCTGCGAGCCTTGGCCTTGGCGCCTTCAGCACGGTCGGCTTCCTCCGGCGCCGCGGTTTGGCTCGCCTCGGGCGCTGCCGTGTCCGCCGCGGCGGGCTTCGGCTTCCGCCTGGGCACGGCGGCCTTGCTGGGCTGCGCCCCGTCGGTCAGGATCTCGGTCACGCGCAGCAGCGTGAATTCCTGGCGGTGGCCGCGCTTGCGGCGTGAATTCTTGCGCCGGCGTTTCTTGAAGGCGATGATTTTCGGACCGCGGCCCTGCTCCAGCACCTCGGCCGCCACCGAAGCGCCGGCAACCGTCGGAGCGCCGAGCGTGACGCTGTCGCCGCCGACCACCAGCACGTCGCCGAGCTGCACGATCTCGCCGGGATCGCCCTTGACCTTGTCGATCCTGATCACGTCCTCGGCGGCGACGCGGTATTGCTTGCCGCCGGTTCTGATGACTGCGAACATCGTTCTCGTCCTCGTGTTCGATCCCGGCGCTCGGAATTGTCCGGGCCGGCTTCTTTCAGTCGGGTTTTCAAACGGTTTTTTCGGCTGGCCGCGGCGCTGATACGCCGTAACCAAAGCGCGGAGCCGAGGCTCCGCGCGGCCGTGGTTATGGCGGGGACGGCCACAACTGTCAAGGAAACACGGCCGGTTGGGACACTTGTCGGCGCAAACAAACGCGCGCCGGGGAAGCCCGCGGCGAGCGCGGCGCGGCGGCCCCCAGGCCGCGCTCCACCACCCCCCGCCGGTTTTTTTGACTACATTTCAACTACGCTGTTGACTACGAAATGAGTTTGTGCTAGAAGGAACGTGAAGTTCGGAGGATGGGTTGAGCGCCTTGCGCGAAACCCATCACCAGGAGGATCGACCATGGATTTCGCTCCGCTCAACCCATCGTACGGATCGACGGCAATGCGCTCGGATCCGATCCGAGAAGCGGGGCGCGCAAGCAACAGTAACTGCCACGAGCCTCTCGTTTCGTGTCCCAGTCGAAGGGTGCAGTCCACACAACCGTCCCTGTATTTTCCCTGTTATTTACAGCGGCGGCGGGGGTCCGCGGCGCGGACAGCCTGCGCTGGTCAAGGCCGCTGCCTTGCCCCTATAAGCCGGCGTGAACAGGTCCCGGCATGAGCGCGCTCGCCAACCACGCCTTCGTCAAGATGAACGGTCTCGGCAACGAGATCGTGGTGGTCGACCTGCGCGGCGAAGCCGGCACGATCAGCGCTGCGGAGGCGCGCGCCGCCGCGCAGCCGGCGGGCGCGCCGTTCGATCAGCTGATGGCGCTGCACGCTCCGCGCAGCGGCGGCGCCGATGCCTACGTGCGCATCTACAACAATGACGGCTCGCAGTCAGGCGCCTGCGGCAACGGCATGCGCTGCGTCGCCGATCTCCTGTCCAAGGCGATCGGCAAGCCCGCGCTGACGTTCGAGACCGATGCCGGCCTGCTGCAGTGCTGGCGGGCCGATGCGCCGGCGCTGTGGACCGTCGATATGGGGGCTCCGCGCTTCGGTTGGCGCGAGATCCCGCTCGCCCGGCCATTCGCGGATACTCGCGCCATCGAGCTCACGGTCGGACCGGCCGACAAGCCGATCCTGCATTCGCCGTCCGCGGTGAGCATGGGCAATCCGCACGCGATTTTCTGGGTCGACGACGTCGACGCCTATGATCTCGGTCGGCTCGGACCGGCGTTGGAAAGCGATCCGCTGTTTCCCGAGCGCGCCAATATCTCGCTCGCCCGCGTCGCCTCGCCGGCACGCTTGCTCGTGCGCACCTGGGAACGCGGCGCTGGCCTCACCAAGGCCTGCGGGTCGGCCGCCTGCGCGGCGGCGGTGGCGGCGGCGCGCCTCGGCCGCTGCGGCCGCGCGGTGACGGTGACGCTGCCGGGCGGCGATCTCGCGATCGAGTGGCGCGCGCGCGATGACCACGTGCTGATGACCGGCCCGGTCGCCTACGAATACGAGGGCAGGTTCGATCCCGCGCTGTTCGCCGCCGCGGAGGTGACATGAGCGTCGACGTCGTCAGCTTCGGCTGTCGCCTCAATGCCTATGAGGCGGAAGTGATCCGCCGCCAGGCGCAGGCGGCGGAGCTCGCCGATACCGTGGTGGTCAATACCTGCGCGGTCACCGCCGAGGCGGTGCGCCAGTCGCGCCAGGCGATCCGCCGGCTCAGGCGCGAGCGGCCCCACGCGCGCATCGTGGTGACCGGCTGCGCGGCGCAGACCGAGCCCGAGACCTTCGCCGACATGCCCGAGGTCGCGCTGGTGCTGGGCAACGAGGAAAAGCTCAGCGCCGAGGTGTGGCGCGCGCAGCGCGACACGCTGGCGCGGACCTGCGCCGGCACCGCCGCCGTGGACAAGGTGGCAGTCAACGACATCATGGCGGTCAAGGAGACCGCGGCGCACCTCATCGACGGCCTCGAGGGCCGCGCGCGCGCCTTCGTGCAGGTGCAGAACGGCTGCGATCACCGCTGCACCTTCTGCATTATCCCCTATGGCCGCGGCAACTCGCGCTCGGTGCCGATGGGTGCGGCGGTCGCGCAGGTGCGCAGGCTGTGCGCGCGCGGCTATCGCGAGGTGGTGCTCACCGGCGTCGATCTCACCGGCTACGGCGCCGATCTTCCGGGCCGGCCTCGGCTCGGCACGCTGGTCAAGCAAATCCTCAAGCACGTGCCCGAGCTCGCGCGCCTGCGGCTGTCCTCGATCGATTCGGTGGAGGCCGACCGCGATCTGTTCGACGCATTCGCGGGCGAGGCGCGGCTGATGCCGCACCTGCACCTCTCGCTGCAGGCCGGCGATGACCTCATCCTCAAGCGCATGAAACGCCGTCACCTGCGCGCCGATGCGATCGCGTTCTGCGCGCAGGTGCGCCACCTGCGGCCTGACGTCGTGTTCGGCGGCGACCTCATTGCCGGGTTTCCTACCGAGGATGAGGACATGTTCGCGCGCTCGCTCGCGCTGGTGGATGAGTGCGGCCTCACGCACCTGCACGTGTTTCCGTTCTCGCCGCGTCCCGGGACGCCGGCGGCGCGCATGCCGCAGACCGCGCGTGAGCTGGTCAGGGAGCGCGCGCGTCGGCTGCGCGCAAAGGGCGCGGCGGCGCTTGGCGCCCATCTCGCCGCCCAACTCGGTCGCACGCGCCGGGTGCTGGCGGAGTCGGCGCGGCAGGGCCGCAGCGAGCACTACACATTGGTGGGGCTCAACGCGCCGGTAGTTCCTGGTATGGTTGTGGACGTGACCATCATGGGCCACGACGGTCGGCAACTGCTGGCCGCGTGACCCCAGCTTCGGAGCGCCCCTATGGCCGCCGCTGACCTGCGCAAGCATCTCATCACCACCACCGAGCAGCTCGAGGCGGTGTTCTCCGAGCCGCCGCTCGGCAACGCGCTGACCAAGGAGATCGATCACATCAACGACGCTTATCGGGCGTTGATCGAGGCGGCGCCGTTCTGCGCGCTCGCGACCAACGGGCCGGAGGGCCTCGACTGCTCGCCGCGCGGCGATCCGGCCGGTTTCGTGCGGGTGGCCGACGAGAAGACGCTGCTCATTCCCGATCGCCGCGGCAACAATCGTATCGACAGCCTGCGCAACCTCGTGCGCGACCCCCGGGTTGCGCTGATGTTCATGATTCCCGGTTGCGGCGAGGTGATCCGGGTGATCGGCACCGCCGCGATCTCGGCCGACCCCGAGCTCCGCGCGCAGTTCGTCATGCAGGGTAAGACCCCCAAGGTGGTGCTCGTCGTCACGGTGGAGCGGGTCTACTATCAGTGTCCGAAGGCGCTAGTGCGCTCGAAGCTGTGGGAGCCCTCGACCTGGATCGACCGCAAGACGCTGCCGACCCCCGGAAAAATCCTTGCGGAGATCACCGGCGGCCGCCACGACGCCGAGCGCCACGATCGCGAATATCCCGAGCGCCTGCGCGCGACGATCTATTGAGCCGCGCGCGGCGGCGCCTCTGCGGCCCAGCCGCAGGCGCGTAGCGCGTCCTGCATGTGCGGCGGCACCGGCGCGACCACGCGAATCGGCGCGCGGTGCTTGTAGAGCGGCACCACGATCTCGCGCGCGTGCAGCTGCAGGCCGACGCCGCCGCTGCGCGGCGCCCCACCATAGACGCTGTCGCCGAGAATCGGCCAGCCCATGGCGGCGCAATGCACGCGCAGCTGATGGGTGCGGCCGGTGAGCGGCTCGAGCGCGAGCCAAGTGATCGGGGCAGGGCAGTGCGAGCGTCCCAACACCTTCCATGTCGTGACCGCCGGCTGGCCGGCGGGGTCGTGCTTCATCCACCAGCCGCGCGTTGCATCCTTGCGGCCGAGCGGCAACTCGATGCGGCCCTGCTCCTGCGCCGGCCCGCCCGCGACCACCGCCCAATAGGTCTTGCCGACGCGGCCGTGCTTGAACAGGCCACCGAGCTCCGCCAGCGCCTTGCGGTGGCGGCCCAGCACCAGGCAGCCGGAAGTATCGCGGTCGAGCCGGTGTGCGAGCGCCGGCGCGCGCGGCAGCCCGAAGCGCAATGCGCCGAAATGGTCCTCGAGGCTCTCGCCGCCCTTCGGGCCCTTGTGCACGGCGAAGCCCGCCGGCTTGTCGAGCACCAGCATGAGGGCATCGCGATAGAGCACGCGCGTCACTATCTCTTCCGGGGTCACGCGGGAATCGCTATCACGAGCCTGCAATGGACAACAACACGGATACCAAGCAGAGCTGGTGGCAGCGGCTCAGCGGCGGGCTCAAGCGCACCTCGGCGTCGATCAGCGGCGCGGTCGTCGACGTGGTCGCCAAGCGCAAGCTCGACCAGGCGGTGCTCGATGACATCGAGGACGTCCTGATCCGCGCCGATCTCGGTCTCGACACCGCGGCCAGGATTGCTGCGGCGGTCGGTGAGGGCCGCTACGACAAGGCGATCACGCCCGAGGAAGTCCAAGCCGTGGTCGCGGGGGAGGTCGAAAAGGTACTTGGTCCGGTCGCGAAGCCGCTGGCGTTCGCCGGACACAAGCCCTTCGTCGTGCTGGTCGTCGGCGTCAACGGCTCGGGCAAGACCACGACCATCGGCAAGCTCGCGGCGAGACTGCGCGACGAGGGCCATTCGGTCATGCTCGCGGCAGGCGACACCTTCCGCGCCGCCGCGATCGACCAGCTCAACGTCTGGGGCGGACGCAGCGGAGCGTCGGTGATCGCGCGCGCCCCCGGTGCCGACGCCGCCGGCCTCGCCTTCGACGCCCTCACCGAAGCGCGCGGCGAATCCATCGACGTGCTGTTGGTCGATACCGCCGGCCGGCTGCAGAACAAGGCCGTGCTGATGGACGAGCTGCAGAAGATGGTGCGGGTGATGCGGAAGGTCGACCCGACGGCGCCGCATGCGGTGCTGCTCGTGCTCGACGCCACGGTTGGGCAGAACGCGCTCTCCCAGGTCGAGGTGTTCCGCGACATCGCCGGGGTCACCGGCCTGGTGATGACCAAGCTCGACGGCACCGCGCGCGGTGGCATCCTGGTCGCCGTCGCGGCGAAGTTCGGCTTGCCCGTGCATTTCATCGGCGTCGGCGAGGGCATCGATGATCTCGCGCCGTTCTCGGCCAGGGATTTCGCGCGCGCGATCGCGGGCATCCAATAATGCGCCACGCCCGGCATGTTGCGCTTGCCATGCCCGCGCAAGCGGGCGTCCAGTAAACACCGGAGTTCCAGCCGAGCCTCCATGCGTCCGAGCGCTCTCACGGCATGCTGGGTCATCCGTGTCCGCGGATGATGATCTCATCGAGACGCATGACTCGTCGCACCAATAACGCTACACACTCGCCCATGAACGCGAAAAAACGGCAGCTCAATCCCGCCCTCAAGCCCGTGCTCGATCTCGGGCCGTTGGTGCTGTTCTTCCTCGCCAACTCGCATCCGGCGCTGTTCCTGCCGCTGGTCGCGCCGATATTGCCCGCCGATGCCGCGACCGGCGAGCGCGGCGGCATTTTCGTCGCCACCGCGGTGTTCATGGCCGCGGTCGTGGTCGCGCTCGCGGTCTCCTACGCGCTCACGCGGCACTTGCCGGTGATGCCGCTGGTCACAGCCGTCATCGTGCTGGTATTCGGCTCGCTCACGCTCCTCCTGCATGACGAGCTGTTCATCAAGCTCAAGCCGACCATCATCTATCTCCTGTTCGGCGGCGTGCTCCTGGGCGGCCTCGCCTTCGGCAAGCCGCTGCTCGGGGTGGTGTTCGATTCCGTGTTCCATCTCACCGATGAAGGCTGGCGCAAGCTCACGCTGCGCTGGGCGCTGTTCTTCCTCGCGCTGGCGGTTCTCAACGAGTTCGTCTGGCGCACGCAAACGACCGATGTCTGGGTGAGCTTCAAGGTGTTCGGGGTCGTGCCACTGACCTTCCTGTTCGGTGCCCTGCAATATCCCCTACTGACGAAATACGCCGTGCCGGAAGCGAAGGATTAAGCCGCGGCGGTGGTGGTGCCAGGCAAGCCTGCTGTCGGCCGCGCAATCTCGTCCCATCCTCCCCGCAATCCTGTCGTCCCCGCGCAAGCGGGGGCCCATCGCGCCTCCAACTGCGTTCTTTGGAATATGGACTCCGGCGCGCGGGGATGACGCTCCGCAAGGTAGTAACGGCTGCGCGCCTACGACGCCGGAGCAGTCAGCGCCTTCTCGATCGCGGGCTTGAGATTCTGCGCGAGGTTATCCGGCGTGATCGGACCGATCAGCTTGTAGGCGATGCGTCCGTCGCGGCCCACGACGAAGGTCTCGGGCACCCCGTACACGCCCCATTCGATCGCGGCGCGGCCGTTGTCGTCGGCGCCGTTGGCGACGAAAGGATTGCCGTAGCGGCCCAGGAAGCGCCGGGCATTGTCGGGCTGATCCTTGTAATTGATACCGACGAGGCGGAAACGCCGGTCGGTCGCCAGCGCCGTAAGCAACGGGGCCTCGTCGCGGCACGGCACGCACCAGGACGCCCATACGTTTAGCACGGTCACCTGGCCCCTGAAATCGGTGTCGGCCAGCCCGGGCACCGGCTTGCCGTCGCGCTCGAGGCCGGCGAGCGGCGGCAGCTCGGTTTGCGGCGCCGGATGTCCGATCAGCGCGGACGGAATGCGCGAGGGGTCGCCGGCGCCGAGACGCAGGATGAACAGCCCGGCAAGCGCGAGAAAGCCGACGAGCGGGATGAAGACGAGTAACCGTCGCCGCCACAGGCCGGCGGCGCTTGCGCCGGCGTCGTTTTGGGCCGCGCTCACGATCTCTCCTCGCGTCCGGAGCGGCGGGCGAATCCCTGCGCCTCGAGCGCGGCGAGCGTGCGCATGAGCGCGCGCCGGTCGAGCATGACCCAGAGGACCAATGCCGCCACAATGGCGGCCGCGGCCGCATAGGCGGCGATGATGAAGGCGGCATGCGGACCGAGGCTCATCGTCACGGTCCGGCGGTTGCGTCCGCCTGCATCATCAGCATGGTGCGCACGCGCCGGCGCATGATCTCGTTGCGCATGGCGGCGAGGTGCAGCGTCAGGAACAGCAGCGTGAACGCGATCAGCATGGCGAGCAGCGGCACGAGGATCGTCGGATCGATGGTCGGTCCGCCCAGGCGGAGCAGCGAGGCGCCCTGGTGCAGCGTGTTCCACCAGTCCACGGAGAATTTGATGATCGGGATGTTTATCGCGCCGACCAGCGTGAGCACCGCCACCACCCGCGCCGCGCGCGCCGGCTCCTCGATGGTCCGCCACAGCGCGAGCACGCCGAGATACATGAGAAACAGCACCAACACCGAGGTGAGGCGCGCGTCCCACACCCAGTAGGTCCCCCACATCGGTCGGCCCCACAACGAGCCCGTAATGAGGCACATCAGGGTGAACGCCGCGCCGATGGGCGCCGCGGCTTTGGCCGCCACGTCGGCGAGCGGATGGCGCCAGACCAAGGTGCCGATCCCGGCGACGCTCATCAGCATCCAAGCGAAGATGCCGAGCCAGGCCGCCGGCACGTGGATGAACATGATCTTCACGGTGGCGCCCTGCTGATAGTCGTCGGGCGCGAAATAGGCCTGCTCCACCCCGACCGCGAAGGCTAGCACCGTCGCCGCCACGAGCCACGGCAGCGCGCGCTCGGCGAGCGCGCGGAAACGCGACGGGTTGGCAAGATCGATCAGGGTCATCGCGATGCTTTCAAGTGCGCGTGGAGTCTTAGTTCTGTCGCAGGCCGGCGGCAACGTGGCGGGCCTGCGGCGATCTCGCCCTTCACGATCGCGTCATTCCCGCGGCGCCTCGCGACCGTCATTCCAAGCCCTGCCGCAGCGCGACCGCCGCGGCTGCGGGCCCGATCACCAGGCTCGTCAACGTTAACGCGCAGAGCAGGGTGAACGGCGTAGCGAACGGCACCGGCCCCACGATCGCCGCCTGCGCCGTCGCGACGCCGAAAATGAGCACCGGAACCGTGAGCGGCAGCACCAGGATCGCGAGCAGAAGTCCGCCGCGCCGCAGCGCAACGGTGAGCGCCGCGCCGATGAGGCCGATGAAGGTGAGCGCCGGCGTGCCGGCGAGCAGCGTGAGCGCAACCGCGCCGGTCGCCTCCGGGCCGAGGTTGAGCAGGAGGCCCAGCAGCGGCGCGGCGACGACGAGCGGCAGCGCGGTGGTGACCCAGTGCGCCAGCGCCTTGGCGGCGAGCGCGAGCTCGAGCGGCAATGACGCCGTCAGGATCAGGTCGAGTGAGCCATCCTCCTGGTCGATCGCGATGAGCCGGTCGAGTGCAAGCAGATTTGCCAGCAGCGCGCCGAGCCAGAGGATCGCCGGCCCGATGCGCGTGAGCAGCGCAAGGTCGGGGCCGATGGCGAACGGCACCAGCGTGACGACGATGAGAAAAAACAGTACGCCGATCAATGCCCCGCCGCCGACGCGGACGGCGAGGCGCATGTCGCGCAGCAAAAGCGCCGCCAGCGCGTTCATCATCGCAGGCCACTCAACCGGAGCTCCGGCGCTCGGTCGAGGCCGATCGAGCCGTGGGTGGCGGCGAGGATCAGCCCGCCGCCGGCGAGATGGGCGCGCATGAGAGCGGCCAGCAGACCGTGTCCAGGGGCATCGAGGGTGGCGGTCGGCTCGTCGAGCAACCAGATCGGCCGCTCGATCGTGAGGAGGCGGGCGAGCGACAGTCGCCGACGCTGTCCGGCGGACAGGTAACTCGCGGGCAAGTGGGCGAGCGCCCCGAGTCCGACGGCGGCAAGCGCCGCGGGTGCTTTGCCCTGTCCGCCGAGGAAGCGGGTCCAGAAGCCGAGATTTTCAGCCACTGAGAGCGCGGGTTTGAGCGCATCCTGATGCCCGAGATAGTGGGCCTGCTCGCCGATCGTGCGCTCGGCGTCGGAGCCCTCCAACTCGAGCCGGCCATGCTGCAGCCGCAGGAGGCCCGCGACCAGCCGCAGCAGCGAGGACTTGCCGGCGGCGTTGGGGCCGGTCACCAGCAAGGCCTCGCCGCCGTTGACCGTGAAGCTCAAGCCCCTGAAGACTTGGCGCCCGCCGCGGGCGCAGGCTAGGTCGCTCGCGAGGAGCCGCATCATGCGGCTCCCTGCTCGCGCGCGGGCGCGCGCGGGCGCCACCGCCACGCCTGGCCAGGCCAGCTTCCGGGGGCCCCGCCCCATGCTTGATCCCGCGCTGGGAAAATCCCCGATTCCATGGCCATGTGATTGACGACCGTCGATTTTCTGGAACGGCGAAAAAAAAGACCTTATAAGCCATCGTCCCGCGCCCGCTATCACTCCGCGCGGAACTCGCGACCGATGAGGGGGGCCGGGCCTGCGGTAGCAAATTACCGAAGAGCCTCCTCCCAGGGTCGGATGGGGAAACGGATCACCATGACGTCACTCGACAGTTTTCGCTGCTGCAAATCCCTGAAAGTGGGCAGCAGGACCTACGCCTATTACAGCCTCCCAGCCGCCGAAAAGAATGGCCTCAAAGGCATCTCGCGGTTGCCGTTTTCGCTCAAGGTGCTGCTCGAGAATCTGCTGCGCAACGAGGATGGCCGCGCCATCACCAAGGAGGACATCCAGGCGGTGGCGCAGTGGCTCAAGAGCAAGACCTCCGAGCGCGAGATCGCGTTCCGGCCCGCGCGGGTATTGATGCAGGACTTCACCGGCGTGCCCGCGGTGGTCGATCTCGCCGCCATGCGCGACGCGATGCAGATGCTTGGCGGCGACCCCAAGAAGATCAATCCGCTGGTCCCCGTCGATCTCGTTTGCGACCACTCGGTGGCGGTCAATTTTTTCGGCAGCAACTCCGCGGTCAAGAAAAACGTCGAGGAGGAATACCGGCAGAACCGGGAGCGCTACGAGTTCCTCAAGTGGTCGCAGAAATCGTTCGACAACTTCAGCGTGGTCCCGCCCGGCACCGGCATCTGCCACCAGGTCAATCTCGAATACCTCTCGAAGACGGTGTGGACCAAGAAGGACAAGGTGAAGCTCGACGGCAAGCCCGCGGTCATCGACGTCGCCTATCCCGACACTCTGCTCGGCACCGATTCGCACACCACGATGGTCAACGGTCTCGCCGTGCTCGGCTGGGGCGTCGGCGGCATCGAGGCCGAGGCGGCGATGCTCGGCCAGCCTTACTCCATGCTGCTGCCGGAGGTGATCGGCGTGAAGCTGACCGGCAAGCTCAAGGAAGGCGTAACCGCCACCGACCTCGTGCTCACCGTCACGCAGATGCTGCGCAAGCGCGGCGTGGTCGGTAAATTCGTGGAATTCTTCGGACCCGGACTGGCCAATCTCTCGATCGCGGACCGTGCCACCATCGGCAACATGTCGCCGGAATACGGCGCGACCTGCGGCTTCTTCCCGGTCGACGACGATACGCTGCGCTATCTTGCGGATACCGGCCGGCCCGCCGCGCAGGTCGCCCTGGTCGCCGCCTACAGCAAGGCGCAGGGCATGTACCGCAGCAAGTCGACGCCGGATCCGATCTTCACCGATGTGCTCAAGCTCGAGCTGGCGCAGGTTGAGCCCTCGCTCGCCGGGCCCAAGCGCCCGCAGGACCGCGTCGCGCTCAAGGACGTGCGCGCCGGATTCGCGCTCGCGATGGAGAAGGAGTTCAACAAGGGCGGCGACGGCGGCAAGGACATTTTCGATCTGCATCCTTCGCTGTCGACCTCGCTCGACAAGAACTTCTCCAAGGCGGGTGCGTCGAAACGGGTGCCGGTCGCGGGCCGAGAGCACGATCTCGGGCACGGCGATGTGGTGATCGCCGCGATCACCTCATGCACCAACACCTCGAATCCCAACGTGATGGTCGGCGCCGGGCTGCTGGCGCGCAAGGCCGTGCAGAAGGGGCTCACCGTCAAGCCGTGGGTGAAAACCTCGCTTGCGCCGGGTTCGCAGGTGGTGGCGGAGTATCTGGACAAATCGGGGCTGCAGAAGGATCTCGACAAGCTCGGCTACAACCTCGTCGGTTTCGGCTGCACCACCTGCATCGGCAATTCCGGGCCATTGGCGCCCGAGATTTCGAAGACCATCAATGACAAGGACCTGGTCGCCGCCGCCGTGCTGTCCGGCAATCGCAATTTCGAGGGCCGCGTCAACGCCGACGTGCGGGCGAATTATCTCGCCTCGCCGCCGCTCGTCGTCGCCTACGCGCTGGCAGGCTCGATGTATGCCGACCTGCTAAAGCAGCCGCTTGGCATCGACAAGAAGGGCAAGAAGGTCTTCCTCAAGGACCTCTGGCCCTCCAGCCGCGACATCAGCGGGGTCGTGCGCAAAACGATCACCAAGCAGATGTACACGAAAAAATACGCTGACGTCTTCAAAGGCGATTCGAATTGGCGCGGCATCACCGTCAAAGGGGGATTGACCTACGCCTGGGACAAGAAATCGACCTACGTCCGCAACCCCCCATATTTCGCCGGCATGGGCCGCCACCCCGCGCCGCTCACCGATATCGTCGATGCGCGCGTGCTCTGCCTGCTGCTCGATTCGATCACCACCGACCACATCTCGCCGGCGGGCTCGATCAAGGTCGACTCGCCCGCGGGCAAGTACCTGATCGAGCACAAGGTCAAGCCTCCCGATTTCAATCAATACGGCACGCGGCGCGGAAATCACGAGGTGATGATGCGCGGCACCTTCGCCAATATCCGGCTGAAGAACCAGATGGTGCCGGGCGTCGAAGGCGGTGTGACCGTTCACTATCCCTCGCGCGAGCGCATGTCGATCTACGATGCCGCCATGCGCTACGGGAAAGACAAGGTTCCGCTCGTCGTTTTCGCGGGCAAGGAATACGGCACTGGATCGTCGCGCGACTGGGCGGCAAAGGGACCGAGCCTGCTCGGCGTGCGCGCGGTCGTTGCCCAGTCGTTCGAACGCATCCACCGCTCCAACCTGATCGGCATGGGCGTGCTACCGCTGTGCTTCGAGGAAGGCACGTCCTGGCAAACGCTCGGGCTCAAGGGCAATGAGCAGGTGACCATCCGCGGGCTGCACGGCGAGATCAAGCCGCGGCAACGGATGATCGCGGAGATCGTCGCCGCCGATGGCGGGCTGCGGCGCATTCCGCTCCTCTGCCGCATCGACACGCTCGACGAGCTCGATTATTTCAAGCACGGGGGCATCTTGCACTACGTGTTGCGGCAGTTGGTGGCGGCCTAGCCGCGCGCCGCGATGGGGAATTCGTCTGGATGTCCTGAGGTTCGGCGGAACGGGCCGCGAACGGCTCGGCGTGCCGCCCCCGTTCGAGCGTGAGGTCGGCGGCGTCGTGCGCGCCGGGTCACCTCGAATTGAGTAGCCGGTGATCCCTCGGTTGCCTAAGAATGCGGCCGCGGAAGGGGTCAAGCGGCCCTGGCTCGAGCGGGCGGAAGGATCGTGATGGTACGTTGCTGTCTCGCCTGTGCGGTGGTCGTCGTGTGCTCCTCCGTGGCCCCGCATTCGTCGGCGCGAGCCGAGCCGCGCGCCGTCATCGAGTTGTTCACCAGCCAGGGCTGCTCGTCTTGCCCGCCGGCGGACAAGCTGCTCGGCGAGTTTGCCGCCGATCCTTCGCTGGTCCCGATCAGCGTGCCGATCGACTACTGGGACTATCTCGGCTGGAAGGATACGCTGGCGGACCCGCGCAATAGCGCGCGGCAAAAAGCCTATGCCCACGTGCGCGGCGACGGTCAGGTCTACACACCGCAAGTGGTGGTGAACGGAAGTCTGCACGCGCTCGGCAGCGACCGCGCCGCGATCGAGCTGGCCATCGCGAAGAGTCGCAAGAACGGAGCGATGTCGGTGCTGCCGGTGACGCTCGCGTTCGGCGACGGGCACCTGCATCTCACCATTCCTGAAGCGACGGACGCGGGTGGCGAGGCCGAGGTCTGGCTGTGCGGATTGATGAAGGCGGCCACCATTGCGATCGGGCGCGGCGAGAACAAGGGACGCACGGTCACCTACCACAACGTGGCGCGGCGCTGGATCAAGGTCGGCGATTGGAGCGGGAAGGCCCACGCGTGGGACATCCCGCTGCAGACGCTTAAGGGGGACGGCATCGACGAGGCCGCCGTCCTGGTTCAGCGCGGCACAATGGACAAGCCCAAGGCAATCCTGGGCGCCACGCTGGCGAGCTTCCACTAAACCGACCTCGCCCCCTGCGCAGCAGAGCAGACGCAAGCTCGTCGAGCTGTCAGCGATTTCGTTCGCTTTACGATGAAATGAAAGAGCCGCCGGTGGCGGCGGGCCGTTGCGGAGGCATGCTCTGCGCCGCGCTCTCGACTGTATGAGCGGGGCCCGATCCGCCCCGAACTCCGGGGGGCTGGGGGGCTGAGAATTCCGGCGCTCGCCGGCGAACCGGGCCCCTACGCAACGCTCCGACAATTCGCATTTCAGCTTGGCGCGTGCTTGACGGCAATTGGGCAGTATTATGATTCCATTAACGAATCTGTGATGGTCGGGTCACCATGTCGCGCTTGCGCGCAACTGTCGCGGCGTCTGCCGTTTCCCCTTGCCGCCGTCGCCGAGCGGGGCGATCATCGTCACAGCTCCGTCACACGCAAGGAGGCGCCGCATGAGCTACGGCGAAACTGAGCCAAGCGAGTTTCATGGGGGCGAAAGCCATGGCGCTGCGCCCTTCGCCCCCGCAAACCGAGTGACCTTCGACCGGCGCGAGCTCAACCGCATTTTAGGTCTTTATGGCCGCAAGGTCGCCGCCGGGGAATGGCGCGACTACGCCATCGACTTTCTCAAGGACCGGGCGGTGTTTTCCGTGTTCCGCCATGCCTGCGAGGTTCCCATCTACCGCATCGAGAAGAGTCCGAAATCGGCGCGCCGCCAGGGCGCCTACTGCGTCATCTCGGCGACGGGTCTCATCCTGCGCCGCGGCCACGAGCTCGAGCGTGTGCTGCGTGCGCTCGACAAATCGCTCAGCTTGGTCGCAAGCTGATCAGATCGAAGTAGCGCAGCGAATAGTGAGCAGCGAATAGCGAATAGTGGGTCAGCAAAGCGGGCGCCTGCCATTCGCTATTCGATATTCGGTTGGCCCAACGACGGCGCGATCGTCGCCCCGCGGCCGAGCGGGCGCTGCATCAGCACGCTGTCCAGCCAGCGTCCGAACTTGTATCCGACATTCTCGAAGGTGCCGACCAGGCGAAAGCCCGCACCGCGATGCAGCTCGATCGAGGCGATATTGGCGGAATCGCCGATCACCGCGATCATCTGCCGAAAGCCGCCCTCTTGCCCGTCGGCAATGAGCCGCTCGAGCAGCGCGCGGCCGACGCCGCGCCGGTGCCATTGCGGCGCGATATAGATCGAATCCTCCACGCTCCAGCGATAGGCGGGGCGCGCCCGATACGGCCCGGCATAGGCATAGCCCGCAATCTCGCCGTCCGCCTCGGCGACGAGATAGGGATAGCCGCCGCCGCGCAAGGCGTCGTATCGTCGGGTGATCTCGCTTTGATCCGGAGGGTCGACCTCGAACGAGGCGGTGCCATGTCGCACCGCATGATCGTAGATCGCAGTGACGGCTGCGAGGTCACCCGGAAGGGCCGGACGGATGGGCATGAGCCAGAGTAGCGAGGAGCCCGGGGAAAAATAAATGGGTCCGCCCGCCGGCGCTTCTGCGGCGTCGCGGCTGCGTCCCGGCAAGCGAAAAAAACGCCCCGGCGGGATTGCCGGGGCGCTGCATTGCAGTCCGCTGCCGCGCGCGTCAGCGGCGATCGCCGAGGAAGCGCAGCAGGAACAGGAACAGGTTGATGAAGTCGAGGTAGAGCGACAGCGCGCCCATGACCGCCTTGCGGCCGACCACGGTGCCGTCCTCCATCGGGTCGTACATCTCCTTGATGCGCTGCGTGTCCCACGCCGTCAGACCGGCGAAGATCAGCACGCCGACAGCGGAGATCACGAACTCGAGCCCGGTGCTCTTGAGGAACAGGTTGACCACTATCGCGATGATCAGGCCGATCAGGCCCATGATCAGGAAGGATCCGATCGGCGAGAGGTCGCGTTGCGTGGTGTAGCCGTACAAGCTCAGCGCTCCGAACGCCGCCGCAGAGATGAAGAACACCCGCGTGATCGAGGCGCCCGTATAGGTCAGAAATATCGTCGACAGCATGAGCCCGAGCAGGCCGGCATAGACCATGAACAACGCGAACGCTGTCGAAGGCTGCAGTGAGTTGATGCGCCAGCTGATCATGAAAACCAGTCCCAGCGTTCCCAGGAACAGCACCAGCACCGCCGGTCCGCTGAAGATCGCCTGGCCGAACGAGGTCAACCCGACCACCGCGCCGCTGGCATCGGTGACGACCGCCGCCTGGAACGTGACCCAGGACACGATCCCGGTGAGGGCGACGCCCATGGCCATATAGTTGTAGACGCGGATCATGTAGGCCCGCAGGCCCTGATCGATCGCAACTGCCCGGTCCGCACCGACGCCGCGTCTGGCAGCCGCGTAGTTCCGGTCGAAATCCGACATGGAAGCTTCCCTCTCTCATTTCGGCCCTGCGGGCCGCACCACATGGCGCCTCACCGCGAACGGCTGGCGTCCGATGCGCGGAATCTAGTGCGGTACGGGTTCCGGCGCCAGATGCCGCAGGCGCGATTTGTTGACGCGAACTCGGCCCTCGATCCGCACCCGGCCGGGGTTACATTGCGGCAATGTCTGGTGAGTGCAGAGGGCCAGGCGCGGCGCCTTGTCGCTTGCCGAAAGCAAGCGCTCAGAGGCTGCGCAGCACCGCAGCGGGCTTTTGCCCGAGCGCGCTGAAGGTACCGATCAGCCCGAGCGCAACCGTGGCGGCGACCGCGCCGGAGGCGGCCATGAGCGCGGAGCCCGGCAGCCAGACGAACGACAGGTTCATGATCTTGATCAGGACGAACGCCGCCGCTGCCGAGCCGGCAGCCACTCCAAACAGCGCGGTAACCAGGCCGAGCGCGAAATATTCGAGCGCATAGGCCGACAGCAGCCGCATGCGCGTTGCGCCGACGGTCTTGAGAATGACGGCGTCGTAGACGCGGTGGCGATGCCCAGCGGCGACCGCTCCGGCGAGCACCAGCGCGGCCACTGCCAGCGTGAGCATGCTCGCCGCCCGGATCGCGAGCGTCAGACTCGTGACGATCTGCCCGACCGCCTCGAGCGCCTCGCGCACGCGCACCGTGGTCACCGCCGGAAAGGCATCGGCTACCGCCGTGAGCAGAGCGGCCTCCTGCTCGGCCGTGGCGCCGCCGGGATAGGTGAGGGTGGCGATGTGGGTATGCGGCGCGGCGCGGAAAGTGGCGGGCGAGAATACCATGACGAAATTGATGCCCAGGCTCTGCCAATCGACTGCGCGCAGATTGGCGATGGTCGCGGTCACATTGCGCCCCAGCACGTTAACGACCACCGGGTCTCCAAGCCTGAGGCCGAGCCCGTCGGCGATGCGCTTCTCGAATGAGACCAGCGGCGGACCGCGGTAGTCCGGCGTCCACCATCGGCCCGCGACCAGACGCGAGCCCGCCGGCACCTCGTTGCCGTAGGTGACGCCGCGGTCGCTCTGCAGCGCCCAGGCGGCATCGGCAGAAGGCCTCAGCTTTTCCGCCGGCACCCCCTTTGCCGCCACGATCCGTCCGCGCAGCATCGGCACGCGCTCGAGCGTGGCGCGCGGCGCGCGCGCGCGGACGAACGCATCGAAACGTTGTGCATCCGCGGACGGAATGTCGACGAAGTAGAGCGAGGGCGCCTTGTCGGGCAGCGCCGCCAGGAACTGCCGGCGTAGATTGCCCTCGACCGTGATCACGGCCACCAACAGCGCCAGCCCAAGCCCGAGCGACAGCACGATGCTCGGCGTTACGGCGCCCGGCCGGCAAATGTTCGCAATCGCGAGCCGAACGACAGGCGAGCGCGCGCGCGGCAGGCGGCGAGCGATCGTCATGATGAGTGCGGCGAGCAGGCCCAGCAGCACGAGGACGCTGGCCGCGATCGCGACGAAGATCGCCGCCGTGCGCCGGTCGTAGGCGAGCTCGATCACCAGCAGCGCGAGTGCGCACGCGAGCAGAAGGGTGGCCGCCACATACGGTAGGCGCGGCCAGCGGCGCTCGCCGGCGATCTGGTCGCGGAACAGCGCGGCGACCGGAACGTCGTGCGCGCGCGCGAGCGGCCACGACGCGAACACGGCGGCGGTGAGCAGCCCGTAGAGCAGGGCGAGCGCAATTCCGCCCGGATGGAGCGCAGGCGCGAGCGGCAACGGCAGCATGCTGCCGACGCTCCAGGCAAGAGCGAACGGCAAGGCCGCACCGAAAACGAGCCCCGGCAGGGCGGCAAGCCCGGCGAGCAACACAACTTGGACCAGATAGATCGCGAACACGCGTGCGCCGGTCGCGCCCAGCGCCTTCAGCGTCGCGATGATATCGCGCCGGCGGTCGAGATGGCCCTTGACTGCATTTGCAACGCCCACGCCTCCGATGAGCAGAGCCGTGAGTCCGACCAAGGTGAGATATTGCGTGAAGCGCTCGACATAGCGGGCGAGCGCCGGCGAGGCATTGCCGCGCGATCCCATCTCCCAACCGGCTTGCGGGAATTGCGCCTTCGCCGCCGCCGTCACCGCCTGCACAGCGGCATCGCTCGCATCGTTGTCGGGCAGCCTGAGCCGATAATGCCAGCGCACCACGCTTCCGGGTTGAACGAGCCCGGTAGCGCGCAGCGCCGCTTCGCTGACGAGGAGGCGCGGACCGAAAGCGATGCCGCCGGTGAGCTTGTCGGGCTCAGAGGCGAGGGTAGTCCGAATTTCTAGCGCGGCCGAGCCGATCATGATGCGCGCTCCGCGTGTCAGGCCCATTCGCGTGAGCAGCGCGGGATCGGCGGCGGCTCCGAACGCGCCGCCGCGCTGCCCCAATACCTCGGCCAGCGGCTGCGGCGGATCGAGCATCAGCGCACCGTAGAGCGGATAGGCGGCATCGACCGCCTTCAGTTCGACCAGCGCGGTGCGTCCATCCGGCGTCCGCGCCATCGCGCGCATCGTTGCGGCAAGCGAGACGCGCCCGTAGCCGGCGAGGAAAGCGCGCTCATCGCTGCTCGCCTCGCGCAGGCTGAGCGAGAACGCGAGATCGCCGCCGAGGATGACGCGGCCTTCGCGCGCAAGTCCGTCCGCAAGCGCCGATGCAACGGAATTCACGCCGGCGATGGCGGCAACACCGAGCGCGATGCAGGCGGTGAACACGTAAAATCCGTGCAGGCCACGGCGCAGCTCGCGCGCGGCAAAGCGCAGCGCGAGCGCGATGTCGCGGGGAGCCGCGGCGCGGCCGCCGACCGCCGTCATGGTCATGCGACGGTTCCCGCCTGCGTGGCTCGCGTTTTGGCTTGCGCGTTGCGCTCGTATGCCGCGGACGGTCGGCCTCGGGCAAGTGCGGAAGCCGTCATGCGCTTATCGCCTCGCGCGGCGGCGCGGTCTCGACCCGTCCCGAGCGCATGCGCACCACGCGGCCGCAACGGCTGGCGAGCGCGGGATCGTGGGTGACGAGGACGAGGGTGCCTGCGCGCCGCGCGTGCCCGGCAAACAAGAGGTCGATGATTTCCGCTCCGGTGGCCTCGTCGAGGTTGCCGGTCGGCTCGTCGGCGATGAGGATCGCCGGGTCGGGCGCGAGCGCGCGGGCGAGCGCCACCCGCTGCTGTTCGCCGCCGGACAACTCGGCCGGATAATGGTGGCGCCGGGCGGTCAAGCCGACTGCCTCGAGTTCGCATGCGGCGCGCTCAACGGCATCGCCGACGCCGGCGAGCTCCAGCGGCACCGCGATGTTTTCCAGCGCGGTCATGGTCGGGATGAGATGGAATGATTGGAACACGATGCCGACATTGCGTCCGCGGAAACGCGCCAGTTCGTCCTCGCCGAGTGCGGCGAGCGTCTCGCCCGCCACCACGACCGAGCCGGTATCGGCGCGCTCCAACCCAGCCATGACCATGAGCAGGGTCGACTTGCCGGAACCGGAGGGACCGACCAGGCCGACCGCCTCGCCGCGCCCTATATGCAGGTCGATGTCTTTGAGGATATGAACGCGGGCCGCGCCCCGGCCGAGCGACAGGTTGACACCGCTGAGCGCAATCACCGGGCCCGCGCCCCCCAAACCTAAGGTGTCCTGCATGTTGCGGTGCCTTTTGCTGCCTGCAGTCGCGACAGGGGCGGCGACGCTCCGGTCATATGGGGGTTGGGTGGCGCGCGTCCAGGCGCTTGCGTTGCTGGCGGCCGCACTGGCGCTCGCCATGCCGCCGACGGCGCATGCCGGTGAAGCCACGCGTCCGCTGCGGATCGTGGCCTTGGGCGATTCGCTGACCGCCGGGCCGGGCCTGCCTCCCGATAACACGTTTCCGGCGAAGCTCGAGCGTGCGCTGAAGGCCAAGGGCATCGCGGCCGAGGTCGCCAATGCCGGGGTTTCCGGCGATACCGCCGCGGGCGGGCTCGCCCGGCTGGACTGGTCCGTTCCCCAGGGCACCGATGCGGTCATCCTCGAGCTCGGGGCCAACGACATGTTGCGCGGGATCGATCCCAAGCTCACGCGCCGCGCATTGGAGGAGATCGTGCAACGCCTTTCCGAGCGGCGCATCCCGGTGCTGCTCGCCGGCATGCGGGTGGCACCCAATCTCGGTCCCGACTACGGGCGAGAGTTCGAGGCCATCTATTCCGAGCTCGCCGCCCGTCACGGCCTGTTGCTGTATCCGTTCTTCCTCGCGGGCGTCGCCGCCGACCCCAAGCTCAATCAGGGCGACGGCCTGCATCCGACCGCGGCGGGCGTCGACGCGATCGTCGCGCGCATCCTGCCCAACGTGGAGGAGCTCGTCGCGCGCGTCCGCGAGCGGCCCCTGTAACACCCATGTGACGGAGGTGCGAATCTCCCCGACTTGCCCTATATGGACGGGAGCAGTCCCCGTCATCGCCATGCCTCGCCTGTTCACCGGTCTAGAAATTCCCGCCGACGTCGGACAGGCGCTATCCACGCTGCGCGGCGGCTTGCCTGGCGCGCGATGGATTGATCCCGAGAATTATCACGTGACCTTGCGCTTCATCGGCGACGTCGATGACGTGGTCGCGCACGAGGTGGCCTCGATGTTGGGGGCGGTCCGGCGCCAGGCATTCGAGCTGCGTGTGGAGGATCTGAAACCGTTCGGCGGACGCAAGCCGCGGGCGATCGTGGCCGCGTTGGGGCCGGCGCAAGCGCTGATGGAGCTGCAGGCCGAGCACGAGCGGCTGATGCAGCGCGTGGGCCTCGAGCCGGAAGGCCGCAAATTCATTCCGCATGTCTCGCTGGCGCGGCTGCGCGAATCTTCGAGCCGCCAGGTCGCCGATTATCTGGCGCTGCGCGCGCCGTTCCGCTCGCCGCGGTTCAAGGTCTCGCGCTTCGTGCTGTTCTCTGCGCGCGCCTCGGTCGGGGGCGGTCCCTACGTGGTCGAGGCGGCCTATCCGCTGGCGGCCTGATTCAGACCGGCCGCAGCAGGCGGGACTGCACGTCGAACATGGCGGTAGCGAAACCGTGCCCGTCGGCGAGTATCTCCCGCAGCAGCGAGAGCGGGGTCGGTCGGGAAGGAGCAAGCGCCCCGACCACGCTTGAAAAATCGAACCGCAACTCGGCGTCGTATTTGCGGGCGAGCTGCTGCATGCGCTTGTTGTCGGCGAGGCATGCCATGTGCAGAAATTTGATGCCGCGATTGCGGGCGGCGAGCAAGGTGCGCCCGAGCAGCACGGAACCCACGCCATGGCTCTGCCACGGCTTCTCGATCGAAAAGGCCGCCTCCGCCTCGCGCGTGAGCGGCGCGCCTAACGGGCGCAGTTCAGCGGCACCGCGCAGCGTGGCATCGACGAAGAAGCCGTGAATGAGCGCATCGATGCCGAATGCAAGCTCGGCGTATTCGCGCACGAAGTCGTCGGAGACCGCACCGCCGAACCTGCTGTGCCGGCTCTGGGGATCGAGACGCAACAGGTGCTCACGATAGTCCTCGGCCTCCCCGATCCACAACTTGCGGATCACGGCGCC
>DATBKV010000157.1:0-20125 GCA_036555745.1 Xanthobacteraceae bacterium | reverse complement strand
CTTGCGCGCGGATGCCTGCCTCGCCGCGGGCTTCGGGCAAACCTTCATCGACTACTACCTGCGCATCAAGGAGGCCGAGCTCGCCCGCTACCACGCCGAGGTCTCGGAGTGGGAGCAGCGCGAGTATTTCGAGCTGTTTTAAGCCGCAGCCTCCGTCCCCTTTAAGGGAGCGCATCGCCCGGGCTGGAAACGTAAGAGGGTGTCGCTGCTGAGCTCGCAAGCGACAAACATCAGCTCCCTTTCCTCACCGCATGATGTACATCATAATCGAGTCAAGGCCGGTCATTTTCACTCTGGGTCTTCAAGCAAATGATTAATAAGCAAATGCGCATTGAAGGGGGCACGATATGCCGATCGTTGTTTCTGCTTGCTATGCTTGGGTCCTCCGCGATCGCGCAGTCAAAAGCGACGTGTGAAAAAGGCCAAAATCCGGAGCGAATATTGGCTTGTAGTGAGTTACTCAAGCAGCGGCCGTCTTCGGACAAGCAAGGGAGGATCTACAGGAATCGGGGACAAGCGTATAGCTGGTCTCGCCAGTATGAACTTGCCGTAAAGGATTATGACGCGGCGCTGGATATCGATCCGAATGATCCTCAGGTATTGTGGGAACGAGGATTGGCCCTTGAAAGCCTGGAGCAGCACCGCCGTGCTGTGGCTGATGCGGATCGCCTCATTTCGATGGGGGAGGCGCGGCGGTTTTCGGCTTACCAGCTGCGTTGTCGAGCACTCGCAGCACTACGAAGCTTCGATGAAGCGATACGCTCCTGTTCCGAGCAGCTACGACTTTCTCCATTGGGAATCTTTTATGTAGACCGCGGGGAAGTCTACCTTTTGACAGGTCAGTATGGTCGCGCAATCGAGGATTTCGATGCAGCGCTCAAGGGCGATAAGAACATGGCCTGGGCGAAACTAGGGCGGGGCAAGGCAATGTTCGCGAAGCAGGACTATGCGGCGGCTCTAGAGGAATTTGATCAAGCGAACGACATGATGAAGGCTGCGTCAGGCGAGGCTTGGCCGATTGCGCTCAGTAAGCGTGGGCTTGCGAACGAAGCCCTTGGTCGGCGATCCGAGGCGGTCGCGGATTTTCAAAAGGCTTTAAAAGGATACCCTGAACTCGACGAGAGCAAAGAGGGTCTAAGACGTCTCGGGGCATCGCCACCGCCTTTCAACGAAAGACCATGGTGGCGTTTCTGGTAGCCCCTCTGGCCGCCCCAGGCCAGGGAATGTATTCCGCGGAAGCGACAAATCAACCTTTTCGACGATGATTGGCGGTAGGCCTGCCCGTTCGGCAGACCGCAATCCCCTCATCGTTGATGCGGCAGTAGGAATAAAATGAGCCTTTCCGATCCTCGACTTGCAGCCGCGGAAGAGGGCGGGCGAGCAGCGGCGAATGTCAAGTGAAGGCCCATCGTACCAGACAACGCCGTTGCTGAGGTCGCTCGTCGCCTCGCTCGGCGTAGAACCAAATCCGACGATCGCCCCGCTTTTGCTCTCGACCAACACGTACATAGGTTTAGTACGTATTAAGATGTCAAATCCGACTTGGAGCGCGACAATGCCGGCGAACTGTCGCTGGCACAGCGCTCACAACTCATGCCGAAAGCGTTCCGGTCATGCCGGCGGCCCATTGTTACGCGCGCGCCGGCGGAGGACACGCCAAGAACTGTACATAGGGATTTATGAGTTCGAGCTTGACGAGTCGGAGATGTCTCGAGAAGCGGCGAAGAAGATCATTGAGCTAATGGTCAAGCACGGAGCGGAGCAGAATGCCGTCCTCGGCGACATCCGATCCATTTGCGCGCGCGATGAGTTCAAGACTACAAACGCAGGATCGGAAAATCCATGGGCTGCATGTTGTTGGACGTCATCAATCCGATCGTTGAACGCCCGCGGTATCCCGACCTGAAGCCCTCGCAACTGGAATGAGGGCGGATGAGAGTGCTATGAAGTCATTGGCGCGGGTGGATCGACAACCTCTGTAATGTCGAACCAGAACTGTCTTTCGTATTCGATCTGGGCGGCGCGTTTCCTGGCGTAATGGCCCTCGACGTCGAAACCTGGGCGCCGCCCAAAATCGTTATCTTCCCACTCCGATTTCAGGCTCTCCCAGTGAAAATCGCTCCAACACGACACGGTGAAATCGAGGCAGTCATATTTTTTCTCGCCGTCGACAATCAGTCGCTGCAATTTCGGCGTCATGTCGATACCGGAGAAGCAATCATCCTCTGCACGAAAGATGATCAGCTCTTCATAGATGATCTTCTGAGCAATATGATATTCCAGCCCGACGAAGTCGGGAGCAGAAGGCCGTTGAAACCGATCGCGGACAAAGACGATTGCGTCCTCGCGCGTATAGCCCCAGCCTCCTGAGATCGGCAAGCTGGCGCAGTCCTGGGGAAAGTCTTCGGACAAGACCTCTCGAAGCGAAAGATCTGTGCGGATTGGACGAATAGAGTCGCGAAAATGCGCCATTCGTTCGGGGCTAATATCCCATTCCATGGATGACATCCGTATGGCCAGTTTCGCTTCGGTGACAGGGCCCAGAAGGGATTATTTGCATTTCGGGGATGGCCCGCAACGTACACCTCGCTCCCGATCTCCGCAGCGGCTCGATTGCTCGTAAAATCGCCCTCCAGAGCGCATCGGCGTGTAACCAAGCTCGATCCCGGCCGCATGCGGCGATGGGTTTTGCTGCGCGCAACCCATCTTACGCGCTACGCCCGCTCGCCGCGCATGCGCACCTCGGGATTGCGCAGACGCAGCGGCAGGCCGCGCTCGTAGGCCACGATCTGCTCGAAGGCCTCGCGGAAGTAGAGCTCGAAATTGTCCCATTCCGCCCAGCCCAGATGCGGCGTGCACAGCACGTTGGGCATGGCGAGCAAGGGATGCTCGCCGCCGGTGATCGGTTCCTGCTCGTAGACGTCGACCGCGGCGTAGCCGGGCCGGCCCTGCCGCAACGCCGCGACCAGCGCGCCCGGCGCGATCAGCTCGGCGCGCGCGGTGTTGACCAGGAGCGCGGTCGGCTTCATGCGCGCGAGATCGGCGGGACCGACGATGCCGCGGGTCTCGCGCGTGAGGCGGACGTTGAGCGACAGCACGTCGGAGCGCTCGAACAACTCGTCCTTGCTGGCCGCGCGCGCGTAGCCGGCGGCCGCGGCCTTCTTCAACGAGCTCTCCTGGCCAAAGACCAGCACTTGCATGCCCAAGCCATGCCCGCCCTGCGCCACCAGCTCGCCAATGGCGCCGAGCCCGAAGATGCCGAGCGCCGAGCCGCGCAGCCGATGCGACAGGGTGCACGGCCACTCGCCACGCCGCATGCGCTCGGCCTCGCGCGCGACGTTGCGGCGCGCGGCCAGGATCAACGCCAACGTCAGCTCGGCGGGCGCGACCGGCGAATTGCTCTTGCCGGCCGCCACTGCAATGCCGAGTTCGGTGCAGGCGGCAAAATCGATCGCCTGCGAATTGCGGCCGACCAGCGCGATCAGCCTGAGCTTGGGCAGCCGCTCCAGCAGCGCGCGCGAGAATTCCACCCGCTCGCGGATCGAAACCACCACCTCGGCGTCATGCAGACGGCCCGCGAGCTGATCGAGATCGCGCGCCGGCTCGCGGTAGCGCGTCACCTGGTGGTGACGGATCAGCGAGAAGCATGCGAGCCGATCGACCACGTCCTGATAGTCGTCGGGAATGACAATCTGCATCGCGAAGGAGACGGTCGGCGCGGCGGGAAGCTCAGGTCACACCGCAACGTGCGCCTTCGCGCCTGCGCGCACAAGAGCCTGCGCGCCGCGGCTGCTGCTGCGCGCAGCCGGCAGCCGCAAGCGTGCCTTGCAGGGGCGATCCAATCGCCCGCTGCGATCGCGGACCAGCGTCGCGCGCCTGCTGCTTGCGGGCGATGCGGCCATCGCGCAGTGTTATGGTGGGGCCTAATGACGATGCCGGGTCAGGGCCGGCAATGCGCCAGGGAGGCAGTCGATGCCGGGTCGCATCCGATCAGGCCGTGTTTTCGCGCTCGTGGTCGCGGTTGCGACGGTGGGCGCAGGGCAGGGGGCGCAGGCGCAGATCAGTGCTCCCACCAATTCCGCGCCCGATCCGTATCACGCCATCGAGCACTGGGCCAAATTGCCGCACGGGCGCACGTTGGGCTCGACCAGCGCCGTGGGCATCGATCCCGACGGCAGGAGCGTCTGGGTGGCGGACCGCTGCGGGGCGTTCGCGCCGCCCTCGCTGATGCATCCGGGAAGCCCGTTCGCCTGCGACGGCTCGGACCTGTCGCCGATCATGAAATTCGACGCCGGCGGCAAGCTCGTGAAGGCGTTCGGCGCGGGGCTGCTTCTGTTTCCGCACGGCCTCTACGTCGATCGCGCCGGCAATGTCTGGGTCACCGACGGCCTGGGCAAGGACGGCAAAGGCCAGCAGGTGATCAAGTTCAGCCCCGACGGCAAGGTGCTGATGCGGCTCGGCAAGGCCGGCGTGGCCGGCAGCGGGCTCGATGAGTTCAATGCACCGTCCGCGGTGCTGGTCGCTCCCAACGGCGACATCTTCGTCGCCGACGGACACGGCGGAAACACCAATGCGCGCATCGTGAAGTTTGCGCCCGACGGCAGCTTCATCAAGGCCTGGGGCAAGAAGGGCTCGGGCCCGGGCGAGTTCGATACCCCCCACAGCCTCGCCATGGACTCGCGCGGCCGACTGTTCGTGGCGGACCGGCAGAATAATCGCATCCAGATCTTCGACCAGGAGGGGAACTACCGCCACCAGTGGTTCCAGTTCAGCCGGCCGAGCGGCATCTTCATCGACCAGAACGATACGATCTATGTTGCCGATTCCGAATCCGGCTCGGTCGCGAAAAATCATGACGGCTGGAAGCGCGGCATCAGGGTGGGACGGGTCAGCGACGGGGTGGTGACGGCGTTCATTCCCGACCCGGTCGAGAAGGCCACCGGGACGAGCGCGGCGGAAGGCGTCGCGGCCGACGTCGACGGCAACATCTACGGCGCCGAGGTCGGCGCCAAGCGGGTGATGAAGTACATCAAGAACTAGCGCCACGGGGCGCATGTCCGCCGGCATCGCGCGGGCCGCGCGAACACTTCATCGTGACGTCATCGATGAAGGTCGGAATGCGAGAAAGGACAAGAGAAAGGAAGTTTGGTGACCACCGAATTCGTGCTGCTGCTCGGAATCGGGTTTGTCGCACAATTGGTGGATGGCGCGCTCGGCATGGCCTACGGCGTGCTGTCGAACGCGGCGCTGCTGAGCCTGGGGCTGGCGCCGGCGCAGGCGAGCGCGCTGGTTCACACCGCGGAAGTTTTCACCACCGGCGCGTCGGCGGCCTCGCATATCTATCATCGCAACGTGGACTGGCGCATGGTGGCGCGCCTGGGAGCGGCCGGCGTGCTCGGCGCCATCCTCGGCGCCTGGGTGCTGTCGAACATCGAGATCGCCGCGGCGCGCCGGCTGGTCTACGGCTATCTCCTGCTCATGGGCCTCTACATTCTCGCGCGGTCCGCGCGCATGACGTCGAGCCAAGCGCGCTCGCCCGCGATCTGGACGGCGCCGCTCGGATTCGTGGCGGGGTTTCTCGATGCGAGCGGCGGCGGCGGCTGGGGGCCGGTGACGACCTCCACCCTGGTGGGGTCGGGGCACGGGGTGCGCCACACCGTGGGCTCGGTGAACACCACGGAGTTTGCCGTGACCGTGGCGGCGGCCACCACCTTCTTCGCCGAGCTCGGCGCCTCTTCGCTGCAGCAGCTTGTTCCGCTCGTGCTCGGGGGCGTGCTGGCGGCGCCGTTCGGCGGCTGGGCGGTCCGGCATGTGCCGGCGCGCGCACTGATGACGGCGGTAGGGCTGGTGATCGTGACGCTCTCCATAGTCCAGCTCTTGCGGGCCTTCGGCTTGATCTGATTGTCGGTGCGCGCGTGCGTTGAACGCTTCGCGCCGGCGGCGCTTTGCACCCGGCGCGCACCGAAGACGATCGCGGCTTGTCGCGCCGGCCCGGCATGAGCTATGTTCAAACGATCGTTTGAATTCGGGGTGGGGCATGGCACGATCGGCGAGATTGACCCGGACCTCGCGGGCAACGCGGGAAAAGATCGTGAAGGCGGCCGCGCGCGCGTTCGCGCGCGAAGGTTATGAGGGCGCGAGCGTCCGCACCATCGTCGCCGCCGCCGATGTCAACCAGGCCGCCATCAGCTACCACTTCGGCAGCAAGGAGGGGCTTTACCGCGCGGTGCTGCAAGCGGCGCTGGCAGCGCTGATGCGGGACGACGACGCGCAAGCCCCTGCCGGCCGGCTCTCGCGTGAAGCGGCGCTGCGCCGCTTCGTGCGCCAGCAGCTGCGCCCGATCGTTTCAGGCGACGAGCTGAGCCTCTATGTGCGCATCTTCAGCTGGGAGGCGCTGAGGCCGACCGCGGTCTTCCGCAAGTTCATGACACGCGAGGCGGTCCCGTTTCTGGCCGGCGCCGTCGCACTGGTGCGCCGCTTCCTGCCGGCGCGGGCCACCGACCGGCAGGCCGTGGTCGGCGCCTTGTGGCTGTTCGGTCAGTGCAACATCTTCGTGCGCAATGCCGAGCAGCTCGCCAATCCGCCGCTCGGGCTCACCCTCGACGAGCGTTTCGTGGACTGGCTTGCCGACACGATTGCCGCGTGGGCCGCGGGCGGGCTTGGAAACCTGCCGGCCGCAAGCTGAGCGGCAGCGTCAGTTTTCCTCCGATTCGCCACGGTCGGCTTTGCTTCCGCCAAGATATTGTCTCAAACGCATGTTTGAAAATAGGTCGATCGTTTGAAATCTGGGGAAAACAACATGCAAGGCAGGTTTACTGTCCTGTCCAGGTTCGCCATCAAGTTCGTCGAGGTCGCCAGCGCCGGCCTCGCCAGCGCAGTGTGCGCGTTCTGCCTCGGCCAGCTCGGAGAGCAGCGGCCAGCGCCGGCGCCGCCGGTCGTGCAGGTCGTGCCCGCGAGCGAGGACGCGATGCGAATGGCGCGCGACGACCACGCGCTGCTCGCCGCACTCGTACGCAAGCAAACCGAAGGCCCCGCCGAGGTGGCAACCGCGCGCCCGGCGCCCGCCGTCGCGGCGTCGAGGCCTGCGAAGCCGATGCCTGCGGTGCAGGCGCGCCGCATCCAAAAGCCGGAGCCCGCCGTGTCCGCCGAAGTCCACGCGCGCCCGGCCGAGCCGATGACGATTGCGCCGCCGATTGCGGCAGCCAATTCGGGGGCGTCGGTCCAGGCGCAGAGCCCGCGAGCGCCGACGACTCCCGACGCAACGGCGGCCGCCTCCGCCGGCGAGGAGGAGCATCCATTGCTCGACCGTCTCGCGCAAATTCCGGCCTGGTTGCTACCGGGTAACGAACGGGTGTTCGGCGCCGCGCCGCGCCCGCCGATGCCGGTCGGCGAACTTTTCCCCAGCGCGATGTAGCGGTCTCTCGCGCCCGATTGCTTTCGCTGGCGCTTTCGGCCGAAGGTACTGCCCAAAGCCGCGCCATCGCCCGGACTTGCGCCGGCGCGCGCAGCGCACGCGCCGGCCTGCATGCGCATTGATGAGGCATAGCGAAATTCGATGTTCCCGTCGCGGGGATCGCGCCGTCGTTTGTGCCGCATCGCCGCCGCAAGGCCCGAGTTCCGCCTCAGTTTCGTTCATGATTAGCGCGGGGTTAACCGGGGAGCAGCGAAGCGCGCCGCGTGTTGCAAAAGCACACGCACAATCGGGGCGTAGTTCGCGCATGCGGGGGGCATGCCGTGACGCGTTTCCCAAAGCCGAGATTCTTGCCCGCGCCGGGCGCGCGCGGCGCGGCGATCTATGCGCTCGAGCTGGTGCTGGTCGGCGCCGCATATTTCGCGCTGGCGAAAGGGAGCCTGAGCGTGGCCGCGCTCCTCGCGAGCGCGCTGCCGATCTGGGCTCCGGCGGGTTTCGCGCTCGCGGCCGTGTTGTTGCGCGGCTTGCGGGTGTGGCCGGCGATCTTCGCGGCCGCCCTCGCCAGCGGGCCCGCGGCCGATATCGCTCCGGGCACCGCTGCTGATTCGCTCCTGCTGTCCGCCGCGGTCGCCGTCGGCAATACGCTGGAGGCGCTGGTCGGCGGCTTTCTGATCAAGCTCTGGTTGCGCGGCCGCAGGCCCTTCGACAGCGCGGCCGGGACGGCGGAGTTCGCGCTGGTGGCTGTCGGTCCGAGCGCGATGCTCGGCGCAGCCGTTGCCGCCGGCAGTTTCTATCTTGCCGGCTCGGTCGGGGACGCGGCCACTCTCATCGCGCTCGCGGTCAGGTGGTGGCTGCGCGACGCCGCCGGCATGCTGGTAATTGCGCCGGCCGTCGTGCTGTGGGGGCTGCTCGACCTGCGGGCGTTCAACCTCGACAGGGTGCTGGCCTTCGGTATTGCCGTGGTGACCGCCGCCCTGGTCGGCCTCGTCGCCTTCAGCCCGCTGATCGAGCCGAGCGCCGAGCGCAGCGCGCTCGCCTTTCTCGCCATCCTTCCGCTGCTGTGGGCGGCGCTGCGCTGCGGCCAGCGCGATACCGCGACGGTGGCGCTCATCCTGGTGGGCTTCGCGCTCTGGGGCACGTCGGCGGGCGGCGGCCCGTTCGCCGCTCTCGGACCCGACGAATCGTTCTTTCCCCTGGTCATGTTCATGCTGGGCATCTCCGTCCCGAGCCTTGCGCTCAGCGCCGAGATGGCGGGGCGAAGCCACGGTGAAGCCAAGTTGCGCCAGCAGGAGCAGATTTTGCGCGCCTTGTTCAGCCGCGCGGGCGTCGGGGTGGCGCAGCTGGATGGCAGCGGGCGTTTCAATCTCGTCAACAGCCGATTCTGCGAGATCGTGCGGCGTCCGGCGCCGCAGCTGCTGCAGCTGCGGATTCACGATCTGGCCGATCCGGGCGATCTTCCCGGCTTGGCTGACCATCTCGAGCACGCCGTCCACACCGGCGAGGGTTTCAGCATCGAGAGCAGGACCGTGCTGCCCGACGGCGCCCGCGCTTGGCTGAGGACGAACGTCTCCGCCATCAGCGACGAGCGCGGCGGCGTGCGCCAGCTGGTGGCGGTCGCGGAGGACGTCACATCGCGCCGCCTCGCCGAGGACAACCTGCGACGGGCCCATGGCGAGCTGCAGGCGAGGCTGCAGGAGCGCAACGCGGCACTCGCGCAGGCGAGCGCGGCATTGCACGAGGAGGTCGAGCAAAGACAGCGGGTCGAGGCGGCGCTCAAGCACGACATCGCCGAGCGCCGCAAGGCGCAAGAGGCGTTGATGGAAAGCGAATGGCGCTTTCGCACCGTCATCCAGGGCGTCACCGATTACGCCATCTTCATGCTCGATCGCGACGGCAACATCACCAACTGGAACGTGGGGGCGCAACGCATCCACCAGTACACGGCGGCGGAAATCGTCGGCCAGCACTTCAGCCTGTTCTATTCCGAGGAGGAGCAGCAGCGCGGCGAGCCCGCGCGCGCGCTCCAGCTCGCGGCCTACGAGGGCAAATGCGTCGTCGAGGGCTGGCGCGTGCGCCGCGACAAGAGCCTGTTCTGGGCCAGCATCGTGATCGAGGCGGTGCGGGACGAGGTGGGCACGCTGGTCGGCTTCGTGAAGATCACCCGCGACGTCAGCGAGCGGCGCGAGGCGCAGGCATCGCTCGAGCGCGCGCAGGAGCAGCTTGCCCAGTCGCAGAAGATGGAAGCGCTCGGCCAGCTGACCGGCAGCATCGCCCACGATTTCAACAATCTCTTGATGATCGTGAGCGGCCACGCCCAGCTCCTGCGGCGGCGGCTGAACGACGCCAAGCATTTGCAGGCGATCGACGCCATTCACTCGGCCGCCAATCGGGGCGAGAGCCTGACGCGGCAGCTGCTGGCATTCTCGCGCCGGCAGCCGCTCAATCCGGTTATCACCGAGCTCAAGGAGCGAGTCGAGGCCGTGCACGAGATGCTGGTCGGCTCGCTGCGCGGCAACGTCCAGCTCAAGTGCGACATCCCGGCGGATATCTGGGCGGTCGAGGTCGACATCGCCGAGCTGGAATTGGCGCTGGTCAACATCGCGGTCAACGCGCGCGACGCAATGCCGGGGGGAGGCTCGATCACCCTGTCGGCGCGCAACGTCACGCTCAGGAAAAGCGACGCGGTCGATCAGCTCGAAGGCGACTTCGTGGCGCTGGCGATGACCGACACCGGGGTCGGCATAGCGCCCGACGTGCTGCCGAGAATCTTCGAGCCGTTCTTCACGACAAAGGCGCTCGGCAAAGGCACCGGGCTCGGCCTGGCCCAGGTCTACGGCTTTTCGCACCAATCGGGAGGGACAGTGGTCGCGACCAGCGCGGTCGGCAGCGGCACCACCATCACGATCTATCTGCCGCGCCGGCAGGCAGCGCTGATCGAGGCGATCCAGGCGCCGCCGACGCAACCGATCGTGCCGGGGAACGGCACGGTTCTGGTGGTGGAGGACAATGCAGAGGTTGGCGACGTCACTGCCTCCCTGGTCGAGCAGCTCGGCTACCGGACCATGCGCGCGGAGAGCGCCACCGATGCCCTCAACATGCTGCAGCGGGGCGACAAGATTGACCTCGTGCTCAGCGACGTGGTCATGCCGGGCGGCATGAACGGGATCGCGCTGGCGCAGGAAATCGGCAACCATTATCCCCACATCGCCATCCTCCTCACCAGCGGCTACAGCGACGTGGCGCAAACGGCGCGGTCGCAGGTCGCGATTCTGCGCAAGCCCTTCCAGCTGACCGCCTTGGAAAAGTCGATTCGCGAGGCGCTGGAACGGCGGGCGAGCAGGCAAACCGGGGAGCGGGTGTTGCAATTCGCGCGCTGGCGCGGCGCAAGCGGACGGGAATGAGCCCGCTTCGCGGCCCTCGACCCGCCGCAAACCGTTGCTCGGCGGATCAGCCGGGAGAGAGTTGACCGCATTATCAATTAGCATGTAAAAAATGCATAACACCTGGCTTCGACTGCAAGGACGGGAACGGGCGCTGGGATGTCGACTCGGGGGGACGTGGTCGCAGTGACCTGCTTGGCGCTGGAGGCCAGGATTGCGCTTGGTCCGGGCGTGTCCGTCATTTGCAATCACGCCTCGCAGCTCATCGCCTCGATCGACCGGGCCGCCAAACGCGGAGCCTCGGGCATCATCAGCTTCGGGATCGCGGGGGGACTGGCGCCGCATCTGGCCGCCGGCGACTGGGTGGTCGGCTCCAGCGTGTGCACCGATAGCGAGCGGTTTCCGACCGACCGTGGCTGGGCGCGGGCGCTCCTCGAGGCGCTGCCGGGCGCCGTTCACGCCGACATCATCGGCGCGGATGCCCCGATCGCCAATCCGGCCGAAAAGCGCCGGCTGCACGCGCGAACCGGGGCAGTTGCGGTCGACACCGAATCGCACATCGCGGCGAGAATCGCCGCCGCGTACCGGATTCCGTTCGCGGCCTGTCGCGCGGTGATCGATCCCGTCCACAGTGAATTGCCGCCGGCGGCGGTGATCGGATTGCGCCATGACGGCACGCCGGACGTGTTTGCCGTCGTTCGCTCGGTGCTGCGTCAGCCGAGGCAATTGCCCGCGCTGGCGCGCACGGCGCTCGAGGCGCGCACCGCCGGCGCGGCGTTGCGCCGGGGCCGCCGTTTGTTGGGCACCGGCCTCGGATTCCCCTATTTCACCGAGCTCGCGGTCGAGGGCCCGGTCGCGGTCGAGCTGGGCTGATCCGCATCGCAAGGCGCGCGCGCCGCGCGGCCGGCGCATGAGTGCGCGCCGCCGCCTTTCCCGTCGAGATCAAACAGGATGTTCCGACCTGCTGCCGGACGCGGCCGCAGCGCATTCCCCGGCCCCTCCCGGCGGATGAATCCGCAGGGGCCGCTGCGCCGAATCGACTCTCTCCATCAGTGCAGAAAGCCGAAGATCCACAGCAGCAGGATGATCGGGATCGGAATGCCGATCAGCCACAGCAAGATGCCTTTGCCCACGGGCGTGCGCCTTTCCGTTACAAAGTGGTGACGACTTCGGTTGAGCGACGGTTGCTCAGTCCCCGCGTCCGATGCGGCCGATGAGAAAACCGATGCAAAGCGCCACCAGCGCCGTCGTGTAGGGACGTTGCTCGATGGTCTCGCGGACAAAATCGCCGGCGTCGCTGGCGCCGCGCCGAAGCGCACGCGAAGCATCGGCGGCCGCGTCCTTGGCTTGGCCGTAGAGGTCCTGCGCCGTTCCCGCCGCCTGGTTGACGATGCCTTCCGCCTGGGTGCGCGTGTCCCCGGTCACGCGGCCGAAGCCTTCTTGCGCCTGGCCGCCGAGATTTCGTGCCGTTCCCATGATGCGATCTTCGTTCATGCGAGTCTCTCCTTCTTTATTGCGCTTCTGCTTTGTTCGCGCAGTGCAAGCTTGTGCGCTGCGCCTCGTCGAGCCCGCGCCATCAACGTCGGTGACCGACCAAGCCCACCAGAATTCCCACGCCGACCGCCACGGCCAGCATGACAAGCGGCCGGCGCTCCGCCTCCTTGGAAAGCCGCTGCAGCGCCTCGCCGCCCAGCTTGGCCGCCGCGGTACCGACCCTCGCTGCCTCCTCGCTTATTGCGCCACCATCGCCGCGAAACCGCGTGGCGATGCCGGCCAGCGCGGAAGCGATGGCGTCTGAGACATTGTCGGTGGCATCGGCCGCGCGCGTCGACGCGCGGTTGCTCGCGCGATCGATACGCTGCTCGAGCGATCGCAGGCGCCGGTTGATGTCGCCGATAGTGGCAGATGTGGCGCGGGAATATTCCGACCGGGCAAACATGGACGAACCTCCTGACACGGTGGCGGGAGAACCAGCGATGCGAGGAGAAGTTCCAGCCTCGGGAACTTTTTTTGTGCAGCCGCGTTGCAGGTGGGAGCACCCGTCTACGAAACACACGACACTCGAACAGAACACAGGACACTCGAACAGGAGGTATCTGCGATGGACTGGAATCGCGTGGAAGGAAACTGGAAGCAGGTGAAGGGCAAGGTGAAGGAGAAGTGGGGTCAGCTCACCGACGATGATCTCAACGTCATCAATGGCCGCCGCGATCAGCTCGAAGGCAAGATTCAGCAGCGCTACGGCTTGGCCAAGGATCAAGTCCGCAAAGACGTCGACGACTGGTACGCGTCGCAGAGCTGGTAGCAGCGCCGGTCCCGGCCGACGAGCTCGACCCCGGCGATGCAGCCGGGGTCTCGCTTTGAGTGGCACCCCTTGCACGAGACGAGCGACAGCTCCGCGGCGGACGCAGCAGCGCGAGCGCCGGAGTGCACCGGCGGCCGCAACATCGCGCCCGACGCGGGGCAGGGCCTGCGGCAGCAATCCGCGGGTGACGGGGCCCGACAAGCGGAGTACGCTGCCATGTTGTCGCGGCGGCCGCTGCGGATGTGGCGGGACGGATCCGATGCTCCAGCACAGCTGTTTGGCGCCTTCTTGCGAGAGACCAAAGGGCCCATGACGGCGATCGCCACCGCGGTCGTCGCGGTCATTATCATCGGGACGCTTTATTTCGGGCGCGAGGTGTTCGTCCCGATCGCGCTCGCGATCCTGCTCAGCTTCGTGCTCGCGCCGCTGGTGCGGCTGCTGCAGCGCTGGCGTGTCCCGCGCGCGGCGGCCGTTGGCGTCGTCGTCCTGCTCGCGTTCGCGAGCATCTTCGGACTTGGGGGGGTGATTGCGACCCAGGTCGCCGAGCTCGCGAGCGAGCTGCCGCGCTACCAGGTCACCATGCGCGAGAAGATCAGGTCGCTGCGCGGAACGGCGGCCCCGAGCGGGACGCTCGAGCGCGCCGCCGACGTGCTGCAGGACCTCGGCAAGGAGCTCAACAAGCCCAAGGAGAGCGCCGCGACCGCGCAAGCGCCGCTGCAAACGCCGGCGCCCGGCCAGGAGGCGAAACCGATACCGGTCGAGGTCCGCCAGCCGCCGCCGACCGCGCTCGAGAGCATCGCCGCGCTGATCTCGCCGCTGCTGCAGCCGCTCACCACCACCGGCATCGTCGCCATTTTCGTCGTCTTCATCCTGCTGCAGCAAGAGGATCTGCGAAACCGTTTCATCAAGCTCGCGGGCTCCCACGACCTGCAGAAGACCACGGCCGCGCTCGACGATGCCGCGACGCGGCTGAGCCGGTTGTTCCTGACCCAGCTCGCGGTGAACGCCGCCTTCGGCGTGGTGATCGGCGCGGGCCTATGGGTGATCGGCGTGCCGAGCCCGGTGCTGTGGGGCATCCTCGCCGCCATCCTGCGCTTCGTGCCCTATATCGGCGCGATCATCGCCGCCGTGTTTCCGCTGACGCTCGCGGCCGCCGTCGATCCGGGCTGGTCGATGCTGCTGTGGACGGCGGGGCTGTTCCTGGTGGTCGAGCCGCTGGTGGGGCATGTGATCGAGCCGCTGCTCTACGGCCACAGCACCGGGCTCTCGCCGGTGGCGGTGGTCGCGTCCGCCACGTTCTGGACCGCGCTCTGGGGTCCGGTGGGGCTGGTTCTCGCCACCCCGCTGACGGTGTGCCTGGTGGTGCTCGGCCGGCACGTCGAGCGGCTCGAGTTCCTCGACGTGATGTTCGGCGATCGGCCGGCGCTGTCGCCGCCGGAAATATTCTATCAACGCATGCTGGCGGACGACCCGGCCGAGGCGGTGGACAAGGCCGAGGAATTCCTCAAGGAGCGCCCGCTGTCGACCTATTACGACGACGTCGCCCTGCCGGGCCTCAGGCTCGCGCAGAACGACGTCGCGCGCGGCGCGCTCGATCGCCTGCAGGCCGAGAAGATCAAAGCCGCCGCGCTCGAGCTGGTCGACGATCTCGTCGAGCATGACGACGGCAAGCCGGCGCAGGCGACCACGCACGACCCCGAGGCCGCGGCGGCGGTCGAGGCGGCGCCCGATGCGGCTTCCGACGTTCCCATGCTCGAGCCAAGCCGCCTTGCGCCGGATTGGCAGGGCGACACGCCCGTGCTGTGCGTGGCCGGCCGCGGCCCGCTCGACGAAGCCGCCGCCGCCATGCTGGCGCAGCTGCTGGCAAAGCACGGGCTGCGCGCGCGCCTGGAAGGCGCCGACGCGGTCGCGACCTTTAACATCCTCCAGCTGGAAACGTCCGGCGTCGTGATGGTGTGCCTGTCCTATCTCGACGCCAGCAGCGCCGCGCACATGCGCTACACCATCCGGCGCATGCGGCGCCGGCTGCCGCAGGCGCGCATCCTGCTCGGCTGCTGGCGGCCCGATGCCGACGCGGCGGCGCTGCGGGAAGCCGCGAAGCCCGATGTAGTGGCGGCGACGCTGCGCGAGGCGGTCAAGCTTTGCGTCGACGCCGCGCGCGAGGCGAGCGCAGCGCCGGCGCGCGCCGAGGCGCAACCGGCGGCCGCGAGCGCGGACGCGGCCTGACGCGGGCGCCTGGCGCGCCGCGTTCGAGTGGTTCCGGAAAATCGGCGGCGGCGTTCGCGCGCGTCAGTCGTCGATCCTGGCGCCCACGCCGAGCGCGGCCGCCCAAATGTCCCCCATGACCGCCAGCAGCAGCCACGGCGCCACCATCAGCGGCACCAGCTGGAACCGCAGATCGTTCGCGTCGAACAGTTTCGGAAATACCATGTCTACCCCCCATTTCCCCACGCTCGGCATAACCGCCGATTATGGCGAGGTCGCGCAGTTCTCGGGCCGAGATGAAGGCGCCGCGCGGGCAGGGTTAACGCCGATCGCGAGCGCAGGTCGCGGCATGCAGCGTCGGCACTTGGGCTTCTCGGGGCGGCTCGCCAGGGGTGTGCATGCAAGGCAGCGAGGCGGCACGGCCCGCGCGCGTGGCGTGCCTAATTTCCGGACTCGACGCTTTTCCCGCAGTGGTGGACGAAGGAGCGATCCGCGCTCGTTGCGGAGAGCACAATCCAGGAGTCGTTGAGGCGCTCTCTTTTGGCGCGCATGGCCTTGAATGCTTGATCTATGCATTGGTCGAATTTCTTCGGAAAGGGGACCACCGCGGTATTTTCCGTCGCTTCGATGAAATGCGGGTTTTCGTTCTCGTCCGTGTCCTTCCATCTCGCGATCGTGGCCTTGTAGGATTCCACGTGCAGAATCAGCTCGGCGAACGCAGGATAGATCTCGCCGCCCTCAATCAGCTGGGCGTTCTCGATGATCGCCTTCTCCATGAGGATGTTCATGGGTTGAAGCACTTTGCTCAGCCAGCGCCGCCATCTCTCCACGTCTTGTGCGTTGGGCGGACAGCCTGGATCGAAGTAGTCGGGGCTGCAAGATTGACGGCTGGCGAAAAGCCTCTCCTTGGCCACGTGCGTCGCGTTGCTCAAGGCGTAAAGCGGCCCATACAGCCGTTCGATCTGCCGATCGACGAAATCGATATCTTTTTTTCGATGATCATCCGCAATGCCTACGAGGTAGCCGACTGCGGCGGTAACGATCGCCACGAAAATTCCGATTGTGATGTGGCGCGAGAAGGACTCGCTTTTCCGCCGCCTCGCGTCGGTCTCCCGCCGCGAGCGTGAGGTGAAAAGACCCGCCAGGGCGGCGACGATGGTCAGAAAAATCCCGATCGCGACGACGGGCGAGACAGAGTCGCTTTTTTGGCGTTGCACTTCGATCCCCCGTGCCGGGACCGTCATAATGCGCGCATCATACGATCGTTCGCAGCAACGAGCCAAGCAGTGCCACCGTCGATCGTCACCGCACAACCAGAACCATCAACCTGCAGTGCCTCAGCTGCTCGAGGTCAGCGGGAACGATCGGCTTGTAACGCGGATTCCGAAGCGCCGGGGACACAACCGGGGGCACGCGGCTGCCGGACGTGAATGGGCGAAAAACCCGCATACCTGTGACAGCCGTCACAGGCTTATTGCTCAGGCACGAGTAAGCATAGCCCCATCGGCACCCAGAAGTGCCGCACCCGATGGATGGGGAACGACCATGTCTAGCAACATCGTGCATTTCGCCATCAAACTGATCGTTGCATTTGGAATCGCGGTGGTTTGCGTTATTGCGATCGGCGACGTCGTTGCGTATTCGTCGTCAACCGAGCGCGCCTGGGTGGTCAAGCAGGAAACGTTCGCGAGCCCCCCGCGATCCGCGGCTCCGAAGGCCGAGTTTCGGCTGAGCGAATACCAGCAGCTCGGCTCACATTTCGTGCGAACGCAGCGATCCTGGTGACGCGCTGATCTCGCATTGAGTTGGGGCCCCGCTCGTCCTGAGCGGGGCTTTTTTCTTGGGCTGCTCTCGCCCCTCGCCGCCAGGGCACCCTGCACGCCGAGGTCGAGGCGAGGCCTGGTCGAAGTGCTGCGCCCGGATCACCAGCGCGCAGTGCCTTGATCGATCAGCCGCCGTAGCAGGAATAATCGCAGAAATTACCCCAGCCCGCACCCGACACCCCATGCATGCAGGCGCGGAAGCACGCTTTGCCTGCCTTGCCCGACAGCTTCTTTGCCAGCGGCGTCGCCGTGCCGCCGATCGATTTCGGCGGAACGTGGGAGGCAGGCGCAACGCTCGTCATCGACGCGCTGAACCTGCCGGCGCCGCCGCCGTGGCCAAAGGCGAGGCTCGGCCCGGCGGGAAGGGTGATGATCGCGAGCGCAGCGGCCGCGATAGCGAGGGTGCGATACATGAGCGCCTCCTTGAGATCAAAGACTCGACATCTGTTAGTGGCCGCAGGCGCGCGGAGGGTTTCAGCGCATCGATAAAAAAGGGCTGGCTTGCAGGACGTCGGCACGCGCAGGGCGCGGGCAACCGGGAGCTTTGCGGAGGGAACTGTGCCCCGGCTATGAGCGATGCGTGGAGGCACTATAGCGGCCTTGGCCGAGCGCTACGGCGCGCATAGCCTCGGGCATCAACGGCCTGCAACTTCGAGAGCTACTCGGCCGCGACGCCCTCATCCTGCCGCACCGTGACGACATGCGGCGATATCGCGGACGACCTCATTTGCGCGCTGTCCACCGGCACCCAGTTGGACATCGCGGCGATCGACCAGATAAGACCAAGCGCGACCAAGACGGCGATTGCGATCGATGTGCGCATCAGCATCCTTTCTGCGCCGGATTGAGCTTCATGCGATGGGGCTCGCATATTTTCGGCGGTCCAGGTGTGAGGTAGATCACAGTTGAGCGGAAAGCTTCGGCCACCCCCGGCGTCTTCGTCGCGCGGCTGGCAGTGTTCGCCAAGCTCCAGCGCGCCGAACTCCAAAAAAGCGCTTTAGAAATGGGCACCCCAAGACAGAACGCGCGGCAATTTGAGCCCTATTTGCCGAGATGGTGTTGATTTAATTAGGTCAATCCGACGCGCGAAGGCCGACCCATGGCTAGCATGGCGCGGAGGCGGCGCGGAAGCGCTCGGGCGGAAAGAGAGAAATCAAGATGAGACGACGCGAGTTCCTCACCTTGCTCGGTGGGGTTGCGGCGGCGGCATGGCCCGTCGGCGCGGCTGCAGAAAAGCTGCCGTCCGCACACCGGATAGGCGTCCTCGCGCAGGACCTCCAGCCCGGGCTGCTTGAAACGTTCCGCGACCGGCTGCGGGAGCTTGGCTATGTCGAGGGAACCAGCATCGCCATCGAACTACGCAATGCTGCAGGGCGCAACGAACTGCTGGCGGCTTTCGCGGAAGAGCTGTTACGGCTCAACGCCGAAGTGATCGTTGCGGTCAATACGCCCGCCGCGCTATCCGCCAAGAAGGCGACCGCCACCGTGCCGATCGTGATCATGCGAGTAGCCGATCCGGTAAGATCCGGATTGGTCGCCAGTCTCGCTCGGCCCGGCGGCAACGTCACGGGCTTGAGCTTCATGCCGGACGCGCTCGGGCCAAAAGGCGTCGAGCTGCTGACGCGGGTGTTGCCCAAGGCCCGACGCATGGCAGCGCTCTATCAAGGCAATAACCCGGGGGCAGTGCTCATCGTCGCGGAGGTGGAGCGAACAGGGGCGCAATTGGGACTGCAGTTTGTTCGGCTGCCAGTGCGCGGGCCCGGGGATTATGAGCACGCTTTCGAGATGGCATCGCGTGCTCAGTCGGAGGCGCTGTTCGTGATGGATGACGGAGCGATTACGCAGCACCGTCAGGAAATTCTTGATCTCGCAGCAAAGCGCAATCTGCCGGTGGTCTCGATTTATCGAGATTTCGCGCGGGCCGGCGGCCTCATCGCCTACGGACCCAATTTGAAAACCGTTTATCGCCGCGCTGCCGACTATGTCGACAAGCTCATCAAGGGGGCGCGCGCGAGCGATCTTCCGGTCGAGCAGCCCGTCAGCTTCGATCTTGCAATCAATTTGAAGACCGCGAAGGCTCTGGGACTGACCATTCCGCAGTCGGTGCTGATCCTCGCCGACGAGGTGATCGAATAGGCCCTCGGCTGCGAGCCGAAGTTGAACTTGGGACGGGATACCCGGAGCGTCCCGCCGCCGAGCTGAAGACGGGAACGGCGTGTTCAAAATGAGCGGAGTCTGAACCCAGTATTCGGTAAAATGTCTCAGAGCAGTGTTGCTGGCTGGGGGACTAGGATTCGAACCTAGATTAACGGAGTCAGAGTCCGCTGTTCTGCCGTTGAACTATCCCCCAATCGGAGCTGGCGAGCCGGATACTTAGCCGCATCGAATCGCCCTCGCAAGCCGTCAGCGAGGCACCGGCCCCGCGCCAGCCGCCAGGCGGCGAATATCGGCCCACGTGCCAGATCTATGGCGTCCGGCGCGGCTTGCCAGCGGCGTGGATTGAGGAGGTCCCGCCATGGCCGGACGGGCGGGCCGGCCCGGTTCGTGGCCTCAGCGCTTGAGCTTCGCCGTGAACGACATCGCGCCGGCGCCGCAGCAGGGGCAGCTCATGGCGACGAGGATGTTCTGCTTCTGCTCCTCGTCGAGGTCGCTGCGATCGAGCATCTGGCGGGCCTGCTGCTCGAACAGCTCGTGCAGCGACAGCGTGCTGAAGGAGATCTGCTCGTCGGGCGCGGAAGGCGCGCCCGACGCGGGCAGGGCACGCTCGGGTGCCGCGGCGGCGCGTCCTGCGATCTTCGGTTTTTGCTTGCGCGTCCTCATGTCCCTCTATGCGCAGGTGTTGGTGAGGGTTCCGATCCCTTCGATCCAGATCTTCACCACGTCGCCGGGCCGCAGGAACTCCTTGCGCGCAAGGCCGACGCCCGCGGGTGTGCCGGTGAGGATGAGGTCGCCGGGCTTGAGCGTCACGCGCGTGGACAGGTGCGCGATCTGCTCGGCGAGC
>DATBKV010000156.1:0-19637 GCA_036555745.1 Xanthobacteraceae bacterium | reverse complement strand
CGTCTGCCTGATCCGCGCCTATCTCGGGCACTTTACGCCGAAGCAGCATCTCGGCTTCGAGTTCGCGGCCTGGTACTGGCACTTCGTCGACGTGGTCTGGCTCTTCCTGTTCGCCTGCATCTATGTGTGGGGCTCGGCGCCGGAGGGGGTGGCGCACGCCGCCGGGCATTAGGACGATGGTCGTGACGATTTGACTCTCACGATACACTTCCCTCGCGTGCCTCGGCGCCGAAGAGATCGCTGTAGGCCTGCTCGCGGCGCGCCGTGGCCAAGGTACAGTCACTCCTCGCGGTCGCCGCGATCGTGTTGGAGGTGACCGGCAGGCGTTTCCCATCAGGCCGATTGGTGCTATCGACGTCCTGCGCGTCTCCTTGCGCGCATCGAGAGCTCTGGTTATCAGCAGCATGGAAGGCGAATCCCAGTTCTCCGATCTACCGCCGGCGTCGCTCGTCATGACGGGGTTGCGCGGATGCTGCCCCCGCTGCGGCAAGGGCAAGCTGTTTGCCGGCTTCCTGGCGCTGCGCCCGCGCTGCGATCATTGCGGGCTCGATCTCTCCTTTGCAGACTCGGCGGACGGCCCCGCATTCTTCGTGATGTTCATCTCCGGCTTCATCGTTGCCAGCTCCGCGTTGGCGGTCGAGATCGCCTATGCGCCGCCATACTGGGTCCACGCGGTGCTGTGGATCCCGCTCATTCTGATCACCACGCTGGTGCCGCTGCGGCCGATGAAAGGACTGCTCATCGCGTTGCAGTACCACAACAAGGCTGGGGAGGGGCGGTTCGGCGGCAACGATAGGCGATGATCGCCGCGCGCGCTTCCCTGCGCCGCGGCATGGCGGCTCCGATCATGTTTGCCGTGCTGTCTGCGCTGCTGTTCGTCGCGCTCGGGACGTGGCAGCTCGGACGCAGAGGCGAGAAGCTCGCTCTGATCGAGACGCTCGATCGCCGCCTGTCGGCGGCCCCGGTCGCGCTGGCCGCCCGCAATCTCTGGCCGCAGCTCGACCAAGGCCGTGACGAGTACCGGCGGGTCAGGTTTTCCGCTGCGTTCGTTCCCGGCGAGGAGGCGCTGGTTTATGCCGGCCCTTCGCCGTTCCCGAGCGACCTGCCCGGGGCCGGCTACTGGGTATTTGCTCTCGCGCGCCGTGCGAACGGCGATCGCGTGGTGATCGATCGCGGCTATGTGCCGGAGGAGGAGAAGGACGCGAAGGCTCACACCGCGCATCCTGAGCCTGCGAACATCGATATGATCGGGGTCATGCGCTGGCCGCAGGCGCGCAACTTCTTTACGCCCGCCGACGACCCCGCGCGCGACCTGTGGTTCGCCCGCGACCCCGGCGCGATCGCGCGCGCGAAGGAGTGGGGAGAGGTCGCGCCGTTCTATGTCGAGCTGGAAGCGCCGGCGCCGCCCGGCGGATTGCCGCGTCCGGCGCCGGCTCGCCCCAACCTGCGCAATGCGCACCTGCAATATGCGATCACCTGGTACGGCTTGGCCGCCGTGACGATCGTGATGTTGGGGTTCTGGGTGCGCACACAGCGAGGGTAGGACCGCTAGGACGGATTAGATCAGCCGTACAAGTCGGGTACTTGCAGTCGACTTTTCGTAAGCCCCTCGCAATACGGGCCTGCGGGTCTGCGGGGTACGCGGCGAGCCGCGCAAGGCAGCTGCTGACCAAATCCTCCCGAAGCGCATCCGCGGGCCTGGCACGGCGCGAAGATCGAAATGACCGATCGCGCCCTCCGCGTCCATCTCGATCTCGAAGGCGTGTCGCACCTCGCCGGCCGTCTGTGGGCGCGCAGCCGCAAGGGAAAGGAGTTACGGCGGCGTGCACCGGGTGAGACGACGCGGACCATCCAAAAGACTGAGGGGAACCTAGCTCGCCCGTATGCACAGAGTTGTACGAGGCGGCCGACCGAAGCGTGGACGCCCTGAGACCGGGCTAGGCGGGTTACCCCACAAATCGGCGGAGCCGATTTGTGGCTATCCCGCCCACCGGAGGCGTGCTTGTGGGAGGGGACGCGGCCGACTATCTTGCCGCCTACGCGCTGCTCGCACCGTGAGCGGCGCGAGCCGCAACCACACCGGCACATCGCCCGATCGGAGCCGCAAAGCCCCGTGCGCTATCTGTCCACCAGGGGTGAGGCCCCATCGCTCGGCTTTGTGGACGCGGTGCTCGCAGGGCTGGCGCGCGACGGCGGCCTCTACGTACCCGAGCAATGGCCGCGATTCGACGCCGAGACCATCGCCGGTTTTGCCGGGCAGCCCTATGCCGAGGTCGCCGTCGAGGTGATGCGCCCATTTATCGGCGAGGGCATCGCGGAGCGCGACCTGGCCCGCCTTGCGCGCGAGGCCTACGGCAATTTCCGGCATCCCGCAGTTGCACCGCTGCGCCAATACGGCGTGAGCGAGTTCGTGCTCGAGCTGTTCCATGGCCCGACGCTCGCCTTCAAGGACGTGGCGCTCCAGCTCCTCGGCCGCATCATGGATCACGCGCTCACCGCGCGCGGCGAGCGCACGACGGTCGTGGTTGCAACTTCGGGCGACACCGGCGCAGCGGCCATCGAGGCCTTCCGCGGGCGCGAGCGCGCCGACATCTTCGTGCTGTTCCCGCACGGGCGCGTCTCCGAGGTGCAACGGCGCATGATGACAACCGTCGCCGATGAGAACGTGCACGCGCTTGCGGTCGAAGGCACGTTCGACGACTGCCAGGGGATCGTGAAGGGCATGTTCCGCCACCATGCCTTCTGCGACCGCGCGCGCCTTGCCGGGGTAAACTCCATCAATTGGGCGCGCATCATCGCGCAGGCCGTCTACTATTTCACCGCCGCGGTCGCGCTAGGGGCGCCGTTGCGCAAGGTCGCCTTCACCGTGCCCAGCGGCAATTTCGGCAACGTCTACGCGGGCTACGCCGCTTTGCGCTTGGGCCTGCCGATCGATCGCCTGGTGATTGCCACGAACGTCAACGACATCCTGCCGCGCACCATCGCCACCGGCAGCTATGACGTGCACGAGGTAGTAGCGACCTCCTCGCCGTCGATGGACATCCAGGTCGCCTCCAATTTCGAGCGGTTGTTGTTCGAGGTCTATTCGCGCGACGCCAAACCGGTGCGCGCGCTGATGGGCACGCTTGCCCAATCCGGCAGGTTCACGCTGTCCGGGCGCGCCCTCTCCGGGGTCCGCGCGGTGTTCTCGGCCGCTCGCGCCGACGAGGAGGAGACCGCGGCCACGATGCGTGCCATGCTGCGCGAGACCGGCCAATTCGTCGATCCCCACACCGCCGTCGGCATTGCGGTGAGCGAGAAGGAGATGCGCGACCGCGCGATCCCGATGGTCGTGCTGGCAACGGCGCATGCCGCCAAGTTCCCCGACACGGTCGAGGCCGCGTGCGGAGTGCGGCCGCCGCTTCCCGACTGGCTTGCCGATCTGCATCATCGGCCGGAGCGCCTCACCACCGTGCCCGCGGATCAGGCGGCGGTCGAGAAGCTCGTTCTCTCGCGCAGCCGTGCCGTCGAGACGGGAGCCGCCGCATGAGCGTCGAAATCACGCGTCTTCCCTCAGGTCTCGTCGTGGTGACCGATGCCATGCCGCACCTCGAGTCGGCCTCACTCGGCGTGTGGGTCGGCGCGGGCAGCCGGGACGAGCGTCCCGACGAGCACGGCATCTCGCACCTCCTGGAGCACATGGCGTTCAAGGGCACGCGGCGCCGCAGCGCGCGCCAGATCGCGGAGGAGATCGAAGCGGTAGGCGGCGATCTCAACGCCGGCACCTCGGTCGAGACCACCGCCTATTATGCCCGCGTCCTGCGCGCCGACGTGCCGCTCGCGCTCGACGTCCTTGCCGACATCCTCACCGAGCCCGCCTTCGATCCGGAAGAGCTGCGCCGCGAGCAGAACGTCATCGTGCAGGAGATCGGCGCGGCCGAGGACACGCCCGACGACCTCGTCTGGGACCGGCTGCAGGAGGTGGCTTTTGCCGGCCAGCCGATCGGCCGCTCGATTCTCGGCACGCGCGCGACCGTCCGCTCGTTCGATCCGGCGCGTCTGTTCGGTTATCTCGGGCGCAATTATCGCGCCCCCGACATGGTGATCGTCGCTGCCGGCGCGGTCGAGCATGCGGCGGTGGTAGCCGAGGTCGAGCGCCGGTTCGCCGGCTTCAGCGGTCCGGCTGCGCCGCTTCCCGAGGCCGCGCGTTTCATCGGCGGATCGCGGATCGAGCGGCGCGAGCTCGAGCAGGTGCACATCGCGCTGGCGCTGCAGGGGCTGCCCCAGCGCGATCCCGACCTCTACAGCCTGCAGGTGTTCACCAGCACTCTCGGCGGCGGCATGTCCTCGCGGCTGTTCCAGGAGGTGCGCGAGCAGCGCGGGCTCTGCTACGCAATCTACGCGTTTCACTCCCCTTATACCGACAGCGGCATGTTCGGACTTTATGCCGGCACCGATGCGCAGGACGTGACCGAGCTGATGCGCGTGGTGGTGGACGAGATGCACGCCGCAGCGGAGCACATCAGCGAGGCCGAGGTCGCCCGCGCCAAGGCCCAGATGAAAGCCGGGTTGCTCATGGCGCTCGAAAGCTCGAGCGCGCGGGCCGAGCAGCTGGCGCGCCAGATCATTGCCTGGGGCCGGCCAATTCCGCTCGACGAGATCGTCGCCAAGGTGGAGGCGGTGACGGTGGCCAGCACGCGCGCTGCCGGTCGTGGTCTGATCGCGCGCAGCCGCCCCGCCATTGCCGCCCTGGGACCGGGGCCGGGACTCGAGCACGCCGCGGCGATTGCGGACAGTCTCGCGCGAGTGGCGGCGTGATGCCGGATGTCAGATGTCAGATGTCAGATGTCAGATGTCAGATGTCAGATGTCAGATGTCAGATGCTGTAACGCCCGCGCTTTCTGTCCTCTGATATCCGACATCTGACATCTGATAGATGGCATTTTTCCGCACCGTAAGCCTGCCCGATACCTGGCCCGCGATCGCAGGGTCGACGGTCGTGTTGCGCTCGCCGCAGATGTCGGATTGCGTGGAGTGGGGGACGCTGCGCGAAGCCTCGCGCGATTTCCTCGTTCCCTGGGAGCCGACCTGGCCGGCGGACGACCTCACCCGCGCCTCGTTCCGCCGCCGCATCAAGCGCTACGGCGAAGACCAGCGCTGCGACCTCGCCTATGCCTTCTTCATCTTCCGCAAGCAGGACAATGTGCTCGTGGGCGGGCTCACCCTCGCCAATATCCGCCGCGGCTGCGCCCAGGCCGGCAGTCTCGGCTATTGGATCGGCGCGCCCCATGCACGCCGGGGATACATGACGGCCGCGGTCGAGGCGCTCATCCCGTTCGCATTCACGACTTTGAAGCTGCACCGCATCGAAGCCGCCTGCATTCCCGGCAACATTGCCTCCATCCGCCTGTTGGAGAAGACCGGGTTCAAGCGCGAGGGCATCGCGCGCAAATATCTCTGCATCGACGGCCGGTGGCAGGATCATCTGCTCTATGCGCGGCTGGAGGAGAATTCGTAGGGCGCGGTTGAGGGCCGGGGGCCGGCCATCGGGATGCCACGGTTTGGCTGCTATGTCCTACGACAATAGAGAACCGTGCGTGGCAAAGGGCCGAGTAGATCCGATGTCGGGGGATCAAAGCAGGGGAGGGCGCGGAGCCCCCAGCGGGACCGCGCTGCTTTTGGGATCGATTCTGCTCGCGGGCTGCTCGTCCGCTTCCACCGTCGCGGATAACTACGAGACCACGCCCACGCCGACCTGGAGCGCCCGCATCGCGAGCTTCTTCTCCAGGGCCAAGCCCGGCGTGACCCAGCCAAAAGCGGCGACTCCCTCGGCGCCTGAAGTCGAATGTCCCGGCGTGGACGTCCGGGCCGGAGCATCGACCTTGAACATTGCCACCAAGTCGGACCGGGCGACCGCCGGCGACCTGCGTTACCAGCTCTCGTTCGGGCAGACGGCCCGCGAGTGCCGCGTCCAGGACGGCACCTTGTTCATGAAGGTGGGCGTGCAGGGGCGAGCCATTCTCGGTCCGAACGGGGCGCCCGGCGCCGTCGACGTTCCGCTGCGCTATGCGGTCGTGCGCGAGGGACCCGAGCCGCAAATGATCACGACCAAGTTCAAGCGCGTCGGCGCCACCATCCCGCCGGGCCAGACCCAGGTGCAGTTCGTGGACATCGAGGATAACCTCAGCTTCCCGCTGCCCGCGAAGGACGAGCTGGCAGCTTACGTCGTCTATGTCGGTTTCGACGAGATCGGGGAGCGCAACGAGAAGAAGCCCGCGCGCCCCGCCAAGCGGGCCGCGCAACGCTAGCCGTTCCTCCCTGCTTGCCTCATCGTGAGGAGCAGCGCTTGCGCTGCGATGTGTCTCGAAGCATCGAGGCCGCGCATTTTCTTCCAGACGTTCAGGAGAGGAGGAGTACGGGGATCACCAGCCGCGCAGCGCGGACACGATCGCCTTGATCTGGCGCAGGTCGGCGATCACGGTTCGCGCTCCGGCGCGAATCAACGCGTGCCCGAGCTCGCCCTCCGCATGACTGCCGCCGATGAAGCCGATCGCCGTCATCCCCGCCGCCGTCGCCGCCGTCACCCCGGCGGGCGAATCCTCGACGACGATGCAGCCGGCAGGCTCGACCTGCATCTGCGCGGCGGCATGAAGGAAGAGATCAGGCGCGGGCTTTCCCTTGGGCACGTCGCTCGCGGAAAACACCCGGGTGAAGAAGCGGGCAAGGCCGGTCGTTTCCAGGCTTACGCGCACGCGATCGGGTGGCGAGGACGACGCCAGGCATTTGGCGCCTCGCAGCCAAGTCAGCGCATAGGCAGCATGCCGCATCGCGCGCACTTCGGTGCGCAGCCGGCTCAGCGTTGCGCCGGCAAGCCGTCCCGGGAAGCTTGCCGGCAGCTTGCGCCTGCCGGCCGTCTCGACCATGGCGATCATGTCGGCCGGCCGCCGCCCGAAGAAGAAGCGCGTCACCTGCTCGGAAGTGAGCGCAATGCCGGCACGCGTGAACTCCTCCGCAGCCACCGCGGCGGCAATACGCTCGCTGTCGACCAGCACCCCGTTGCAATCAAAGATGATCACGCTAGCCCCGCGCCCGCAGCCCGACCGGGCGATCGACACCGTTCCCCGATGAATCGATGAGACAGCATACGAACTGCGCGGGAGTGGCAAAAGTCGGGCGGCGAGCTCTCAACAGGTTCTGCACAGGATTTTGGGCGATTCGCTGTGGCGCCGCAGCGACACATGCCTCGCCCCAGCGGCTGCGCAGTAGCCCGGATCGCGCTTGCGCGATCCGGGGAGGGCCTGTCCCGGATCGCAAGAGGCGATCCAGGCTACGAGAGGCGCTCAGTTCAGCTTCGCCTTCACGTCGGCGATGCCCTGGGTGATGAGACTGTCCGCGACATTATCCTTCACGGTGCGAGCAAGGATGGATTCCGCCGCCGCTACCGCGGCGTCGGCCGCTGCCGAGCGCACATCAGCGACGGCCTGCGCCTCCGCCTGCTTGATCTTCTCCTCCGCCACGCGGGCATGACGCCCGATCAGCTCCTCGAGCTTGGCCTCCGCCTCGGCCGCAAGCCGCTCGGCCTCCGCCTTGGCGCTGGCAATGATTGCCTGCGCCTCCTGCTCCACCTCCTGCTGCTTGCGCCGATATGCTTCGAGAACCGCCTGCGCCTCCTGCTTGAGCCGGCGCGCCTCGTCGAGCTCGGCCTTGATACGGTCGCGGCGCGTATCGATCCCCTGCACCAGCTTGCTGTGCACGCCGAAATAGCCGAGCACGCCGAGAAAGATCGCAAAGGCAATGGCCACCCAGGCTTCGGCTTCGAGCATCGTTTGCCTCAGCGCTTGAGCACGCGGTCCACGGCGGCGGCGATCTCCGGGCCTGCCGTCTGCTTGCCGGTGAGCCGCTCCATGATTGCGGCTGCCGCGTCGGTCGCAATGCCGTGCACGTGACCCATGGCCACGGCGCGCGTCGCCGCGATACCCTTCTCCGCCTCCGCAATACGCATGGCGAGCTTTGCGTCCACCTCTTTGCGCTTTGCCTCGACCGCAGCCGATGCCTTCGTGCGCGTCTCGCTCGCGAGCGTCTGCGCCCGGGCGCGCGCGTCGCCCAGTGTCTTCTCATGGGCGGCGAGTGTGGCGTCGGCGTCGCCCTTGAGCCTTTGCGCCTCCTGCAGATCGCCGTCGATGCGACGGCGGCGGTCCTCCAGGATCGAGCCGATGCGCGGCAGCGCCACGCGCGACATGACGGCGTAGAGGATGACGAACGTCAGCGCCAGCCAGAAGATCTGGGAGGCGAAGCTGGTGGAATCGAACGGCGGGAATCGCTCGTGCTCGCCGGCAGGAGCATGCTCCTGCGCGCTCGTCGTTTGTGCCGCTGCCTGAGCCATCGCCGAGCTAGAGGGCGAACAGCAGCAACAGCGCGATCAGGAGCGAGAAGATCCCGAGCGCTTCGGTAATGGCAAAGCCGAAGATGAGGTTGGCGAACTGGCCCTGCGCGGCCGACGGGTTGCGGATCGCAGCGGCAAGGTACTGGCCGAAGATGGTGCCGACGCCGATGCCCGCGCCTCCCATCCCGATGCAGGCGATGCCGGCACCGATCATCTTTGCAGCCTGGGGATCCATGACAGGGCTCCTTGTGTGGTGGTGGGGATTTACAGGGGCGTAATTCCGGCGTGCTGCCCCGTAGGGGCGGGTTTAGAACCCGCCCCTACACCAGCGGCAGTCGCCGGATTAATGGCTGGGGTGAATGGCATCGTTGAGATAGATGCAGGTGAGAATGGCAAAGACATAAGCTTGCAGGAAAGCGACCAGCAGCTCGAGCGCGGTGAGGGCAACGGTAAGGCCGAGCGGCACGAGCGCGCCGAACCAGCCGACGAGGCCAACCGCCGCCAGCATCGTCGCGAAGCCGCCGAACACCTTGAGCGAGATATGGCCCGCCAGCATGTTCGCGAACAGCCGCACGCTGTGGGAGACCGGCCGCGACAGGAACGACAGCACCTCGATGAAGACCACCACCGGCAGGACATAGATCGGAATGCCCCTGGGCACGAACAACTTGAGAAAGCGCAGTCCGTTCTTCCAAAACCCGTACACGATCACCGTGAGGAACACGAGCAGCGCGAACGCCACCGTGATGATGATGTGACTGGTCACGCTGAAGGTGTAAGGAACAATCCCGATGACGTTGAGCACGAGGATGAACATGAAAATGCAAAAAACAAGGGGAAAGAATTTCATCCCTTCCGGTCCGGCGGTGCTGCGCAGCGTCTCGGCTACGAACTCGTAGGATGCCTCGGCCACCGACTGCAGCCGGCTCGGTACCAGCGCACGCCGGCTGGTGGCGCCCAGCATCAGCAGCAGGATCAGGGCGAGCGAGATCAACATGAACAGCGCGGAATTGGTGAATGCGATTTCCGCGCCGCCGACATGGGCGATCGGAAACAGCCTGTTGATGTGGAACTGATGGATCGGGTCCATCTAGGCGTTCATTTCTTTGAGGCGGGCGGGTCCATCCGGTGGGGCGGAACCACCCCCGCTGCCCGCATCACGTTGAGCACCCCGGCGGCGAATCCGAGCAGCAGAAAAACAATCATCCCCCACGGCGAGATTCCGAGCCACCGGTCAATGAGCCAGCCGATCGCGGCCCCGACGAGGACACCGGCGACAAGCTCGCTCGAGAGCCGAAATCCACGGGCGATGGCCGAGGAATTGGCGCCGGGAGACGGAGCCTGAGCTTGCTCTGGGGGAGCCTCGGGACGGATGCGATCGAGCCGTTCACCGAGACGATGCAATCGCGCGGTGAGTGCCGCCTCGTCGGCCGGCGGTTGCTCGCCACCACCCGTCTCGCGCGCGTCATCGGCCATGCTTGGGCCGTGCCTGGGCCATGCCTGGTCGGCCATTCCTTCGACACTCGCGACATCCGGGATGTGATCGCGACGTTCCCGCCGCCCGAAAGGCGCGCGAGTCATACTGACCGGGTTCCAGGGTGTCAACATCGGGGCAGCCGCGGTAAATCATTGCAGCACAAGCAGATAACACCGAGCCGCCTTCTCCCCACAAAGTGTGCGTACACTGCCATTGCGCCGGCGGGGCGGCATCATCTATGGATCGTGCGGGCTCGCGGCCGATTTGCTCGCGGCCCGGATGCGCGCATGCAATTGCGGGGCACGCGGACGGGCACGGTCCAGATGTCGCTTCGCTCATCCGGGCTACGGCGGCCGCAAGGACATGCGCAGCAAGAACTTGCGCAAAGGGCAACAACATGCGCAGTATCATCCGCACGGCTGTCTCCGTCGTCACTCTCGCCCTGTGCATGGCGCCGGCGCCGGCGCAGGCACCGACTCCCGAGAACGAGGATACGCGCTACAGCTTCAACCGCGTCGATGACGGCTATCTGCGGCTCGACGGCCGCACCGGGCAGGTTTCCTTCTGCACCCGGCGCACGGCGGGGTGGGCGTGTGCGGCGGTGCCGGATGAGCGCGCGGCGCTCGAGGACGAGATCGCGCGGCTGCAGGCCGCGAACGCCGCCCTCAAGAAGGATCTGCTCGCGCGCAACCTCCCGCTTCCGGGGACGGTGAAGCCCGATGCGCCGGCGGCCAAGCCCGAGGAGCCGCGCCTGCAATTGCCGAGCGATGCCGAGCTCAACAAGATGATGGGCTTTCTCGAAAAGGTCTGGCGGCGTTTCGTCGACATGATCGTCTCGCTGCAAAGGGACATGCTCAAAAAGTCGTAGACCATGCGGGCCGAGCTCTCCGGCATCAGCAGCGCGGCGCTGGAAATCGTTGCGTCGGCGACGCTCGCGGTGGAAACGCAGGGCAAGGGTTTCACCGAGATCACCGATCACGCGGCGCGCTTTCTGGCCGAGGCGGAAGCGCAGGACGGCAGCCTGCTGCTGTTCATCCGGCATACATCGGCCTCGCTCGTCATCCAGGAAAATGCCGATCCGGACGTGCGGACCGACCTCGCCGCGTCGCTCGCTCGCGTCGCCCCCGAGGATGCCGGCTGGGTGCACGGCGTCGAAGGCCCCGATGACATGCCGGCCCATGTCAAGACGATGCTCACCGATGTCTGTTTGCACGTGCCGGTGCGCGCCGGCGGCATGGCACTGGGCACCTGGCAGGGCATCTATCTTGCCGAGCATCGGACCCGGCCGCACCGGCGCGAGGTCGTGCTGCAGTTCATCGGCAGCCGCAGGGCTACGGCGGGTCAGCCGCGAGCCCGTACGGATCGAGTGCCGAAATCCCGGGGCGAATAGCCGAGCGAGGTGAGTCGTAATCCGCCGTCAAGCCGCATGGACGGACGGCGGGAATTACCGCCCCGCCAACTGAGCGCGCCTGGGTGATCGTGGGAGATCGGAGTGAGAGGCAGGTCGCGATGGATGAGCAAGACCCCTTTTGACAGCCGGGCCAGACGATCAGCCGAGCCGTCGGCAGCGCCTTCCGGGCTGTGATATGTTGCATGACGTTGGAGTCACAGACCACCCCCGGCGGTGCGGGATGAAGCGCTTGGGCGAATCGACGCGCCTGATCATCGCGGACGATCATCCGCTGTTTCGCGGAGCTTTATCCGAGGCGGTTGCCGGGCTGTTCGAGCAAGCCGACATCGCCCAGGCGGGCTCGTTCGACGAAGTGAGCAAGCTGCTCGAGCGCGGCGCCGAGATCGATCTCATTCTGCTTGATCTGTCCATGCCCGGGGTGCGCGGGTTCTCGGGTCTCATGTACCTGCGCGCCCAGTATCCGAGCGTGCCGATCATCGTGGTGTCCGCCATCGACGATCCCGAGGTCATTCGCCGCTGCATGGATTTCGGGGCTTCCGGATTCATTCCCAAGACGCTCGGCATCGATGCCATGCGTGCGGCGATCGCGCGCGTGCTGGAGGGAGGGGTATGGACGCCCCCCGACGTGGATCTGGGCGCGCCCTCCGATACGCAGAGCGCCGGCCTGATGCGCCGGCTCGGCTCGCTTACCCCGCAGCAGGTGCGCGTCCTGATGATGTTGTCGGAGGGCCTCCTCAACAAGCAGATCGCGTACGAGCTCGGCGTCTCCGAGGCGACGGTGAAGGCGCACGTGTCCGCGATCCTGCAGAAGCTCGGGGTGGAGAGCCGCACCCAGGCAGTGATTGCCGCGGCCAAGATCGAGCTCGGCCAATGGCCGCACGCGCCGTCGGCCGGATGAGCGACGCGAAGCGACATCCTGGCATGCCAGGTCCGCGGTTCACAGCGCGAACGGGTCGATGATGCCGAGGCCTGCCTTCTCGAAGGCCATGCGATTACGGGTGACGACGGTCAGATGATGGACGAGCGCCGTAGCCGCGATCAAGCTGTCTTGGCCATCGAGCCCGCACCGCACGCCGGCCCTGAGCGCGCTATTCCGCGGCGGCGACGCGCTGGACGCGCCACTGCGCCAGCAGCGCGCGCAGTGACGCTGGCTTGAGCGGTTTGTTGAGCACCTGGATCTCGTTTGCGCGCGCCTCCTCCCGGACGTGCGGGCTGCGGTCGGCGGTGATCAGGATCGCCGAGAGATCGGCGCCGAAGCGCCGTCGCAGCGCTCGGATCGTCGCGATGCCGTCGCCATGGTCGAGATGGTAATCGACGAGCAAGCCTTCAATCGAGACCTTGGTCTGTGCGATCAGCCGGATCGCGCCTGCGAGGTCCGTCGCCTTGAGGACGCGGCACCCCCAGCCTGCGAGCAGGGATTCCATCCCGTCGAGAATGGCGAGGTCGTTGTCCACGCACAGCATGGTCATTCCGGAAAGTTGTGCGCGATCGAGCTCATACGGCTGCCGTTGTGGGTGCCCGACGGGAGCCGCAACCGAAAGCGGCACTTCTACCGAGAAGCGCGAGCCGCGGCCGACCGCGGAGGCGAGAGCGAGCTTGTGATCGAGCACACGCGTAATGCGCTCGACGATGGAAAGGCCTAGCCCGAGACCGCGGGCCACCCTGGCCCCGCGGTCCAGCCGGTGAAACTCCCGGAAGATGGCCTGCTCCTGCGTCGCCGGGATGCCGAGGCCGGTATCGTAGACATCGATGCGCAGCACTTCCTTGCGGCGGCGGCATCCCACCAGCACGCGGCCCTTGGGCGTGTATTTGACGGCATTGGACACCAGGTTCTGCAACAGCCGCCGGAGCAGGCGCCGATCGGACTGCACGGCGAGAGAGCAGGGCACGAACTTGAGCTCCAGCCCTTTCGCCTGTGCCAAGGGCGCAAACTCCACTTCCAGCTGCCTGAGCAGCTCATCGATCCTCAAGCCGGAAATTTCGGGCTTCATGGCTCCGCTATCGAGGCGGGAAATATCCAGCAAGGCGCCGAAGATCTCCTCCACCGCATCGAGCGAGGCATCGATGTTTCCGATCAACTGCGCATCGCTGCCGCCCGATTGCCGCTCGACCAGGCTGGTCACGTAGAGGCGCGCGGCATTGAGCGGCTGCAGGATGTCGTGACTGGCAGCGGCCAAAAATCGAGTCTTCGAGATATTGGCCTGGTCCGCCTCCGCCTTGGCGCGCGCAAGTGCGCTATTGAGGCGAGTGAGCTCCTCCGTGCGTTCCTGCACCCGTCTTTCCAGCGATTCGTTGGCGCGCTCGAGCTCCTCGGCCGCCTTCACGGTGGGGGTAATGTCGGTGAACGTGGTCACGATGCCGCCGTCGGGCATCGGATTGGCGCGCACCTCCATCACCAGGTCGCGCTCCATGAATCGCTCGCGGAACGGCTCGCCGCTGTCGATATAGCGAGCCAGCCGCTCGCGCACGATCGCCTCGACCGCCTCCGGCGCGCAGGGGCTGCGCTCGGCATTCAGGCGCAGAATGGCATCGAGGCTCGCGCCTACGCGCGTGAGCTGGGCCGGCAGCGCCAGCATCTCGCCGAACTGGCGGTTCCAGCAGACGAGATGCAGCTCCTTGTCGAACACCGCGATGCCCTGACGGACGTGGTCGAGCGCGGTCTGCAGGATCTCGCGATTGTAGTGAATCGCGGCATTGGCATCATCGAGCAGCTTGAGCGCGGCCTTGGTCGAGACGGTGCGCTTGCGCAGGAGAAGCGAGAGAACGAGGCGTGACGATGCTGCGCCGATGGCGGACGCGAGCAGATGCTCGGCGTAGCGCAGCAGCTGAAAGTCCGCGTCGGCCCTCGCTTCAAAACTCATGCCGCGGCTGAGCGCGTAGCTGTCGAACGAGGTCCGGGTGCGTTCCTCGCCCAGATAACGGCCGACCGTGGCGATCAGCTCCTCGACCGTGACGGCGGAGCGCCGCAAGCGAAAGCTCGAGGGAATCGGCGTAAGCGCCGAAGGAACGAACAGGTCCGCCTGGAGACGCTCCACCGCCGCAGGCGCGCGGCCGATGGAGAAGATCACGTAGGCCAGAACATTGAGCGAGAGCGTCCAGACCACGCCGTGGACGAGCGGCGGCAGGTCGAGGCCGAACAGGGCATGTGGCCGCAATGCGCCGATGCCCCAGGGACCATCGGCGAGCAGCGAGGGCCCGATGATTCCGGCATCCGCAAAGTTGGGCAGCAGCAGCGTGTAGGCCCACACCAGTATTCCACAGCTCATTCCCGCGAGCGCCCCGCGCGCGGTGGCCCGGCGCCATATCAGACCGCCGACGAACGCCGGCGCAAGCTGCGCCACGGCGGCGAACGAGAGCAGCCCGATCGAGGCAAGCTGCGCCTCGCCGGCGAGCCGATAATAGACGTAGGCGAGCGAGATGATCAGGCAGATTGCGGCCCGGCGCACGGTAAGCAGCAGGCGCCCGACATTCTCGCGCCCGGCAATCAGCTTCGCCCGCCGCTGCAGGACGAAGGGCATCACGATGTCGTTCGAGAACATGATGGCGAGCGCCACCGACTCGACGATGACCATGGCGGTCGCGGCGGAAAGCCCGCCGACGAAGGCGGCAATCGTGAACAGGTCGGATCTGGCGGCGAACGGCAGCGCCAGAACGAACATGTCGCTGTCGACCTGACGATCGGAGAAGGTCAGCAGGCCGGCCATCGCGATCGGTACGACAAACAGATTGATCAGCACGAGATAGAGCGGAAACAACCACGAGGCGCGCTTGATCTCGTCCTCGTTGTTATTCTCCACCACGGTGACGTGGAATTGCCGCGGCAGCAGGAAGATCGCAGACAGGGAGAGCAGCGTCATCGCCGCGAACGTGCCTGGTGCCGGCTCGCGGGTGAGCGCCGCCGCTGCCCGCGGGTCCTGCAGAGCCTGCCCGAACAGCGCAAACGGTCCGCCGAACATCCAGAACGTGACGAATACGCCGACGGCAACAAAGGCGACGAGCTTGACCACGGATTCGACGGCAATCGCCAGCATCAAGCCGTCCTGGTGCTCGGTCGCATCGATATGCCTGGTGCCGAACAGGACGGCGAAGATCGCCATGGCGGCGGCGACGTAGAGGGCGATGTCGCCGAGCACCGGTTGCATGGTCCCGCTCGACGGGCCGATGTGAGCAAGGATCGTGGTCAGCGACGACGACACCGCTTTGAGCTGCAGCGCGATGTAGGGGATGGTGCCGACGATCGCGATCACGGCGACGGCGGCGGCCACGCTCTGCGCCTTGCCGTAGCGGGCGGCAATGAAATCGGCGATCGACGTGATGTTCTGCGCCTTGGCGAGGCGGACGATGCGGGTGATGAGGGGCGAGGCCAGCCCGAGGACCAGGATCGGACCGATATAAATGGAGAGGAAGTCGAAGCCCGTACGGGAAGCAAGCCCGACCGAGCCGAAGAAGGTCCACGAGGTGCAATAGATCGCGAGCGACAAGGGATAGATGAAGCGCCGCCATCGGCCTTGGCGCCCGCGCTGTCCCGTCTGGTCGCCGTAGGTCGCGATGACGAACAGAAGGCCGATATAGGCCAGCGCAACCGCGATAACCACCCAGACTTCCAGAATCATGCTGCCGTTCCCTGCCGGCGCGGCGCGAGATTTGCATCTTACAGCAGCCGCATCCCACAGACGAGGGCACGTAGGGTGGGTTAGCCTCATTAGTCGGCTGCTCGCAGCCGACTAATGAGGCGTAACCCACCGCGTCCAACGTTACGCGTGCCGTTGCGGCGGGTTACGCCGCGCAACTCGGCTGTACGCCGAGTTGCGCGGCTAATCTAATCTAACCCACCCTGCAGCTCACCTCTACAAAGACCGCCATCGAGCCGGTTCCCATGATATTGAAGAGCTCAGCATCAACCGACGCGCTCCACGTCGCCGAGACCCTGCTGACCGCGGCGGCGGGCGCCCTCATCTTTCAGCTCCTCGGATTGCCGGGCGGGCTGGTATCGGGATCCATGCTCGCGGTGGCGGTTGCCGCGCTGGCCGGGCGGCCGGTGCGGGTGCCGTTCTTGCTCGCCCGCATCTGCTTCGTGCTGATCGGCATCCTGCTCGGCGCAGTAGTGACGCCGGAAACGCTGCACGGGATCGCGTCCTGGCCGTCGAGCGTGGCGCTGCTGATCGCATCCTCGACGGTCATGTTCATCGGCACGGCCTATTACCTGCGCTGGGTGCACGGCTGGGACTCGCTGTCGGCCCTGCTCGGCGCGAGCCCGGGCTCGATGGCGCAAGTGATGGCGCTCTCGGCCGAGCTCCACGCCGATATTCGCGGCATTGCCATCGTGCATGTCATGCGCGTCCTGTTGATCGTGGTGGGTCTGCCTTCGGGGCTTGTGCTGTTCGGCTCCTCAATCGGGGCGGCCGGCATGGTGCGTGGCGGTGCGGTCTCCTCCTTCACCGAGCTCGCGACCCTCGTCATCACCTCCTCGGCAGTGGCCTTGCTCATGCTGCGCATCAGATTTCCAGGAGGACTGATGTTCGGGGCCATGGCGGGCTCAGGCGCGCTGCATGGCACCGGGCTCATTCATTCGTCGTTGCCATGGTGGGTCGGAACTGCCGGCGTTGTCACGCTCGGCGCGGTGGCGGGGGCGCGCTTTGCCAACACCGGCCCGCGGCTGCTGCTGGGCTATCTCGGGGCGGCATTCGGCTCGTTTGCGGTGGCGGCGGTGGTTGCCGCGGCATTCGCTCTGCTGGTGGTGGCGATCCTGCCGTTCCGCCTCGCCGACGTCGCCGTCGCCTTTGCGCCGGGTGCGCAGGACACCATGATGGTGTTGGCGTTAGCGCTGCACCTCGATCCGATCTACGTCGGCGCACACCACCTGGTGCGATTTCTGGTCGTGAGCCTCGGGGTCGCCATTGCCGCGCGCAGGCTCGCCCGCAGCGCGCCGAAACCGTTGCCGAAGCGTTGGCAGCGGCCGGGCTACGACGATTGATGATCTGCCGGCGCCACTGCAGCAACCATCGGAAAATCAAAGCAAATGCACAGCACCCCGGCAACCATACCGGCAGAATTGCCGGCGCCCGCCCGCGCATCTGTCGTAGGATGCCGCAGGCCATCATGGCCGCGGCGGGAGGCCCCGCCGCGCAGCACAGATCCTGGATTTGAAACCGCCTCTCGCAAGGCGCGCCCGCCGCAAGCGCCGCGCCTGTTGGAATGGAAACGCCAATGAGAAAATTCGTCGGCTCGCTCGCCGCCCTCGCCGCCCTTGCCGGCAGCCTCACGCCCGCCGCCGCCGACGGCTGGCGCCACGCCGCCCGCGCCCATTGGCGCGGCTCCGCCTATGCCTTCGACCGCATCACCTACAACGTGATCACGCCCTATTATTACCCGTACTACGGGAGTCACTACAGCTACGTGCGGCCCGACCCCGTGCCGCCGCCGACCTATGTGGTCTATCCGCCGGTAGTGCCGGTCTGCTGGTCCGCCACCCTCGTCCTCGGCCCCCGCCTGTGGGTGTGCTGAACCGGTAGCGGCGCGTTGCGCAGAGGCGACCCGCTGGGTGGCCTAGACATCCGCTTTGCGCGCAGTCGTCCGCGCGCGCCGCGCTACCTCCTCCTTCATGGTGCGCTCGGTCATGGTCCCGCAGCTCTCGCACACATAGGTGATGTCGGCGAGCTCCTTGGTCACGGTCTTGGGGTTGCCCGGCTTCATCGGCTTGTTGCAGCCGGGACAGATCACCACAGGCAATTTCTTTTGGAAGGCGGCAACCACCTGCTCGATCCTTGACGCTGCTCGGCGCGGCCGGCCCGGTTACGCCAGCTGACCCCGCACGTATGATCCGATCCTGGCCGGTCCCCGCGAAGAAAAGATAAGCATTCGCCTTGGCGCTTCCAGCGGGGCCAATGCCGGTATCATTCAACGGCGCCCCATGCAGCGGCGGGCTTGAACCCGAGCCTACAGAAGCTGCGCTGCGGGCTAGCTGAAAAGAATGAGCGATGCCACCGCGATGCCGACGATCGTTGCGCTCAAGGCGGCGAGCTGCCGGCGACCCAAGTCGCACAGCGGCGCCAGTGCCTGATCCGTTTTGATGCCCATGACCTGCTCCCCCATCCCGTCGTTCGCAACGCGCGGCAAACCCCGAATCCTGCCCGCTCGCGCGCCTCGACGACTGCCCGCCGCCAGCTTTCGTCGCCGGCATGTTCGAATTGGGACGGCAAGGAGATATCCACCGCATTTCACGGTCGTCCCGCGCGATTGTCGGCGCGTGTGACGAAATGACAACAACGATCACCGCCCGAGCGCGGCGCGGATCGCGGTGGGCGCATGCTCCGGCGCGGCGAATGTCCAAGGCGGCAGCTGATGGCGAAACCAGGTGACCTGGCGTTTGCTGTAGCGCCGCGTGTCGCGCTTGGCGCCTTCCGCCGCGGTCGCCAGATCGATCTCGCCGTCGAGATGGCGCATGAGCCAGGGCACCCCGTGGGCCTTCATGGCGGGAAGCGCGGGATCGAGCCGCCGCTCGCGCAGCCTTGCCACCTCCTCGATCGCGCCGGCCGCAAGCATGCGCTCGAAGCGCGCATCGATGCGCGCGTAGAGCTCGCTGCGCTCGACCGACAGAAAGATCCGCACCGGCTCGGTAGGGGCGGGTTTCAAACCCGCCCCTACATCCCCGCGCATCTCCGCGCGCTGCCAGTCCGCAATCGAGCGCCCGGTCGCGACCACCACTTCCAGCGCGCGCGCAACCCGCGTGCGGTCCCCCGGCATCAGCCGCGCCGCGGTTTCCGGATCGCGCGCCTCGAGCTCGGCATAGAGCGGGGCGATACCTTCCGCCGCAACGCGCGCGCGGATGCGCGCGCGCACGTCGGCGGGAATGGGCGGAATGGCAGCAAGCCCGTGCGTGAGCGCCTTGAAATAGAGCCCGGTGCCGCCCACCAGAATCGGCAGCCGTCCCGCGCCTTGCGCCTGCGCCAAGGCTGCGGCCGCCTCGGCGCACCAGCGTCCGGTGGAGTAGCTCGTGCCCGCGTCGACGTGCCCGTAGAGCCGATGCGGCACGCGCGTCTCCTCTTCCGGTCGGGGCCGCGCCGTGACGATACGCAGGTCGCGATAGACCTGCATGGAATCCGCGTTGATGACGGTGCCGCCGAGCTCGCAGGCGAGCTCGAGCGCCAGCGCCGACTTGCCGCTCGCCGTCGGCCCAGCAATGAGCACTGCCCGCACTTCTTTGTTTTTGTTGCCGCTCATGCGCTCGGTTATACCTCCCCCTGAAAGGGAAACTATGCACTTGACTTAATCTGCAAACCGTGAGACACTGGTTTCTGTTGGGGAGCTAGGGTCATGGGATTTGCCTTCGATATTACTGATCCGATCTTTCACGACGAAGCCAAGGCGACGGCCCACATGGAGGCGGA
>DATBKV010000155.1:0-20625 GCA_036555745.1 Xanthobacteraceae bacterium | reverse complement strand
CGTCGGCCGCGAGACCATGGGCAAGCGCGCGCCGGGCGCGCCGCCGGAAGCCTTCGAGCTGCGCCGCCGCAACGACGTGGTGTTCAACTGCTACGGCGCGTTCCGGCGCTGCGAGGTGCCGGTGATCGGAGTGGTGCGCGGGCGCGCCTTCGGATTCGGCTGCGCCATCGCGGCGGTCTGCGACATCACGCTCGCCGCCGACACCGCCAAGTTCCAGGTCCCGGAGATGGCGCACAACATCATGCCGACCATGGTGATGTCGGCACTGGTCGACCGTGTGCCGCGCAAGGCCATGACCTATCTGGTCTGGTCGACCGCGGTGATCGGCCCGGCGCGCGCGCGTGAGGCCGGCATCGTCAGCGACGTATTTCCTGCCGGCGAGCTCGACGGCGCGGTCGAGGCCTTGTGCAAGCAGATCATGCAGGCGCCGCGGCCGGCGCGGGTCGGCTGCAAGGACTATGCGCGCGCCGCGCTCGACATGGATGTCACCGGCGCGATCGAATACGCGCGCAGCATTCACGCGGTGATCAACTCGTCGAGCGAGATGCTGCCGGCGGGACACAAATAAAAGGGGACCGCCGATGTCGGCCCGCAACGTCGATCTTGACAAGTTCCGGCTGCGATCCTTCGTCGACAAGCTGATCGCGATCGGCGAGATGGAGGTGCACGAGGAGCCGGTGTCGCTCGCCGCTCTCAGTATGGCGATCGAATCCTCGCCCAAGGCCAAATACTTCAAGCAGGTCGGCGCCGAGCGCTACGAGATGGTGGCGGCGGTGTCGGGCAGCCGCAAGCGGCTCGCCGCCGCCTTCGGCAGCGACGAGCGCAATATCATCCACGAATACATGCGGCGGATGAACGATCCGCAGCCCGTGGTCGAAGTGCCTTCGGCGGACGCGCCGGTGCACCAGGTGGTGCTCACCGGCGACGCCATCGACCTCGGCAAGCTGCCGTTCCACCTCCAGCACGAATTCGACGGCGCGCCATACATCTCCGCGGGCATCGACTACAGCGTCGATCCCGCCACCGGCCGCACCAACGTCGGCTGCCGCCGGCTGATGTTCCGCGACCGCCGCACCATGCGCGCAAACCTCTCGCAGCCATCCGATCTCAAGAATTGCTACATCGCCTGCGTCGCGCGCGGGCAGACGCTGCCGGTGAGCTTCGCCGTGGGCTCGCATCCGCTCGACTATCTCGCCGCCGGGCTGCGGCTGCCGAACGACGAGTTCGGCCTGGTGGCGACCTTGCGCGGCGAGCCGGTGCCGATGGTGCGCGGTATCACCAATGGAGTGCTGGCGCCGGCCGATGCGGAGATGATCATCGAGGGCTATTTCGACGAGCTCGGCTATCGCGAGCAGGAGGGCCCGTACGGCGAATTCTACGGGTTCTACGGGCCGGTCCACATGGACCCGGTGTTTCACGTCACCGCCATCTGCATGCGCAAGGACATGCTGCACCAGACCGTGTTCCACAGCGGCACTCGCTTGAGCTGGACCGACTCGGGCAATCTCGGCGGACTGAACGCCGAGCTGCAGATCTGGAAGGTCTTGCGCGCCGCCGGCATCGAGCCGGCCGCGGTGCTGGGAATGGCCGGCACGAACGGGCGCCAGCACGTGCGCGTGGCGCTGCGCCGCGGGCGGCGCGGGGAGGCGCGGCACGCGATCGCGGCGCTGCACGCCATCCCGCGGGTGAAGCACGTCTTCGTCGTCGACGACGACGTCGACGTGTTCTGCGACGAGCAGATGGAATGGGCGATGGCCACCCGCTTCCGTGGCGGCAGCGACATCGTGATAGCGACCGGCTATCCAGGCTTCTACATGGACCCGACCCGCGACGCCGACGGGCTCATCGACAAGGTGGGCTTCGACCTGACCGCTGCCTACGGGATACCCGACACGATTGAGACTCGGCGCCCGCGCGCGCCGCGTTTTGCGGGCCACAAGCGCTGCGACAGCGCGCGCGAGGCGCTCAAATCCGGGCCGCTGTTCTTCTCACAACTCATGGCGGCGCTCGGCAGCAGCGACGGGCGCGAGGTCGCGCTCGAGCTGCACGCTTTGCACGAGCAGGGCCTGCTGACGCGGCTCGCCGACGGGGAATGGGCGCTGAAGGATAAGCAATAGCGTGGCAAAGTTCGCCTACATTGTGTCGTCGTCGCGAAGGCGGGGACCCATATTCCAGAGGCGGATTGTTATGGGTCCCCGCTTGCGCGGGACATGTGGGGACGACGGCAGGAGACAGCACTTGTCTAGACGTTTCCTTTCGTTGTTGACCCTCGCCATCGCGCTGCTGCCGCTGGCGGCGCCCGCGCAGGAGCTGCCGTCGCGGCCGATCCGCATCATCGTGCCCAACCCGCCCGGCGGGGCGGGCGATATCAGCGCGCGGCTGATCGGGCAGAAGCTGAGCGAAAGCCTGCACCAGGGCGTCGTCGTCGAAAACCAGCCGGGCGCCTCGGGCGCGATCGGCATGAACATGCTCAAACGCGCGGCGCCGGACGGCACCACCATCGGGACCGTCATCTCGCTCGCCCAGACCATCGATCTGATCCAGAACAAGACGGCCTCCTTCGACCTCGTGAAGGACTTCACGCCGATCACCGCGATCGCCGAGAATCCGGCCGGGCTGGTGGTCAACGCGCAGATCACGGCGCCTTCGCTCAGCGCCTTCATCGAGCTCGCGCGCGGGCGGCCGGGGGAAATAGCCTATGCCAGCGCCGGCATCGGCACCGCCCATCACCTCTACGGCCAGGTCCTGAACAAGACCGCAGGCATCGCGCTGCTCAACGTACCCTACAAAGGCGTCACGCCCGCGCTGAACGACCTCCTGGGCGGCCATGTGCCGAGCGCCATCGTCAGCCTGGCGGCGGCGCTGCCGCATATCCAGAGCGGACAGCTGCGGCTTTTGACCGTGTTCGACAGCAAGCGCTACGCCAAGCTGCCGGAGGTTCCCGCCATCACCGAGGAGCTGCCGGCGTTTGCGCCGGGACGCGCCTGGATCGGCCTCCTCGGGCCGCCCGATCTGCCGCCGGAGATCACCGCGAGGCTCAACCGCGAGGTCGTGGAAATCCTCAGGCTGCCCGATGTGCGGCAGGTGCTCACCGCCAACGGGCTCGAGATCATCGCCAACACGCCTGCCGAGTTCGCGGCGATGATCGAGCACGACGCGCGCGTGTGGAACGCGGCCGCGAGGAGCGCGGGGTTGGTCGGCCAATGATGGGTTTCGGGGTGGCCGCTATGATCTCGCGATAAGCCGAGCCCCCCTCATCCCAACCTCTTCTCCCGAGTCGAAGTCGGATTCATCCGACTTCGACCACTTCATAGTGCCGAACTCGGGCAGACCCGAGTTCGGGTGGGGAGAAGGAGCGCATCGAGTTTGCGGCACGAGCGCTTGCCACAGTTCACCGCATGCCGGCGGCGATGAACTTCTCGAGGCTCAGCGGATCGCCCTTCTTGGCGGGCTCGCGCGGCGGCACGCCGGCAAACCGGCTCGCCTCGACGAACCATTGCTGCCGCGCCGGCAGCTGCCAGCGCCGCTTCATGGCGAGGCTTGCGTCCCAACGCACCGGCTCGTTCTCGATGTCGATCACCTGGTAGTGGGTGTTGAACAGCTCGATGCGGTGCCCGTCCGGATCGCGCATGTAGACGAACAGTGCGTGGCCCGGGCCGTGCCGGCCGGGCCCGAACTCGACATTGGCGGCAAAGCCCATGTCGGCGGCGAGATCGCAGACGTAGAAGAAATGATAGGATTCCGGGATGGCGAAGGCGGCGTGGTGCAGCCGCGGGCCCGCGCCGGGCGCAAACACGATGTCGTGCGGATTGCCCTTGCGCTGCAGGAACACGAACAGCAGGTCCTCGGTTCCGTCGGGAGAGATGTATTCCGAGAGCCGGAAGCCGATGCGCATCCAGAACTCGCACGCCGCCTGCACGTCGGGCACCAGCAACTGGAAGTGATCGATGCGCTGCGGCACCGCGCCGTGGTGGTGCTCGAACGCGACGACGAGCCGCGGCTTCACCCCCATGGTGGCGCAGAACTCGATCGGCGCGCCGCTTGAGTCGGCGACGTGCAAGGTGCGGCCCTGGTGCGGGACCTCGACCCATTTGGCGGGCAGCCCGGCCTTGCGGAAAAAGTGCTCGGCCTTCTCGAGATCCTCCTCGGTGAACACGCGCATGCCCACCCGCTCCGCTTCCGGCTCGCCGCGGGCACGCTTGAGCACGAGGCTGTGGTGGCAGGACTCGGCGACGCCGCGCAGGTAGAGCGTCTCCGTGTCCTCGTCGCTGACGACGAAGCCGATGAGATCGACGTAGAAATTGCGAGCGACCGCGAGATCGCGGACCGCCAGCACGGAATGGCTCGCGCGCGTGACATTGAAGGGCGGGTCGTAGACGGGCTTGGGAATGCTCATGGCACGCTCCAGGCACTAGTGTGGCGGTTCAGAAGTCCGCATCATTCTTGCGGCGAGTCCGAAAGCGGACTTCTGAACCAAAGCCACACTAGATCAATAAGTTGCCAGTGTCCCTCGATTCCGAAGTTCGCAAACGAGAGAGCCGCACAATGATGCGAACTTCGGAATCGGGACACTGGCGACGGCGTTGACGGGGTCTCAGGGACGGCGGGATGTCGGCGCGGACCGCGAATCAGTCGGGCGAGGCCGCGCGCGCACGAATGGGCGCATCATAATACGCAACGGGCGCCGCCGCGGCATATTCGAAATGCCACCATTCGCGGTGGTAGTTGCGAAAGCCGCGCCGCGCCATCGCCGCGACCAGGAGATCGCGATGGCGGCGCGCCTCGCCGCGGATCGCGGGGCTCGCGGTATGGCTCAGCACGTCGAGGCAATCGAAGCCGGTCCCCATGTCGATGCTGGTGTCGGGGGCGCGGGCGGCGGCGGGGCCGGTGCAGGGCCCGTAGGCGGCGCGCGGATCGAAGGCGGCGACGCGGGCATGCCCGGTCTCGACCATGGTCAGATCGACGGCGATGCCGGTCGAATGCTTCGAGCGCGCGGCGATGTAGCCGAGCGCAAATAGCTGGTTCTTCGGCAGATTGGGAAAGAACCGCTTGGTGGCGCCTGGGCTGCGGCCATTGCCCGCCCATTGCGCCATGGCCCGCACTGCCCGCGTCGGGCGGTAGCAGTCGTAGACCTTGAGCGAGAGCCCCGAGGCCGCGAGATCGGTTTGCACCCGCCGGAGCGCGGCGGCGACGGCGCGGCGAAGAATGCATTCCGGGGCGTCGTAGCCGGGCAGCGGACGGCCGACGAAATTATTGGAGGTTGCGTAGCGGATGTCCTGAATGATGGAAGGGTCGACGTCGCGCAGGTAGACCAGGTCACCCGGCAACACGCCCTGCCCGGCGGCAGGGCCCGACATCCAGATCGCGATCGCGGCAGCGGAAGCGAGCATGCGCCGCGAGGAGGCCGCGGGCGACCGGCCGGCGCGCACCCGACTCATCGCGGCTTGGCGGGACTCGGTTGCGCGCTCGCGAGCGGAAGCGCCGGCTTGACCGCGGCGGCGGCGCGTGCCCGCTCCGGATGCCGCGGACGCCGCACGGCGCAGAAGCTTTCGACCGCGTCGGTCACGGCGTCCGCAATCAGGGCCTGGCGCTCGGGGCTGTCGAGCTCGAGCTCTTCCTCCCGGTTGATGATGGAGCCCGCTTCTAGCAGCACCGCCGGCATCTGCGTGGTGCGCAGCACGATCAACTGGTCATAGCGATAGACGCCGACCTTGGCGTCCACCAGCGTGCGCTGGCGATGGCCCATGAATTTCTCGACGTAGTGCGGGGTGTATTGCAGGCCGCGCGCCTTGAGCTGCTCGCCCAGGAGCTGGCCGAAAAGCAGGCTGCCCGCGGGGTCGATATTCTCGTTGGAGATGAAGATGGAGTGTCCTTTGAACCGGTCGCTGAAATAGCGCCCCTGTCCTTCGTACTGCCACACCTGCAGAAAGCGGTCCGGCACCGAATCGTGATGGATGGAGAGGAAGAGATCGGCCGCCAGGGCATTGGCGTGCGCCACGCGCTCGAACAGGCTCGCCCTGGCGCGCCCGTCGGTGACCAGCAACACGGTCTTGCCGAAGCCGGCGCGAATGAGCTCCTGCTTGATCACGCCTGCCAGCCGCAGGTTGAAATCGTACTCCCAGAAGCCGCGCGCGCTGGGCGCGCCCGGCGATTGGGCGGTGTGCCCGACGTCGACGACGAGGCGGAACGCTTCCCGGTCGCAGACCGCAGCAGCCGGCTTCTTTGCCGGCGCCCCCGGCGGTTGGGCCCAGCCGGAATGCCAAGCGCTGGTGCACAGCAGCAGCGACGCAACCATGGTTGCGGCCGTCCGGCCGCGGCGGAGCAGAGTCATGGAAGACAGCCCAATCCCTCGCTGGCCGCAGCCCCTAGCGCGGGATGACGTTATCCTCGAATCGTCATCCCGCTCTAGCTTGTTGCCGAGCATGATCTTTTCCGAAAACCGGTACCCACTTTTCGGGATGATGCTCAGTAGGACTTCGGCAGCCCCAGGACCCTCTCTGCAATGAAATTGAGGATCATATGTGGCGTAATCGGCGCAATTCGCGGGATGAAGGCCTCGCGCAGATAGCGCTCGACGTGAAATTCCTTGGAATAGCCCATGCCCCCATGGGTGAGCACCGCGGCTTCGCAGGCCCGGAACGCCGCCTCGGCCGCGAGATATTTGGCGGCATTGGCCTCGGCGCCGCACTCCAAGCCGCGGTCGTAGCGGCTCGCGGCCTGCAGCACCATGAGGTTGGCGGCCTCGAGCTCCATCCATGCGCGGGCGAGCGGATGGGCGATCCCCTGGTTGCGGCCGATCGGGCGGCCGAACACCACGCGCTCGCGCGCATAGGCGGCAGCCTTGCGCAGCGCGGCGCGGCCGATGCCGACCGCCTCGGCGGCGATCAGAATCCGCTCCGGATTCATGCCGTGGAGAATGGCGCGAAAGCCTTCCCCTTCGGCGCCGATGCGGTCGGCGGCCGGCACAGCCATGCCGTCGAAGAACATCTCATTGGAGTCGACGGCGTGGCGTCCCATCTTCTCGATGGCGCGTACCGAAACCCGGCTGCGGTCGAGATCGGTGTAGAACAGGCTCAAGCCCTCGGTCCTGCGCTTGACCTCGGCGAGCGGCGTGGTGCGGGCGAGGATGAGGATCTTGGTGGCGACCTGCGCAGTCGAGATCCAGATTTTCTGCCCGGAAAGCATGTAGTCATCGCCCCGGCGCTCGGCGCGCAGCTTGAGCTTGGTGGTGTCGAGGCCCGCGTCGGGCTCGGTCACGGCGAAGCAGGCCTTGTCCTTGCCGGCGACCAGCGGCGGCAGCATGCGGCTTTTCTGCTCGTCGGTGCCGAACACGACCACCGGCTGCAGGCCGAAGATGTTCATGTGCACCGCCGACGCGCCGCTCATGGCGGCACCCGATTCGGCGATCGCCTGCATCATGATCGCGGCCGCGGTGATGCCGAGCCCGGCGCCGCCGTACTCTGACGGCATAGCGATGCCGAGCCATCCCCCGGCCGCCAGCGCTGCGTGCAGCTCGTGCGGAAAGTCGCCGCTGCGGTCCTTTTCCAGCCAATAGCGATCGTCGAATTGGGCGCAGAGCTTGCCGATCTCGTCGCGGATCTGCTCCTGCTCCGGGCTCAACGAAAAATCCATCGGTCGACCTCAGCAGAGCCGTTTCGGCAGGAGCCTGTCAGCAGGGGCGGCAAAGCCGGTCTCTTCCCACCCCGCCAGCGGAGAATCGAGCGATGCGACGCCACCGATCATAGCCTCACGAGCGGTCGCGGCCCATGGCATCAGATGCGCGCGAGATAGGGCTCGAGCGCGGCGAGGCTCGCGAGATTGTGCGCGGGGGCGAACAGATCGACGTGGGGCAGCGCCGCCTGCATGCCGCGCGCCTGGGGGCTGAATCCCTTCCAGCCGATGAGCGGGTTGAGCCAGATGATCCGCCGGCATCGCTGGCGCAGGCGGCGCATCTGCGCACCCAGCAGCTCGGGCTCGCCGGTGTCGTAACCGTCGGATACGATCATCACCGCAGTGCGCGAATTGATCACCCGCCGCGCGTGCCAGCGGTTGAAGGCCGCCAGACTCTCGCCGATGCGGGTGCCGCCGCCGATGCCCTGCGCCATCAAGCCAAGCCGATCGACTGCGCGCGCGACGTCGCGGTCGCGCAGCGACGGAGATACGTGCGCGAGCCGGGTGTGGAAAACGAATGCCTCCGCCTCGCGGAATGCGTCGACCACGCCGTGCAGGAAGCGGACGAAGAACGCGGTATAGAGATTCATCGAGCCGGAGGCGTCGAGCAGGACGACGAGCCGCAAGGGTTTCACCTTCCGGCGCCGCCAGACCAGGTCGAGCGGCGTTCCGCCCTTCGACACGCTGCGATGGATGGTGCGGCGGATGTCGAGGCGCCGCCCGCGCCGGCGCGCCTGCTCGCGGCGCACCAGCCGCGCCCGCATCCGCTTCGCCAGGCGGCGCGCCAGCGCGTGCACCTCGGCGATCGCGTCAGGGTCGGCGACGTGGCGAATATCCACCACGGCGAGGTTCTCGGCGCGCGAAGCTCCTTCGTGCCGTGCGCTTGAACCGGCGGCGCCCTCGTCACCGCCTCCGGCGGACCGCTCGGCGCGGTCGGCAACCGAGGATGGCGGCTGCCCGGAGGCGCCGATCCTGGTGCGCGGCGAAGCGGAGCTACCCACCGGAGGCACGCCGCTCACCACCTGCATGCGGCGCATGCCGCGGCCGCTCCAATAGGCGTCGAAAATCTCGTCGAACCGCTCCCAGTCGGAGCGCGTTCCCGCAAACAGCGAGCGCAGCGCCGGCTTGAGCGCGGTCCGCCGCGTGGCGGCGGGGGAAGCGAGAACCGCGAGCGCATCGCGGGTTTCGGCGAGGCCGATCTTGAAGCCGTTGTCGCGCAGCGTGCGCGCAAAGCCGGCGAGCCGCGTCCGCGCGCGCGGGCCGATCCCCTCGATCTGTGTGCCGGTCGCGACCGGGGGCATGCGCAGTTCCTTCAGGCGACCTTCCCGAGCATGCGGTCCGTCACCTCGCGCGGCATACGCGCGCGATCGTCATGGGTCTTGAGCAGGCAGATCATGGTCTCGTGCACCGCTTCCGGTTCCTGCCGCAGATCGTGAACGTCGAGGCCGGCAAGCGTGGCCGCCCAGTCGAGCGTCTCCGCGACGCCCGGCACCTTGTGCAGGTCCTCCTTGCGCACGGCGGCAACCATGCGCGCGATCTGCAGCGCCAGCGACGTATCCATATCCGGCAAGCGCGTGCGGATGATCCTCGCCTCGCGATCGACATCGGGAAAGTCGACATAGTGATAAAGGCATCGCCGGCGCAGGGCGTCGGAGAGCTCGCGCGTGCCGTTCGAGGTGAGCACGACGCGCGGGATCGAAATCGCCGTGATCGTGCCCAGCTCGGGGACGCTGACCTGGAAGTCGGAGAGCAGCTCCAATAGAAACGCCTCGAACTCCTCGTCGGCGCGGTCGACTTCGTCGACCAGCAGCACCGGCGGCGTCGGGCGGCGTATGGCCGCCAGCAGCGGCCGCTCGAGCAGGTACTTTTCCGAGAAGATGTGCTCCTCGATGCGCTCGGCGCTTTCGCCCGCCGCCTCGCGCGCCTTGATGGCGAGCAGCTGGCGTTGATAGTTCCACTCGTAAAGCGCGGCGTTCTGGTCAAGACCCTCGTAGCACTGCAGGCGGATCAGCTCGGCCGCGTGCACGCGGGCGAGCGCCTTGGCGACCTCGGTCTTGCCGACGCCCGCCTCGCCTTCCAGCAGCAGCGGCCGCTTGAGATATTCCATGAGCCACAGCGCGGTCGCGATATCGCGATCGGCGACATAGCCGGCGGCGGCGAGACGGTCGGAGATCTGTTCGCGGCTCAGGCTCATGCGGGTGATCTATGCGCGCGGCGCCGAAAGTCCATCAGCCTCCGCCGGTCACGCGTGCAGCCCGAGCTTGTCCGCGGCCATCCAGGTGCGCCAGTGGTCGTGCGGCATCGGGATATGGGTCGAGCCGAGGAACTTGAAGGCGTCGTTGACCGCATTGGCGAAGCACGGCACGCCGCCGACGTTGGGGCTCTCGCCGACGCCTTTGGCGCCGATCGGATGATGCGGTGATGGCGTCGTGGTCCAGTCGGTCTCCCATTTCGGGGTCTCGACCGCCGTCGGCATGAAGTAGTCCATGAACGAGGCGGTCAACACGTTGCCGGTGTCGTCGTAGCGTATCTCCTGGCCCATGGCGATGCCGAAGGCCTCGGTCAGTCCGCCGTGGATCTGGCCCTCGATGATCATCGGATTGATGCGCGTTCCGCAGTCGTCAAGCGCGTAGAAGCGCCGCACCGTGGTCACGCCGGTGTCGACGTCCACGTCGACGACACAGATATAGGCGCCGAAGGGATAGGTCATGTTGGGCGGATCGTAATAGCTCACCGCCTCGAGGCCCGGCTCCATGCCGGGCGGCACGCCGTGATAGGCCGCCCAGGCGAGCTCGGTCATGGTCTTGAAACGCTCGGGATTGCCCTTCACGCGGAAGCGGTCAACGTCCCATTCCAGATCGTCATCGTGCACCTCGAGCAGATGCGCGGCGATCATCTGCGCCTTCGCCTTGATCTTGCGGCAGGCCATCGCGGTGGCGGCGCCCGAAACCGGCGTCGAGCGCGAGCCATAGGTCCCGAGCCCGTAGGGCGCGGTGTCGGTGTTGCCCTCCTCGACGGCGATGTTGTCGGCAGCGAGCCCGAGCTCGCTGGCGATGATCTGGGCGTAGGTGGTCTCGTGCCCCTGCCCCTGCGACTTGGTGCCGAGCCGGGCGATGCCCGCGCCGGTCGGATGAATACGAATCTCGCAGGAGTCGAACATGGCGATGCCCAGGATGTCGCAGTTGCGCGACGGCCCGGCGCCGACGATCTCGGTGAAGAAGCTGACTCCGATGCCCATCAGCTCGCGCGTCTCGCCGCGCTTGAACGCTTCCTGCTTCGCCTGTTGCTCGGCGCGCAGTTGCTTGTAGCCCACCGCCTCCATCGCTCGTTGCAGCGCGGTGTGATAGTCGCCCGAATCGTATTCCCAACCGAGCGCGGAGGTGTACGGGAACTGCTCGCGCCGGATCAGATTCTTCATGCGAAACTCGGCGGGATCCATGCCGAGCTTCTGCGCCATGATGTCCATGGCGCGTTCGATGCAGTAGGCGGCTTCCGTGACGCGGAACGAGCAGCGGTAGGCCACCCCGCCCGGCGCCTTGTTGGAATAGACGCCGTCGACCATCACGTGCGCCACGGGGAAATCGTAGGAGCCGGTGACGACGTTGAAGAAGCCCGCCGGCCACTTGGTGGGATCGGCGCAAGCGTCGAAGGCGCCGTGATCGGCGATGGTGTAGACGCGTAGCCCCGTGACCTTGCCGTCGCGCGTCGCCGCGACCTCCGCGGTCATGTGGTAATCGCGCGCGAACGCCGTGGTCGACAGGTTCTCGATGCGGTCTTCCACCCATTTCACCGGTCGCCCGGTCACGATCGAGGCGACGATGGCGCAGATATAGCCGGAATAGGCACCGACCTTGTTGCCGAAGCCGCCGCCGATGTCGGGCGCGATCACATGGATCTTGTGCTCGGGAATTTTCGAAATGAGCGAGGCCACCGTGCGGATGACGTGCGGCGCCTGGAACGTGCCCCAGAGCGTGAGCTCGCCCTTGATCTTGTCGAAGGAGGCGACGCACTGGCAGGTCTCGAGCGGACAGGGATGCACGCGCTGATAGGAGATGAGCTCCTTGATGGTGACGTCGGCCTTGCGGAAGGCGGCGTCGGTGCCTTCTTTGTCGCCGATCTCCCAGGTGAAGATATGATTGTGGTGCTTGCGCTTGCCGTGCGGGCCCTCGGTCTTGTCCTTGATATCCTCGCGCAGGAGCGGAGCATCCGCCGCCATCGACTTGAAGGGATCGACGATGACCGGCAGCGCCTCGTACTCGACCTCGACGCGGTCGGCCGCGTCGGCGGCGGCATAGCGCTCCTCGGCGACGACGAAGGCGACTTCCTGGTTCTGGAACAGCACCTTGTGCTCGGCGAGCACCGCCTGGACGTCGCCTGCAAGGGTCGGCATGTAGTGCAGATTGAGCGGCTTGAGCTCGGCCGCGGTCAGCACCGCGAGCACGCCCTTGACCGCCTTGGCCTTGGAGGTGTCGATCCGCTTGATCCGGGCATGACCGTGGGGCGAGCGGGCAAAGTCGCCGTAGAGCATGCCGGGCAGCTTGAGGTCGTCGACATAGCTGCCTTTGCCCTGGACGAAACGGATGTCTTCGACGCGCTTGCGCTTGCAGCCCACGCCCTGCAGCCGCTCGGTGCGCTGCGCGCTGGTCGGAATCGACTCGTTCATTCCGCGGCCTCCTGGAAAGGCACGCCGTTGAGCTTGGCGGCGGCGTATTGAATGGCCTTGACGATGTTCTGATAGCCCGTGCAACGGCAGAGATTTCCGGAAATGCCGAAGCGGATTTCATCCTCGCTTGGGCTCTTGTTCTCCTGCAGCAGGCGGTAGGCGCGGAGGATCATTCCGGGCGTGCAGAACCCGCACTGCAGGCCGTGCATCTCGCGAAAGCCCTCCTGCAGCGCATGCAAGCTGCCATCGGCAGCGGCCATGCCCTCGATGGTCCGGATCTCGGCGCCGTTCGCCTGAATCGCGAACAAGGTGCACGATTTCACCGATTTGCCGTCGAGGTCGACCGTGCAGGCCCCGCAATGGGTGGTGTCGCAACCGACGTGCGTCCCGGTGAGGTTGAGCTGTTCGCGCAGGAAATGGACGAGCAACATGCGCGGCTCGACCAGCGCATCGACGGCCTGGCCGTTCACCGTCATGGAAAGCTGCGTTTTAGGCATCGTCTTTCTCCGCAAGCTCAGGCGCTGCGCGCGCGCTGTTGCGCACGGGCGAGCGCGCGCGCGAGCATCACGCCGGCCATCTTGGTGCGATATCGGACCGGCCCGCGCGTATCCTCGGCCGGCGCGGTGATTGCCTCCGCAGCGGCGACCGCCCGCTTCACGGTCGCGGCGTCGAGGGACGATCCGACCAGGATTTTCGCAGCGTCTTCCGCCCACAATGGCCGTTCCGCGACGTTGGTCAGACCGATGGAGCAGCTCTCGACCCTGCCGGCGCGCATGGTCAAGACCACGGCGGCGGCGGCCGTGGCGTAGTCGCCGACCTTGCGCTTGAGCTTCTCGTAGGCGGCGCCGTGACTGGAGGGAGGAACGGGAATACGCACCGCGGTGAGGATTTCGCCCGGCGCGAGCGTGGTGACATAGGCGCCGCGATAGAATTCGCGCGCCGGAATGCGGCGCTCGCCGGCCTTGCCGGCGACATGATAGCTGGCACCAAGGCACAGCATGACGGCCGGCAGGTCGTTACCGGGATCGCCGTTGGCGACATTGCCGCCGACCGTGCCGACGTAGCGGACCTGCGGGTCGGCGATCAGCAACGACGCCTCGCGCATGATCGGGATCTGCGCCGCCAGCAGGTCGGACGCGATGAGCTCGTGCTGCGTCGTCATGGCGCCGATGACGATGTCGCCGCCATCGGCGCGGATGCCTTTGAGATCGCCGATGCCGGCGAGGTCGACGAGATGCTCCGGCGTTGCCAGCCGAAGCTTCATCATCGGTATGAGACTATGCCCGCCCGCAAGCGCCCTCGCGTCCTCGCCCAGGTCGGCGAGCAGGGCCACGGCTTCGGGAACGGACTTGGGACGATGATATTCGAAGGAAGCAGGGATCACGACGTTCCTCCCGGGCGCCCGACACCGCGCGGGCGCGATCTGCAGGTCTTCATTATTGGAAGGAGACCCTTTTGGCTGACTATAGATCGAAACGAGAATACCGACCAGCATCATGAGGGGTGAACGGCACCGCACGGCGCGGACGCCGTGCGCGGACTATGCGCGGGGCGGCGACACCACCGTTTCGATCGCGGCGGCGATCGCGAGCAGCCGGCGGTCGGCGCCGTGCCCGCCGATCAGCATGAGGCCGACCGGGGCGTCGCCGGCGTGCTGGCACGGCAGCGAAATCGCGCAGCGGTCGAGGAAGTTCGCGATCGCCGGATTACGCAGCACCAGGAAGTTGACTTTGCGATAGCTTTCGGCGCCGGCGAGATCGGCAAGCCGCGGGGCCGTCACCGGCGTGGTCGGCATCAGCAGGGCGTCGTAGGGCGCGGTCACGGCGTCGACGCGGCGGATGAAATCTCCCCGCGCCTTGACGAGGTCGATGTAGTCGGCGGCGTCCTGCTCGCGCCCGCGCAGGATGCGCACCAGCACTTCCGGGTCGTAGGTTTTCTCGGCGGTGGCGATCAGCGCGCGATGGATGGCGTAGGACTCGGCCGCGGCCAGCCCGCCCTTGGCGTTGATCTGCGCCAGCTCGGAGAGCTCGCGCAGCGGAATGTCGACGATGCGCGCGCCGGCCTTGCGCAGGGCCGCCAAGGCCGACTCGAAGGCGCGCGCCACGGCCGGCTGCAGGCCCTCCAGCACCATGGTCTGCGGCACCGCCATGCGCAGCCCGGCAAGCGGAAACGGCGCCAACTCGGCAACCGGCTCGCCGGCCAGAACGGCGTCGAGCACGGCGCAGCAGGCGACCGTCGCCGCCAGCGGGCCGATCGAGTCGAGCGAGGTCGAGAGCGGGAACGCACCCGCCGTCGGCACGCGCCGCGCGGTGGGCTTGAAGCCGACGATGCCGCACAGCGCCGCCGGGATGCGGCAGGAGCCGCCGGTGTCGGTGCCGAGCGCGCCCAGCGCCATGGCGTCGGCCACCGACACCGCGGCGCCCGAGGACGAGCCTCCCGGGATGCGCCCGGCGCTGCGGTCATAGGGGTTGAGCGGGGTCCCGTAGTGCGGATTGATGCCGAGCCCGGAGAAGGCGAACTCGGTCATGTTAGTGCGGCCGATCGGAATGAAGCCGGCCGCGCGCAGCCGCGCCACGCAGGGCGCGTCCCGCGCGGCAGGCGCCGCGTCCTTGAGCGCGCGCGAGCCCGCAGTGGTGACGTCGCCCGCCATGTCGAACAGGTCCTTGATCGACACCGGGATGCCCGCAAACGGCGAGGGTGCAGCGCCGTGGGCGCGCAGCCGGTCGTAGAAGTCGGCCGCCGCGAGCGCGTCCGCGTCGTGCACCTTGAGAAAGACGCGCGCGCCCTCCCCGTTGCGATCGGCGATGCGCGCCAGGCATTGCTCGACCAAGTTGCGGCTGGAGCCGGCGCGGGCGAGGTCGGCGCTGACCTGGGATAGCGTTTGCATGGCAAGCCGATACGTCAGTCCCCTGCCCGATCGTCGGCGGCACTCTCGCGGAGTTGAAATGGCGGTGTCAATGACATATCAAGCGAGGGCTTCATTCCGATGCCGCGCGGCTCGCGCAGCGCTTGCCGGATCTCGACGTCGCGATCCAAATGCCGGACGTGTTGTGTCACCGCGCATGCTGTCCCTGACATTGCAGGACAAGTCGGGCCCACGGTCCGCCGAGGTGGCGATCGCGCATGCCGTGATCGCCGGCTGGACCGGGCGCGATCCGGTCGCGGTCGAGAAGCACATCCGCGAGCTCGAGGCGCTCGGCGTGAAGCGGCCGGCGACGACGCCGATCTTCTATCGCGTCGCCGCTGCGCGGCTCACCACCGGGGACAGCATCGAAGCCGTGGGCGAGGCATCGGGCGGCGAAGTGGAGTTTGTGCTGCTGCAGCATGCCGGCAGGCTCTGGGTCGGCGCCGGCTCGGATCACACCGACCGCGAGGTGGAGAAGTACGGGGTAACCGTCTCCAAGCAGATGTGCGACAAACCGATCGCCCCCGTGTTCTGGGCCTACGACGACGTCGCCGCACACTGGGACCGTCTGCTGTTGCGCTCGCACGTGCTCGAGGGCGGCAAGCGCACGCTCTATCAGGACGGCACGGTCGCGGCGATGATGGATCCGACAGGCCTGATCGCCCGCCATGCCGGGGCCGCCGCCCTGCCGGACGGCACGCTGATGTTCTGCGGCACGCTCGCCGCCCATGGCGGCGTGCGTCCCACGCCCGCATTCGCCTTCGAAATCGAGGACCCCGTGCTCGGCCGCAAGATCGCCCATGCCTATCGGGTGCAAACGCTGCCCAACCTGGGATAATGGTTCGACCGCCGGAGAACACCCATGCCGATGAACAAGCCGCACCTGGAATTTACCCGCGTGGACATGAAGACCGGCTGGGCGACGCCGCCCGGCTATCCCGCCGGCATCAAGCAGAAGATTCTGGCGAGCGACCTCGACGAGAGCCGCAAGATGGGAAGCCGCACGCGGCTGCTGCGCTTCGATCCCGGCGTCTACACCACCGCGCCGTTCGTGCACGACCACTGGGAAGAGGTCTATCTCGTCTCCGGCGATCTGATTGTGGGCAATGACAGCCAGGGCAAGGGCGGCGAGCCGTTCGACGCCCCGACTTACGCCTGCCGTCCGCCCGGCGTCTACCACGGCCCCTTCAAATCGGAGCGCGGCTGCCTGCTGTACGAGATCCACTATTACGACGAGAGCAAAAAGTAGCGCGTGTCCCTCGATTGACGTCGCCACAGGCGGCAGAGTTGGGCTTGCCGCGTTCGCCGCGGTGAGGAAAGCGGGTGCGTGGGGCTGCTCGGCGGCAATCCCGGAACATGCGCCGCGCCAGAGCACTTCGAACCTGTGGAGGCCTTTATGCTGGCACCGGACGAGGCACTGAAGCTTTCGCCCAAGCCGTATCTCGCCGCGAGCGCGCGCTTCGCCAGCGGCGGCGACACGCCGCGCGACTTCCTCGAGCGCTGCCTCGCCGACCTCGCCGCGCTCGAGCCGAAGATCGGCGCCTTCGTCAATCTCAACCTCGACGGCGCGCGCGCGGCCGCCGACCGCGCCGGCGCGCGCTGGCGCGCGGGGCGGCAGCTGTCGCAGATCGACGGCATGCCGATCGGCATCAAGGACATCATCGAGACCATCGACATGCCGACCGAGAACGGCTCGCCGCTGTTCGCGGGCTTTCGCTCCGAGCGCGATGGCGCCAGCGTCGCCGCGCTGCGCGAGGCCGGCGCGGTGATCGTCGGCAAGACCGTCACCACCGAGTTCGCGGCCAGCGAGCCGCGCGGCACGCGCAACCCGCACGACCTGCGCCGCACGCCCGGCGGATCGAGCAGCGGCTCCGCGGCCGCGGTCGCCGCCGGAATGCTGAGCGCGGGGCTCGGCACGCAGGTGATCGGCTCGACCATCCGGCCGGCCAGCTATTGCGGCTGCATCGGCTTCAAAGCCACGGTCGGCGCGCTCAACCGCGGCGGCAGCTACGACGGGCTGAGCCAGAGCGCGACCGGCGTGCTGGCGTCGACCCTGGAAGATGCCTGGCAGGTGGCCTACGAGGTCGCGGTCCGCGTCGGCGGCGATCCCGGCTATCCCGGCCTGTTCGGCCCCGCGAGCGCCCCGGCGGCGAAGACGCCGCGCCGCGTCGGCTTCCTCGAGACCGCCGGCTTCGCCGCGGCGTCGTCGGACGCCAAAGCGGCGATGGCGGATGCGCTGGCGCGGCTGAAGGCTGCGGGAATCGAGGTGCTGACGCGGCACTCCCATGCCAAGCTCGCCGCCGTCGAGGAAGCTATCGGGCAAGCACGGCCGCTCTCCATGCGCATCAATGGCTGGGAATCGCGCTGGCCGCTCAACACCTACCGCGCGCGCGACGCGAGCAAGCTCAGCCGCGTGATGCTGGAGCGGCTCGCCGAGGCGGAAGCGATGAGCCTCGACGACTACCGCAAGGATCTGATGCAACGCGCCCGCCCGCGCGCGCTCTATGCCGAACTGGCCGCCGAGTGCGATGTCTGCGTGAGCCTGTCCGCGCCCGCGGCCGCGCCGATCGGGCTGGAATCCACCGGCGACCCCAGCTGCACCGTGCACGCCTCGCTGCTCGGCATTCCGGCGATCTCGCTGCCGGTGCTCGCGGACGAAGGACTGCCGCTCGGCCTGCAGGTGAGCGGATTCGTCGATGCCGACGCCGACGCCTTCGCAGCGGCGGCCGCGATCAAGGCCTTGTTTTGACGTTCTCGGATACAAATCGGTGCCGCGCCCGGTGGGGTTCGACAATGCAGGGGAAATGAACGATGAAGCTCGCCGTGCCCGACATGATCTCGAACTCGTATTTCCCGGCGATCGCTGCGATCGAGCTCGGCTGCTTCAAAGAGGAAGGTCTCGATGTCTCGCTCGAGCTGATCTATCCGGTTGACAAATCCTACGCGGCGTTGCGCGACGGCACGGTCGAGCTGGTGGGGGGCTCCGCGCACTCTGCGCTGTCGGCATTTCCGCAGTGGCGCGGTGCCAAGCTGCTGTGCGCGCAAGGCCAGGGCATGTACTGGTTCCTGGTCATGCACAAGGATTTCGGTGGCAAACGCGGCGACCTCGACGTGGTGAAGGGCCGCAGCATCGGCGCGGCGCCGTGGGTCGATATGGGGCTGCGCCGGCTCCTGCTTGAGGCCGGCATCGGCGCCAACGAAGTGAAGATCGCTCCCGTACCGGGCGCGCAGGGCGCCGGCGTGAACTTCGGCGTAACCGCGGCGAAGGCGCTGGAGGAACGCAAGATCGACGGGTTTTGGGCGAACGGCATGGGGACGGAGGTCGCGGTGCGCCGCGGGGTCGGGACCGTGGTGCTCGATGTGCGGCGCGGCGACGGGCCGAAGCCGTGCTTCAATTACACCATGGCCTCGATCGCCACGGCCGATCGGCTGATCGAGCGCTCGCCCGAGACCGCGGCTGCAGTCGTGCGGGCCATGGTAAAGACGCACACCGCGCTCAAGCAAAACGTCGCGCGCGCGACAGATATCGGGCGCAAGCTTTTTCCGCAGGCCGAGGCCGAGCTAATCGCCGAACTCATTCGCCGCGACCTTCCCTATTACGACGCCGCGATCTCGCCCGCCTTCGTCGCCGGCATGAACCAGTTCTCGCGCGACGTCGGCATCCTCACAGGCGATGTGCCCTACGAAGGCATCGTGGCCACACAGTTTTCACAGTTGTGGAAGCAGTCGTAGGGGCGAGCGCGACGCCGTCCGATCAATCCGACGCCAGCGGCGGCAGGTTGAGGGCGGCGTCGACCAGCGCGGTCGCGCGCGCGAAATCGAAGTTGCGGTAGACGTTCTGCTTCACCAGGAACGAGGCGCCGCCGTAGAACTTCTCGTATTGCTGGTGGCGGCTGCCGAATTCCGAGCCGATGAAGTCCCAGGCGAGCCGCATCAGCGCGACCCTGGCCTTGGCGTCGGTGGTGGCCGAGCGCATGTAGCGCTCGACATCTGCCGCAGTCTGCGGGCTCTCGAAGTCGCGCAGCGAGGACGGCAGCGTGATCATGGCGGCGCCGGCGAGCTCGCGGATGATCTCGAGCATGCGGCCGTTGAGCTCGGACTGCAGCGCCATCGCCGAATAGAGCGCGGTCCGCGACGGCCACAACACGCCGTCCCGGTCGATCGTCGCCGCCGTCTCGTGCGCGAGCAGCATGGTCTCGTAGACCGACACCAGCGCGGCGAGCTCGCCCATCATGATCTGCACCGCGGGATTGGCGGCGTTGCCGGTCATCTCGTTCATGCGTTGCGCGATGCCGATCATGAAGCGCAGCTTGGTGACGTAGCGCACCTGCGCCTGGTGGTTGCCGTAGAGGTGCGATGGCGTCTTCCACCACTGATCGCGCGAGAGCTCGATGTTGCGATAGATGAACACCCGCTCCCACGGCACGAACACGTTGTCGAAGATCACGTAGCTGTCGCCCTCGTCGAAGCGGCTCGACAGCGGATAGTCGAACGCGTTGGTGGCCGCGCTCGCGAACGGCCGGCGCGGATAGAGCCTGACCCCGGGCGCGGCGACCGCAACCGCCAGGCAGTTGGCGTAGTTCTCGTCGCCGGGCTGCAGCGGATGGATGCAGCTCAGGTGGATGAAATCCGAGATCGCGCCGCCGGTGGCGAGCTGCTGCGCGCCGGAAATGACGATGCCGTCGTCGCGCTCCTTGACCACGCCGGCGTAGAGCGTCGGGTCGCTCTGCTTGTGCGCCGGCTTGCTGCGGTCGATCTGCGGCGGGACGATGGCATAGGAGACATAGAGGTGGTGGTCGCGCATGTGCTCGTAGAAGGCGACCACGTTGTCCGCGAATTTCTGCCCGCCCGCAGCCAGCACGCCCGGGGTGGCGGCGTAGCCGCAGAAGAAGCCGGCGACGTGATCGGGCGTGCGTCCCATCAGGCCGAAAGTCGCTTCGGCCCAGGTCTCGGAAAACAGCCGCCGCGCCCGCAGGTCGGCATGGCTGCGCGGGATCTGGTAGGCACGCAGCACCGGCTCGCCGGTCTTGGGCGAGACGAATGTCATGCGCTCGCGGTTTTCCGGCGCCGCCGCAATGTCGTAGAGGCGCGCCACCGAGCGCGCCGCCTCGCGAAAGGCGACATGGCGGGTGACGTCGGCGACGCGCTCACCGTCGACGAACACCTGCCGTCCGTCGTCGAGCGAGCGAAGATATTCGGAGCCGGTGCGCATCGGAATTGAACCTCAAGCTTTGACGCCGCTGGTGATGAGCTCGACCAGCTTGTGCGGGGTGATGGGGGTTTGCGCACGGCGGACGCCGAACGGCTGCAGCGCGTCCTCGATCGCCGAGATAACCGCCGCCGCCGTCGGGATGGTGCTGACCTCGCCCGCGCCCTTGGCGCCGAG